>JBMOFP010000300.1:0-5113 GCA_049318805.1 Bradymonadia bacterium
TGTGGCTCGCGGGCTTGAGCACAAACGGGCAACCCGCGGCGACCGCCGGCCCGACCTTGTGCGCGGCCAGGTTCAGCGGGAAGTTGAAGGGTGTGATCAACGCGACCGCGCCCACCGGCACACGCTGAGTCACGCTGCGGTAGCCCTCGGAACGTTGAGCGATGTCGAGCGGGTGATAGCTCCCCTCGAGGCGCGTCGCCTCTTGCGCGGCGACACGGAGCGTGTCGAGGGCGCGGCCCACCTCGCCGCGCGCGTCGTGGATGGGCTTGCCGGCTTCGACGACGAGCACCCTTGCGAACCGCTCGGCCTGGGCCTCGAGGCGCTGCGCGACGTGATTCAGGGCCCGGGCGCGTCGCCAGGCCGGTACGGCGGCGCACGCCGAACGTGCGGCGTAGGCCGCGGCGATGGCCGCTTCGACCTCTGCGGGCCCGGCGCGCCGCACCCGCGTCGCGACCTGACCCGAGGTCTTGTCACGCACCTCGAGGACCGGAACGTCGGCCTCGACGGGCATCGGTGTGCCTGCAAGCCACAGGGGCAAAGTCTCGGGGAGCGCGTCGGCGTAGGTTTCCATGCCCTGCGTGTGCCATGGACGGCGGCACACCGCAATCCGACGCTCAGGTGGGGTCGAAGTAGACCCCGCGGACCCAGCGAGGCCCACGAAACGCCGTGCGCGCGTGGAGCATGCGGTGGTTGTCGTAGAAGACGAAGTCTCCGGGGGCGAGCAGGAACCGCCGATGGTGGCGCAGGTCGTGCACGATGGCCTGGAACCGCTGGTAGGCCCGATAGAAGGCCTCCATGTCCTCGAAGGGCAGCCGGTGCGGGGCGAAGGTGAAGTAGCTGTGCCGAACCTGGAGCAGCTCGCCCTGCGCGTCGACGCGGAAGATCGGCGCGTCGACGCGGCTCTCGAAGTGCTTTTGACGCCGATGGAAGACGACTGGTGTGCGCGTCAGTAGCTCGAACGCTGCGCGGTCCATGCCACGCAGGTACCGCAGGGCCGCGGCGGCGTCGGCGATCAGGTTCTCGCCGCCCTCGAGCGCCGAGCGCATGGCCTGAAGGAGCTGGTAGCGGGGCGGCGCGTCGATGAAGGGCTGGTCCGTGTGCAGCTCCACCGGCGCATCCGTGTAGCCGAGCTGGTCGGTGTTCTGGTTCGTCGTATTGTCGGTGCGCAGGTCCTCGATGCGCCCGAAGTGTGTCGAACGCACGCCGAGACCGCGGCCGAGGAAGCCCTCGATCAGGGCCTCGGTGTCGTCTCCGTAGCCTCGGACGACCGCGAGCCCGTGGGCGTGGACGCCTGCCAGGACGCGCTCGAAGAGTCTTTCGGGCGGCGCTTCACGGAGCGCACCGGCGTCGAGGGTCACGGCCTCGAGGTCGTTGCTCGGCGGCTCCAGCGGCGTGGTCTCGTGGCCATAGGCGTGGGCGACCAGCCAGCTCAGGGCGAAAACGCTCGTATGGCCCGCCCACTCCAGCCTCAGCGTGTCGCGCACGAGTCGGACGTCGATGGGCTCGAGGTCCAGCGGCACGCGGCGCGCATCGAGAACACGCTCGCGGGTCGCCGGATGGACCGAGTCGGGGCAGTTGTGGCGCAGCCAGAACCAGTGAAAGCGCAGGGCCGGGGTGTCGTCTCCGAGCAAGAGACGCAGGTGGTCGGCGCGGCGCTCGATGCGCGGGAAGGTCGAG
Source organism: Bradymonadia bacterium (assembly GCA_049318805.1). GTDB lineage: Bacteria > Myxococcota_A > Bradymonadia > UBA7976 > UBA1532 > CANLBD01. The sequence continues at coordinate 1,678 of JBMOFP010000300.1, forward strand.
AGGGGGTCGGCCATGGTTCAGTGCACCGAACGTCGCAGGCACTGGAGCAGGTCCATGCGTGTGATGAGTCCGAGGAATCGCCCCTGGTCGACGACCAGCGCGACGAGGCCGGCGTCGAAGATGGGCATGAGGGCTTCGAGAGGCGTGTCCGGGCCCAGCGTGCGCAGCTCGCGGGTCATGACACGGTCCACGGTCAGCGCGAAGGCGGCGCGGTCCCGGGTCACCGCGAGCAGCAAGTCGGACTCGTCGAGGAGCCCCACGATGACCTCTCCCGAGAGCACGGGAAGCTGGGAGACGTCGTGCAGCTTCATCAGGCGCCAGGCGCGTTCGAGCGTGTCCGTCGGGTCCACGAAGACCAGGCCCGCGCGACCCGCCGCGGCCTGCATGTGCGGACGCCCGATCACGTCGCGCAGATCCCCGATCGAGGTGCTGCGCAGGAAGCCCTGGTCCCGCATCCAGTGGTCGTCGAAGACCTTGCTCAGGTACTTGTTGCCGCTGTCGCACGCAAAGGTGACGACCCGCTTCGGCGTGCTCTGCTGACGGCAGTAGCGGAGCGCCGCGGTCAGGAGCACCCCTGTCGAAGAGCCGGCCAGCACACCCTCTTCCCGCAACAGGGTCCTGACCGTTGCGAAGGCTTCCTCGTCCGAAACCGTGTAGCTCGCGCGAACACGAGAGACATCGAGGAGCGGCGGGATGAAGTCCTCGCCGACACCCTCCACGAGCCAACTCCCGGCCTCTCCGTGACGCCCGGTCTGCACGTACTCGGCGACGATGGAGCCCTCGGGATCGGCCAGGACCATCTCGAGCTCCGGCTGCACCCGCGCGAAGTAGCGCGAGAGCCCGGTGAGTGTGCCGCCCGAGCCGACGCCCACGACGACCGCGTCCACGCGCTCGTCGAGCTGCGACCAGATCTCGGGACCTGTGCTCCGCTCGTGGGCGAGGGGGTTCGCGGGGTTCTCGAACTGGTTGACGTAGTAGCCGCGACGCTCGGTCGCGAGGCGCTGGGCCAGGTCCTGGTAGTACTCGGGGTGCCCCTTGCCGACGTCCGAGCGGGTGACGACCACCTCGGCGCCGAGCGCCCTCAGGTGCAGGATCTTCTCGCGGCTCATCTTGTCGGGCACGACGAGCAGCAGCGGGTAGCCCTTGCGCGCGGCGACCTGGGCCAGGCCGAGGCCCGTATTGCCCGCGGTCGCCTCCACAATCAGCGCGCCGGGCCACAGATGGCCGTCACGCTCGGCCGCCTCGATCATGGACAGGCCGACCCTGTCCTTGATGGAGCCGCCGGGGTTCTGGTTTTCCAACTTGAGGAAGAGCGTGCAGGGCCCCGTGTCGAAGCGTGTCAGACGCAAGACCGGGGTCCCGCCGATCAGGGCGAGCGAGGAGTCGGGGAGTATCGTGCTCATAGGGTGAGTTCACGATACGAGACGTCTGTCTTGATGGCAAGACGAGCGTGAGCGCGTGTGCGTCACGCAGCGTTCACGGTCACGGCCCGGTGAGGACCACGCGCTCCCAGCCGACGTTGCCGTTGAGGAACTCGTTGCCGCACCGATAGCCCGTGTTCAGGCCGTCGAATTGTGTGTGCCAGCACATCCGCTCCTCTCCCCGTGAGTCGCCGGTATCACAGGAGTTGCGGTCGGGCAGCTCCCCTTCGGGCACAAAGCCGAGGCTGTAGTTCGGGCTGAAGTAGAACGAAACGCCGTTGGTGGTCGTCACGGCGTTGCCGACCGCGCCGGTGTCCGTGAAGACGAGCGCCCGGGGCCCCATCGCCAGGAGGCTGTATGTCGGGCTGCCGACCGGGCGACAGCCGTACATCACAAAGGCCCCGTTGCAGTTCTGCAGGATCGTCTCGACGGCGCGCGGGGACTGGTCGGCGTAGCGGTCCGAGAAACAGACGCGCCACCCGTCGAGGTCGGCGGCCGCGGCGCCTTGCAGCACGCCATTGAACGTGAAGAGGCCGTCGCAGAGGCCCGCCACACAGGCAGCGCCGGGTGCACAGGCGTTGTTGCACCGCCCGCAGTGTGCCTCGTCGTCGTCGACGTTCCGGCACGCGCCGCCGCAGAACTCCCGGCCCGCGCGCTCGCAGCCATCGCCCGCGGCCACACACTGCGCATCGTTCGGATAGTCGACGCGGCCGTCGGCGTCGTCGTCCCGCCCGTTGCTGCACTCCGCGGCGAGCGCGCCATCGACCTCGCTGTCGTCCTGGGCGTTGGCGCACCCCGGATCGTTGGCGTCGACGCGGCCGTCGGCGTCGTCGTCGATGCCGTTGTTGCAGGCCACCACACGCTGGAACGGGCCCTCGCTGCCGTCGATGCCGTAGGCGCAGTCCGGGTCGTCGAGGTCCACGAGTGTGTCCCCGTCGTTGTCGAGTCGGTCATTGCAGGCGACGAAGCGGGCCGGGGGGTCCTCGTCGTCACCGGCCGCACCTTGACACTCCAGGTCGCTGGGAAAGTCGAGGTTCCCGTCCCGGTCGTCGTCGCGTCCGTTGCTGCACACGGGCGCCACCGGGGCCGCACCCTCCTGGAGGTCCGCGGCGTGGGTGCAACCCGGGTCGTAGGGAAAGTCCGTGAGCCCGTCGAAGTCGTCGTCGCGGTCGTTGGAGCACTGCGGCGGGTTGCCGACCCAGTTGCCCTCGGTCGGGTCCACGAGCGCATCGCAGCCGCGGTCGTCCAGGTCGAAGTAGCCGTCGGCGTCGTCGTCGCGGCCGTTGTTGCAGGCGGTGGGGGAGACGCCCGTGCGTCCGCCCGCGATCATGTACGCCAGCAGTCGGTCCGTCGGGTCGAGATTGACCGCGAACTGGGGCTCGTCCTGCCAATCGGACTCCACGAGCCAGAGGCGCCCGAGGCCGAGGTCGAGGTACGCGAGAGACACGTCCTGAGCAGTCCATCCCCCGAGCGCGACGACGCCCGGCATGCGGGCGATGGGCAACGGGTAGCCGCAGCCGTCGTCCCCGGCGGCGGGCGCAGCGAAGGCGTTGTCCAGCCAGAAAGGATCCTGGGGCAAACGCTGGGTGAGCGGCATGACGACGTTCTTGCACCCGCCGATGCGATTGAGCGCCTGCATCACGTTCGAGCCCGTGAGGCCGTTGTAGGCGTTGATCGACGACGTGTACTCGGTCACGACGGAGCCGCCGGCGCGCATCCACGCGCCGACCACGTTCCAGTCGAGGGACAGTTGTCCCACGCCGTTTCGGGGGAAGAGCATGGCCTGCGTGCGTGCGTTCGGCACGCAGCCCGGTTCGATGCGGAGACCGACGTTCGCGCCCTGGAGCAGGTTCTCGAGGTTCCGATCTACGGTGCCGCACACGAGGAGTCGATTGCGGACCTGCCCGCCCCCCGCCTGACAGGCGCCCTGGAAGCACCGCTGGCCTGCGGGGCAGGCGTTGCCGCAGCGCCCGCAGTTCGCCGCGTCCGTCGTGAGGTCGAAGCCCTCGTCGGTG
>JBMOFP010000301.1:0-5097 GCA_049318805.1 Bradymonadia bacterium
TACGGGGAAGCGCCGCTGCGCCAGAACGGAAAGCATCTCGGTGCCCACCGCGCCCGTGGCGCCGACCACGGCGACGTTGAGGGCGCGACCAGCAAGCACGGAGGTGGGTGACGAGGGCATGGAAGCCTCCCAGGAGTAGAGGACCCGGTGACGTCAGGGTGGCGGTCTGTGGACGAGAAGGTGCAGAAAACTGCCCTGTCGTCGATCCGGCCCGTTTCCCGACATTCGTTTCGGGGCCGCCCGTACACCAGTGCGATTCCCTTCGTCAATTCGGAGATTGACAACATCAGGGCCGCTCTCTAGCGTGCCGCAGATTTTCCACGGGGCGTAACGCCTGTGTCACACGGCGCCAGGGGTGGCGTCGTTCAAGGAGCGAGATGATGGAGCGTTCGAATCTGTTGCTGGTTCTCGCGGCCGCCATGACGATCGCGGTCTCCGGGTGCAAGAAGGAAGAAGACGGCGGCGGCGACCCGGTCGGCGGCGACCCGGCGGGCAACGCGGGCGGCGGTGGCGACCCGGTGGACGGCGGCATCGAGCCGGTCGGCGGCGACCCGGTCGGCGGCGACTCGGCGGGCAACACCGGCGGCGGCGGCGACCCGGCGGGCACCACCGGCGGCGACCCGGTCGGCGGCGACCCGGTCGGCGGTGACCCGGCGGGCGGCGGCGGCGGCAACGAGCCTTCCCCCGGCGCGCTGGAGAAGGGCGCCACCTGTGACCCCCGCAACGACCAGTGCGGTCGCGGCCTCATCTGCCAGGAAACCGGCGAGGACGAGGCGATGAACCCGGTCGGTCGATGCTTCTCGACCTGCGACACGCTCTCCGATCCCCCGGATTGTGAGAACAACGAGCTCTGCGCGCCCTTCGAAGAGTGCGCTGCGAACGCGGCCCGCTGCCCGGGCTTCTGCCTCCCCAGCGACGACTGTGAGCCCTGCTCCGCCGAGGACGCGTGCGGTCGGCCGGCCACCTGCGGCCTCGCGTCCCCCATCACGTTCTGCGTGGCCTCGGGCGAGGCCCAGGCTGGCGAGCCCTGCGACAACACCGAGATCTTCTGTGCCGCGCCGAACCTCTGCGTTCCCAGCGCAAACGGCGCCGTCTGCAAGGCCCCCTGCGGCGGAGAGGCCTGCGGTCAGAACGACACGTGCCCCGGTGAAGGCGAGACCTGCATCGACCTTTCGGCCGACTACAACGGCCTCAACATCAAGTACTGCCACAAGCCCTGCGACATCTACGAGCAGACCGGCTGCGGCGAGGGCGAGGCCTGCACGGTTTTCAACGAGTCGGGCGACGACGGGGCGTGGGTCGGTAGCTGCTCGCCCGTGAACGGCGCGGTCGGCACGGGGGTCCAGGGCGACGCGTGCGTCCCGGACGACCAGACCTATTTCGGCGACTGCAACCCGGGCCACATCTGCCGCAACTTCTTCGACGAAATGAATCGGAACCCGGTCTGCAACGGCTTCTGCGACGCCGTCGACCAGAGCCTGTGCGGTGAGGTGGCCGGTTGCGTGATTCCGTTCTTCAATGAGCCCCTCGCGACGCTCGGTGTGTGCGTCGGTGAATGCGAGGTCTTCGGTGAGGTCGGGCAGTGCGGTGAGGGCTTGGCCTGTGACTTCGGCTTCATCGGCGCTCGCGGCGGTGAGCCCGAGGTCGCGCTCGGTGTGTGTGTGGCCGGTGAAGAGACCGTTCAGACCGGCGATCCCTGCCAGGCGAACCCGAACACCGGCGAGAACAACTGCGCGCCGGGCAACCTGTGCGCGGCGCTCGAGCAGGGTGGAGCCACGACCTGCATCCAGCTCTGCGACACGATCGAGGGCAGCGGCCACACCTGCGCGCCCGGCACGATGTGCCTGACGGGCGTGTTCGGAAGCCAGGACAACCCGTCGCAGGTCATCGGCGCTTGCGTCCCCGAGCAGGGCGCGAACCCCTAAGCCCACTCGGCCTTCGGGCCGGCGACGCTGCCGGGGAATGTCCTCCTCGGTGCTTGCGTGCGGTCGGCTCGTCGACCCCATGCACACCGAGGAGTCCCCGTGAAATTTCCCATGATCTCCCGCGCGCTGCCGGTCCTCGTGGCCCTCGGCGCGCTCGCAGGGTGTGCGGCCGAGTCCGAAGAGGAGGCCCCGTGTAAGTTCGGGGACCTCGTCGGAACGTGCTGCACACCGCTGGACCCTTCCGGCGCACCGCTGACCCGGCAGACGGCGGAGGGGCCTGAAGAGCTCCTGGGGGTGTGCAACGCCCAGGACTTCTGCCAGTTCGGCAGCGGACCCGCGAACCAGGCCCCTGCAGAGGCGTGCGGCACCCCCGCCAACGCCCGCGAGGACATGGGACGCACGATTCGCTTGGATGTCGGGGTCGAGCCCCCGGTCGGTGGCGGAGCCGGTGGCTCTCCGAGCGGCGGGGACAACCCGCCTGTCGGTGGAGAGGGTCCGCCCGGGGGCAACGCCGGCGGGGCGCCTGTCGGTGGCGAGCCGGTCGGCGGTGGCGCGGGCGGTGAACCCGGCGGTCCGTGTGACGGTGTCTCCTGCGATCCGGGGGAGCGCTGCAACCCGGCCAACGGGCGCTGCGAGAGTGTGGCCATGGGCGAACACGCCGGCCCTTGTACCGACGACGCCGACTGTCCCCCTGGGGACGACTGTCTCGGCGAGGAAGAGAGCATGGGGCGCGTGCCGGGCGGCTTCTGCCGCGCCGACTGCGCCAGCGACCGCGACTGTGGCGCGGGCAAGGCCTGCCTGGCCTCGGGGCAGACGAACCTCTGCTTCGACACCTGCGGGGCGGGCATCGACTGCCGGGACGGCTGGAACTGCATCGACCTCCCCGACGGGGGCGTATCCGTTTGTCAGCCGGACTGTCGCATCGCCGGATGCGACGCGGGTCAGGTGTGCAACGACGCGACGGGACAATGCGAGATCGGCTGCCCCTACGCCTGCTCGGACGCCGAGGAGTGCCGCAATGGGCACTGCGTGCGGCTCGGGGGCACGTGCGACACCAGCTATCACTGCGAGGTCGGCACCGAGGAGTGCCGGGACGGTCGCTGCGTGACCGCGCAGTTCTCGGACTGCACCCAGGACCCCAACCTGTGCGACGCCCAGACCCAGACGTGCATCAACGCGGGCGAAGCGTCGATCTGCCTGGTGGCGTGCCAGAACGACGACATCTGCCCGCAGCACATGGGGTGCATCGACCAGGCGTTCGTCTGCTACTACACCCTCTGTGGCCCGAGTGAAGGGAACGGCGAGGTCTACGGGCGCTGCGCCGTGGGGAGCCAACTCCAGTGGGAGGGGACCTGTCTGCCGCTCGCCGTCGGCGACCCCGCCCAGCCCGGCGCCGACGGGCTCTGCCTCGAGGCCGGAAGTGTCATGGAGGGTCAGCCGTGCAACGACCAGGCGATCGGACGGACCGCCGGAGACCGGGCGCAGCAGTGCGCCTCGGGCATGCTCTGCTACGGCGATCCGGACGACCCGTTGGATCCTTCGCTCGACTTCGACCAGACGGGCGCGTGTGCCGGGCTTTGTGATCCGGGCGATGGCCTCGGCTGCTCGGCGGGCCGGCAGTGCATCGACTTCAGCACGCAGGACGACCCCACGACGCCGAACTTCGACGAGACGCGGGCCATTGGCCTGTGCCTCGCGAGCGACTGCCGTATGGGCCAGGACGCGATGTGCGGGGCGGGCCGCCAGTGCCGGCCGTTCAACCTGATCACCGACCGCGGGAGCTGTGGGCCCGCGGGTGTTTCGGGCATCGGCGAGCGGTGCACGACCGCCGCGGACTGCGCGGACGAGGCCTTCTGCGGCGATCCGGGTGGCGGGGCCGTGTGCCTCGCGACCTGCTCCGCGGACGCCGATTGTGCCGACGGTCGGATGTGCGTCCAGAACGCGGACGCCGGCTGGGCCTACGGCATCTGCCTTTGACGACACGGCGGGGGCGCGTATCGCCCCCGCAGCGTCCGGTCACCGACCCAACGCCGAGAACTAGTCGGCGTTGATGTCGATCTTGATGCCTGCGGTCTTGGGCGCCGGAGGCTTCGGCGGGCCTTTGCCCTCGCCGGCGGGGCGCTTGGGCTTCGGCTTCGGCGCGGACGCCAAGGAGGGCGGCTCCGTGGGCGGGCCACCTACGGCCTTGAGCTCGGGCAGCGGCGGCATGGTCGCCACGACCGAGATGGTCTCGGGCGCCTGGGGCGCCGGCATGTTCACGACGACCTGCTGCTCTTTGGTGTTCAGAATCAGAGCGATGGCGATCGCCGTGATGCACATGACCGGGAGCCCGACGACCGTCAGGTAGAAGCCCGTGCCGCGCCCTTGCGGCGGCTGGGGCGCGAGCGCGCTCTGCGGCACCGAGGCCGCCGAGAGGGCCGCGAGCGACGGGGCCTGCACGACCTCGATGGCGGCCGGCGGGGCGGGCTCTTCGATGATCTCGCCCCGCGCACGGCGCTCCTCGATGTCCTGGCGACGCAGGCGCTCGGCGCGTTCGTCTTCCGCGGCGCGACGGCGTGCTTGTTCAGCGGCGATGCGCGCCTCGATGTCGGCCTTCTGCAGGGCCGAGGTCTCCTTGATCTTGCGGTCTTCTTCTTCCCGCTGGCGCTTCTTTTCCTCTTCGAGTCGCCGCGCTTCGGCCTCGACGTCCTCGTTGACCGTCGACCGGATGTCGGCCAGCAACGAGCCCATGTCGTCGAGGGCGCTCGGGCGCCGCGGCGTTGGAGTCGGCGCGGCTTTCGAGGCGGACGCGGGCCGAGCCGCGGGCTCCGCGGGGTCGTCGGAGGTGAAGTCCTTCAGCTCCTTGAGGCTGAACAGGACCGAATTCTCTTTACGTTCACCGGCCATACGCTCTCCCGCGTTCGAACGCGATCACGCTGCCCGATGCGGCGCGGCTCGCGTTTCAGAGTCTAGGGTTCGGGTTTCAGGGGGTCAAGACGCCGCTCGGATTGCGTTGACGGGGACTTCCGGTCGATCCTCGGGCCGATGAAAACTCGTCCAAGCAAGATCCTCTGCATCGGCCGAAACTACCGGGAGCACGCCGCTGAACTGGGAAACGCGGTTCCCGAGCGACCGATCTTTTTTTTGAAGCCGCCGAGCGCGCTCATCGGCCCCGGCGAGTCCATCGTGCGGC
>JBMOFP010000302.1:0-5086 GCA_049318805.1 Bradymonadia bacterium
ACTTGCTCAGGGCTCAGCATGGTGAGTCACCCACCAATCCCATACTTCTCGAGCTTGTAATACAACGCGCTGGGCTTCACCCCCAGCAGCTCCGCGACCCGCGTCTTCACCCCCGCGCACTTCTCCCACGCGTCGAGGATCGTCCGCTTCTCCAGCTCGTCGAGCCAATCGGGCAGCGGCTTCGACCCATCCCACACCGGCAGGCCGCCGCCGCCTCCGCCCCCGCTCGCGCTGCGCGCCGCGGCCCGCGCCGCCGCGATGTGCGCGGGCAGATGACATACATCGACGAGCTCGGCATCGCAGAAGACCAACGCCTGTTCGATGGCATTCTCGAGCTCGCGCACGTTCCCCGGCCAGGACCATGCGCGCAGGGCCTCGCGCGCGGCGGGCGTGAGGTCGGTCGCTGGGCTGCCGGTCCGACCCCTGAGCTTCTGTACGAAGTGGATGGCGAGCAGTGAGATGTCTTCGGGCCGGTCTCTCAAGGGTGGCAGTGTGATGGGTACGATGTGTAGCCGGTAATACAGGTCTTCGCGGAAGCGCCCCTGCCGCACGAGCTCGAGCAGGTCCTTGTGCGTCGCACTGACGATGCGTGTGTCGACCTTGACGGTCTCTTCACCCCCCACCCGCTCGAACTCGCGCTCCTGCAGCACCCGCAGGAGCTTGAGCTGCACGGCGAGGCTGATCTCGCCGATCTCGTCGAGAAACAGGGTGCCGCCGTCGGCGAGCTCGAACCGGCCGAGCTTGCGCTTGATGGCGTTGGTGAACGCGCCCTTCTCGTGGCCGAAGAGCTCGCTCTCGAGCAGGCTCTCGGTGAGCGCGCCGCAGTTGACCTTGACGAAGGCGCCGCTGGACCGCTTCGAGGTGCGATGCACGGCCCGCGCGACGAGCTCCTTGCCGGTGCCGCTCTCGCCCTGGATGAAGACGGTGGAGTCGGCGTGGGCGACGCGTCGCACGGTCTCCAGGACCTGCAGAATCGCCCGGCTCTGGCCGATCATGTCGTGCACGACGGTCTCGGCCCCGGCCCGCCCCGCTGTGGGCACGGGCCGGTAGGGCGCCTCGACCTCTTCCCGAAGGACCTCGTTGAGCCGCTCGAGTTTTTCGCGCTCCCGCCGCTGCGCGATAAATTCGAGCGCGGTGGTGACCTTCAGCCTCAGGACCTCAGGGGGAAACGGTTTGCTCAGGAAATCGAAGGCGCCGAGCTTCATGGCGTGCACGGCGGTCTCGACGGTGCCGAAGCCGGTGACGATCATGAGCAGCGCCTGGGGGTCGAGCTGCCGGATCTGCTCGAGCACGGCGAGACCGTCGAGCCCCTCCATCTTCAGGTCGCTGATGACGAAGTCGAAGGGCTTCTCGCGAAACCGCTCGAGGCCGACGGCGCCGCTGGCGGCCGTGACGACCTCGTGGCCCATGCGCTTGACGGTGTGCGCGATGCCCTCGCGCATCGTTTCGTTGTCGTCGATGACGAGAATGCGTGCCATGCCGTGCATCATGCACCACGAGGGGGGACCTGCCCAATGAGCCAGGATGACGAGAGCTGCGGCCTGGTGCTGGCCGGCGGCGGTGCACGCGGCGCCTACGAGGCCGGGGTGCTGTACTACCTGTACTGCGAGGGACCGGCGGAGCTGCGGGAGCGCGCGCACTTCAAGGTGCTGGCGGGCACGTCGGTGGGCGCGATCAACGTGTCGGCCCTGGCGGCGGCGTCGCACGCCCCCGCGCTGGGCGTGCGCCGCTTGATGGAGCTGTGGCGCGGCCTGCAGCTCGATGACCTGCTGCCCATTGGTTTCGCGGACCTGTGGTCGGTCTCGGCGTGGCTCCTGGGCAAGAACGACCGCGAGTCGCTGCTGCCCGGGAACGGGGTGAAGCGCTTCATCAACGACAGCATCGACTGGTCTCAAATTCACCAGAACCTGGGCTCCGGCGTGCTCGAGGCGGTGAGCCTGAGCTGCACGCACGTGCCGTCGGGCCGCACCGTGGTCTTCTACGAGACCCGCGACGGGCGCCCGCGGCCGTGGTCGCGCGACCCACACGTGACCTCGATCAACACGCGCCTGGGGCCCGCGCACGCGCGCGCCTCGGCGGCGATCCCGCTCCTCTTCCCGCCGGTGGCGATCGACGGCATCCCCTACGTGGACGGGGGCTTGCGGCAGAATACGCCGCTGTCGCCGGCGCTTCGCTTGGGCTCGACCCGCATCCTGGTGGTGGGTGTGAGCCACGAGAAGAAGCAGAAGTCCCTGGCCGATCTGGGGGGCGTGCGCACGGAGTCGCTGGGGCGTCCGGTGTTCATGATGGGCAAGGTCTTGAACGCCCTGATGCTCGACCACGTGGACTACGACCTGATTCGCCTGAACCACTTCAACCACCTGATCCGCGACGGCGAGGGTGTGTTCGGCAGCGACTTCTCGCAGCGGCTGAACAAGGTGACGTTCGCGCAGCGCCAGGCGACGTATCGTGTGGTGCCGCACCTGACCCTGCGGCCCACGCAGGACATCGGCGGCATGGCCGCGGAGTACGCCCGCAGCCGCCGTTTCCTCGCGGACCGGGGCCTCACCGCGAAGACGATTCGCCTGCTGGCCCGCGCGGAGCCGCGCACCGAGGCCGACCTCACGAGCTATCTGCTCTTCGACGGGGGCTTCGCCGAGAAGCTGATGCAGCTCGGCGCCGACGACGCCCGCGCGAAGCGTGAGGAGCTGCTGCGCTTCTTCGACGCCAAGGTGGCCACGGAATGAGCGCCGACGACCGCCTGGGGTGGATGGCGTGGATCTACGACGCCGTCCGCCGCCACATCGTGCGCCACGGGCACCGCATGGTTCAGGCGAGCGGCACGCTGAGCAACCTGTACGTGAGCCTGCACGAGGCCCGGGCGTTGCTGGGTCCGGGCGTGGTGCCGGAGCCGCCGCCGATGCCGCCCCTGCCCGGTCGCCCGCCGCGCGGGGGGCCCTTCGAGGGTGCTGAGGACCCCGCCGCCGTAGCCTTCGCGACGTTCGCAGCCCAGCTCACGGGCCAGGATTCGACGCCCTGGGACCGCCTGCACGCCCGCTTTCGTTTGACCGATGCGGAGCTCCGCCTGCTGCTGTGCGCCGCGGCGCCGTCGCTCTCGATCGATCTCGCGCGTCTCTACACGTTCGCGTGGGCGGACTTCGCGGTGAAACGACCGACCGTGGGCTTCCTGTGCGAGCTCGCGGCCGACGCGCCGGGCGATGCGACACACCTCGCGGGGCTTTTCGGGCCGGAGTCGCGCCTCGTGCGACACCGACTGGTGGAGCTGCGCGACGAGTCCACGTGGGGCGCGCCGACGCCCGTGCTGCACCGCGCCGTCGTCGTCGCCGAGCCGGTCGTCGAGCTGCTGCGTTCGGGCCGACCGCCGCACACGATGCCGCACCGTGTGCTGAACGCATGCCGCGCCCGTTCGGCCGCTGAGGCCCCGGCCCGTGACAGCCTTACGCTGCCCGCGCCGTTCCTCGAAGATCTCGAGCACGTGGTGGCGCGCGCGGTACACCCGACCTCGGCCGGGCGTCCGCGGTTGCTGCTCGTGGGCCCCGCGGGCAGCGGTCGCCGCAGCGCGCTGGCGAGCCTGCTGGGCCCCCGCGGGTACGGCACGGTCACGGTCGACCTGGAGCGCCTGCCCGAGTCGCCCGAGGCCTTCGCCGAGGAGCTGGCCGAGGCCGGTCGCGAGGCGCTGCTGAGGCGCTCGGCGCTGGTGCTGCGCGGCGACACACTCTTCGACCTGACGGAGCGCTGGACCGCGGTCGCGGCGCACTTCGCGCGCTTGGTGGACCAGCACGAGGGTGTGGTGGCCATCACCGCGCGGGTGCCTGTGACGAGCCTGCACCGCGAGGTCCGCGACCTGTACGACCTGGCGCTGGTGGTGCCGGCGACGTCGGAGCAGCGTGTGGTGTGGCGGCGCGCCCTCGAGGGCCTGAACTGGCCGCTGGAGCCCGACCTTGCGGAGAAGCTGGCGCGCCGGTTCACGGTCTCACCGGGCATCGTGCGTGTGGCGGTGGACGAAGCGCGCGCCCGCGCGGCCGTAGGAGCGCGGGGCGCGGAGCTGCCGCCGCTCACGGTGGATCTCGTGGCGCAGGCTGTGCGTCGGCGCCTGGACCACGCGCTCAGCGCCGTGGCCGAGCCGTACACCACCACACTGTCGTGGGACGACGTGGTGCTGGCGCCCGAGGTGCTCGAGACGCTGCGCGAGATCCTGTCGCAGGCGCGCAACCGCGAGAAGGTCTTCGACGACTGGGGCTTCCGCCGCAAGCTCTCCTACGGGCGCGGCCTCGCGTGTCTGTTCAGCGGCGCGCCCGGCACCGGCAAGACCATGATGGCCGGCATCATGGCGCGCGAGCTCGGCCAGGAGATCTACCGCGTCGACCTGGCGCGTGTGGTCAGCAAGTGGGTCGGCGAGACCGAGAAGAACCTCGCGCGGGTCTTCGACGAGGCCGAGAGCGCCCAGGTGATCCTGCTCTTCGACGAGGCCGACAGCTTGTTCTCGACCCGCACCGAGGTGAAGGGCTCGAACGACCGCTTCGCGAACATGGAGATCAACTACCTGCTCCAGCGCATGGAGAGCTACGACGGCATGACGATCCTCACGACGAACTTCGAGAAGAGCATCGACGAGGCCTTCAAGCGCCGCCTGAAGTTCCGCCTGCACTTCCCAGTGCCCGACGCCGACCTGCGCACGCAGCTCTGGCGCTCGATGCTGCCGACGCAGGCGACAGTGGCCGACGACGTGCGCTTCGAGTTCCTCGGCAAGAAGTTCACGATGAGCGGCGGCAACATCAAGAACGCGGTCGTGCGCGCGGCCTTCTACGCCGCCGAGGGCGAGGGTGTGATCACCCACGCGTTGCTCGAACGCGCCGCCACGGCCGAGGCGCGAGAGATGGGGCGACTCGTTTGAGCTACTCGCACCGCTTCCACGCCGGCAACCACGCGGACGTGTTCAAACATCTGGCGCTCGTCGCGCTGCTGGAGGCCAGCACCCGCGCGGGGGCCGCGCCGGTCACCTACCTGGAGACGCACGCGGGCGAGGGCCGGTACACGCTCGGTCCGACCGGTGAGTGGACGGAGGGCATCGGCAAGCTCGACCGCG
>JBMOFP010000303.1:0-5040 GCA_049318805.1 Bradymonadia bacterium
CTGTACCCGGGGTACTGCCCCACCGGTTGGGGGCCCCGCGACGCCGGTCCGACGGGTGGAGCGGTTTGCGCAGCCGGTGTCCCACTTCGGTCGACCCTCTGGGCACCGTGGGGAATACCCCCGAGGGAGACTCGTCGTGAAGGGCCCCTTCGGCCCGGGGATCAGAGCAACAACGACTCGACCGTCGCGCCTACCGCCCCTTGAACACCGCCTTGCGCTTCTCCTTGAACGCCCGCGGACCTTCCTTCGCGTCCTCGGTCTGGAAGATCGGCCACCCGATCGTCAGCTCCCGCTGCAACGCCTCGGTCTCCGTCAACCCGTCGAACTCGATCACCGCGCGCTTGATCGCCTGCACCGCCAACGGCCCGTTCGACGCGATCGTGGCCGCGACGGCCAACGCCTCAGTCACCGCCTGCCCGTCGTCCACCACCCGCGAGATGAGCCCCCACTGCTCCGCCTCGACCGCGCTCACGATGCGCCCCGTGAGCAGCATGTCCATCGCCTTCGCGAAGGGGATCTGGCGGCGCAGACGCACCGTGGACCCACCCATCGGGAACAGACCCCAACACACCTCCGTCAGCGCGAACTTCGCGCTTCGACCGGCGACCCGGATGTCGGTGCCCTGGAGCACCTCGGTGCCGCCGCCGAACGCGATGCCCTCGACCGCCGCGATGACCGGCTTCTTCGGCCGCACGTTGCGCATCATCGCGCGCCAGTGCAGGTCCGGGTCGTCCTTGAAGCGCTGCATGATGGGGTTGGCGGACTGGTCGCCGTGCATCATCTTCAGGTCGGCGCCCGAGCTGAAGGTCTTCTCGCCGCCCGTCAGGACCGCGACACGGAGTGTGTCGTCCGTGTCGAGCATGTGCCACGCATCTGCCATGCCGGCGAGCATCTCGAGACTGAACGCATTGCGCGCCTCGGGACGGTTCATGGTCAGCAGAAGGACCGAGCCGTCCGGGCCGGTTCGGTCGACGAGCAGGTGTTCGTTGCGTTCGCTCATGACGCGGTTTGTAAATCGGAAATCCGCACGGGACAAGGCCCCTTTACACACGAAGTGAAACGTGTTCTAACTTTTTGCCCATGGACGTCCGAGCGCAACGAATCGTCAAGAGCGCCATCGAGCTGGCCGAACGCGATGGCTACCACGCCGTTCGTTTGAGAGATGTCGCGCAGCAGGCCGAGGTGGCGCTGGCGACCGTCTACCGACGCTTCCAGAGCAAAGAGGACATCCTCATCGCGGCGCTGGAGCACGAGTCCGAGAACCTGCAGGTCCGCCTGCGGCGCCGGGGCATGCCGGGGGCCGACCCGGTGGCGCGGGTCGTCGAGTTCTTCCGCTTCGTCACGCACGGTCTCATTCGTCGCCCGAACTTGAGCCGCGCGCTGATTCGGGCGCTCGCGACCACCGACTCCGATGTCGCCGGCCGCGTCGAGCAGTTCCACCGGCTCTTCATTCGGCTCACCGCGGCCGCGTGGCGAGGCGAGCCCGACGATCCGAATACGCCGGCCGAGACCCTCGAGGCGCGCCCCGAGTGGCTGCCCGCGTCGATCCTGCAGCAGGTGTGGTTCTCTTGGCTCGTCGGTTGGGCCGGCGGCATGCACGAAGAGTCCACGGTCAACGAACACATCCGCCGAGCCGCCGCGCTGCTCCTCCGCGCGCTCGAGACCCCGGAGAAGGCCCCATGACCGCTCGCGCCCAAGCCTACAGATACCCCTTCCCGCCCTTCCCCGATGGCTGGTTCCAGGTGGGATACTCTCAGGAGCTCGCGCCCGGCGCGGTGGTGCCGCTGAAGTACTTCGGCCGCGACCTGGTCATGTATCGGGGCGAGGGCGGCGCGGTCCACGTGCTCGACGCCCACTGCCCGCACCTGGGCGCGCACCTGGGCCATGGCGGGCGCGTCGCGGGGGACGAGATCGAGTGTCCGTTCCACGCTTGGCGTTTCACGGGCGACGGCAAGTGCGCGCACATCCCCTACGCGGGCAAAATCCCGCCCAAGGCGAACCTCGCGCCGTGGCATGTGCGCGAGGTCAACGGCCTCATCATGGTGTGGCATCACGGCGCCGGCGGCCCCCCCACCTGGGAGGTGCCGGTCGTCACCGAACACGGCGACGAAGCCTGGACGAAGTACGAGACCCGCCGCTGGAGGATCCGCACCCACAACCAGGAGATGGCCGAGAACTCCGTGGACTCGGCGCACTTCCTGTATTTGCACAAGACTCAGGACCAGCCGGTCAGTCATGCAGAGACGAAGGGCCATCTCTTCGAGGTGCACTCGACCACAAAACAGAAGGCCTTCGGCACCATCCTCGAGGGCCAGATCCATGTGCAGTGTTTCGGCTTCGGCTTCACGCTGACGCGCTTCACGGGCATCGTCGAGACTCTGCTCATCAGCTCGGTGACGGCCATCGACGACGAGTACGTGGACACACGCTTCACGTTCACGGTGCGCAAGGGCCCGAACGACGACGTGACCAACGTGGTGGGCGAGCGCTATGTGGCCGAGATCGAGCGCCAGGTGGGCGCGGACATCCCGATCTGGGAGAACAAGGCCTACGTGAACCCGCCGCTGCTCTGCGATGGGGACGGTCCCATCGGGCCGTACCGCAAGTGGGCCCGGCAGTTCTACAGCATGCCCTGGCCCCCGGCCTGACCGGTCAGGACATCATGCCGCCGTCGACGCGGAGCTCCGAGCCGTTGCAGTAGTTCGCATCGTCGGAGGCGAAGAACGCGATGGCGCCGGCGACCTGCTCGGGCTGGCCGTAGGGCACGGTCGGGATGATGCGGCGAATCAGCTCCGGATCCGCGCCCTTGGGCATGCGGAAGCCGCCGTGGATGGGTGTGATGATGGCACCCGGCACGACCGTGTTCACACGCAGCCCTTGCGGCCCGTACTCACACGCGAGGGAGCGTGTCATCGACAAGATGCCGCCCTTGGACGCCGCGTACGCAGTCATCCACGGGTGCCCGCCCAGCGCTGCGGACGATGAGGTGTTCACGATCGCGCCCTTGGTCTTCAACAGATGGGGGATCGCCGCCTGACACATCAGGAAGGTGCCGGTCAGGTTCACCCGCAGCACGGTCTCCCACGCCTCGAGCTTGATCTCGTGGCTGTGGTCGGCCCGCAGGATGCCGGCCACGTTGCACAGGGCGTGGAGTGTGCCGCGCTGCTCGATGACGGCCGCGACGGTGGCCGCGATCTGGGCGGCGTCTCCCAGGTCGCACACATGCGCCGTGGCCTCTCCCCCAGCCTTGTGAATGGACTCGACCGTCTCCGCGAGGCCGTCGGCGTTGCGGTCCACCGCCCAGATGAAGCCACCTTCATCGGCGATGCGCTCGGCCGATGCGCGCCCGATGCCCGAGGCCGCGCCCGTGACGACGATGGTCCGCCCTTCGAATCGTTTCATGCCTGCTCCTCCGGGGCGTCCTCGTAGAACGCTCGATACCACTTGCGCAGCTTGCCGATGGGACCGTCCCCATCACACAGCACGGGTCTGTCGCGCCACTTCTTGTTCTCCCACAGCGCGATGTCCTCTTCGAAGCCCCGCTGTAGGTTCGAGATGTAGCCCGCGGCGAACTTCTCGGTCCGCGCCGGGTTGCCCCCCACGTGCCGAAGCATGACACCGAAGCGCAGATGCAGGCTCTCGGCGTCGATGGGGGTGTGGGCGAGCAGGAGCCGACTGTTCAGAACGCCGTCCATCACCGTGATCTGATAGGCGGGCCCGTAGTAGGTCGCCGTGAGGTCGAAGCGGTCCTCGCCGCCGCCGACCGGGTGCGCGACCCCGATCGTGTGCTGGACCGCGCGGACCGCATCGAAGGTGTTCTCGAAGAGCTCGACCTCGGTCCGATGCACGGGCGGGAAGTGCGCCTTGTCGGCCACGTTCTCGACGATCTCGCGGGGCTGCGTGCGCACGGTCAGGCACTTCGTGCTCCAGGGGAGCCACGCGGGATCCCCATACTCCGCGAGCACCGGGATTTCGTAGTCCGGTGGCCCGCCGCCGCGCGCGTGAAACACAAAGACGAGGCCGTTGCGCTCGCGCACGGGCCAGCTCCCGACCCGCGCCTTCGGGGGGATCTTCTGGGCGTAGGGGATGCCGGCGCACAGGCCCTGGCCATCGAAGCGCCAGGCGTGAAACGGACACTCGATCGTCTCCCCCACCACGCGCCCGCCGATGCCCAGGTGCGCGCCCAGGTGCGGACAGTGCGCGTCCAGCACCCGCACCTCGCCGTCGGCGCCGCGATAGGCGACCAGGTCGCGCCCGAAGTAGCGCAGCGGCTTGACTTGCTCGGCTCCGAGCTCGCCGGAGAGCGCGACGACGAACCATCCACGGGCAAAACCCGCGTGTGTTTCACTCATGGCTTCAAGACCATCCGTCCGACGAGGCCGCCTTGCCGCAGGCGCGTGTGCGCCGCCTCGGCTTCGGCGAGCGGGAGCGTGAGGGTTTCCGGGAAGTCGAAGGGTCGCTCCGCATGCGCGGCCAGGAGCGCCTCCATGTCACGGCGCGTGGCGCCGCCGGGGCCGATGATGCGTTGGCCGAAGACGATGAGCTGCCCCAGGTTCAAGGGCACGCGGGCGTCCTCGATGTTGCCGACGACGACGAGGCGACCGCCCTGTTTCACACACCGCAGGGACGCCGCGAAGGTCGCCGCGCCCACACACTCGTAGGCGAGGTCGAAGCCATGCAACGTGCGATGGAACTTCGCATCGGGGTCCACGACCACTCGGGCCGCGCCCGCGCGCTCGAGCGCGTCCTCGAAGCCCGGGCGGCGTACGACCGCCGTCACCCGCGCGCCGGCCCGCGCCGCGATCTGAACGCCGGCCAGGCCCACGCCCCCGTTGGCGCCCGTCACGAGCACTGACTCACCCGCCTGCACCTGACCGACCGTGACGAGGCTGCGCCACGAGGTACCGAAGGTGCAGTGGAGCGTCGCCGCCGAGCCCGCGTCCAGGGTGTCGGGCACCCGGTAGAAGGCGGACTCAGGGCCCTCGACGTGGTCCGCGTAGCCGCCGTCCGCGATGAGGCCGAAGACCCACGCGGCCGTGG
>JBMOFP010000304.1:0-5026 GCA_049318805.1 Bradymonadia bacterium
CGCCCAGATCGCCCAGCAGGCCGCCGCCGTCTCGCCGGGGCGCGGGGGGCTCCGCATCGTCGCCCGAGCCGCCGCCGTCGTCCGCCGCGCAGGCCGCGAGCGAGAGTCCGAGGAGCATGAAGACCAGTTCGCCGTAGGATCGTGTGCGCATGCGTCCACTTCACCACAAGCGACGCGGCCCTGTCGCAGGTTCGTCGCGGGAACGTCGCGCGGCGCGCGCGCGCCCTCAGTCCTCGACGCGGTTCGCGCGGTTCGCGGCGCCGTTCTGGCGCAGGATACAGCGCATCACACGTCCGTCCGCGTCGCGCTGAAAGGCCACCCCTGCGGGCACGACGCGCAGGTGGAAGGCATCGTCGCCCTCCGCATAGAGCAGCGCGTCCTGCTGCCCCTCGACCCGAAAGTAGAGGCGGTCGTCGGCGCGGGTCACCACGAAGGTCGCGACGTTCAGCCCGAGGACGTAGCGGCCCACGTACGCGTCCAGACTCTCCGGCGGCAGCGTCACCTCGGGCGGGGGCTCCGGTGCCTCGGCCGCTGCTTGCAGGAGCGTCGCGAGCGCGTAGTTGCCGAGGGGGTAGACCGCGTAGTTGCTCGACGCGTTCAGGAACACGACCCCGAGGTCCGTCTCCGGCTGAAAGAGCAGATAGGCCGTGTGGCCGACCACCGCGCCGTCGTGGAAAACGATGTGCGGCTCGTCCTGCATGAACCAGTTGTAGCCCACGTGCTGGTTCTCTCCGGCCGCCTGCAGCGGAGACTGGGAGCGGGTGACGGCTTCGGAGAGCGGGGTCTCGAGCACCCCCGTCTGAATCTGGATGTAGCGCGCCATGTCGCGGATCGACGAGACGATCGCGCCCGCGGGCCCGGCCGCGCTCAGCTCCATGTACTCGACCTCGACCTCGTCGCTGCGCCCCGGGACGAAGCGGTCGGCGCGGTCGGGATCGAGCGGCAGAAACGTGCTTTCGAGGCCGAGCGGCCCCGTCACGCGGTCCACCAGCAGGCTTGGGAAGTCGGCCTCGGCCTCGTGCGCGAGCGCTTGCCCCAGAACCGCGACCGCCATGTTGCTGTACTCGACCTGGGCGCCCGGGGCGCGTGTCAGCTCGACCCCATTCAGCCAGGCCCACAGATCCTCGAGGGAGAACGTCTCGTAGAAGAAGGCGTTCATGTCCGTCGGGTCGCGGGCGTCGCGGGGCAGGGCCGAGGTGTGGGTCGTGAGGTGTCGGAGCACGATCTCTTTGTCCCCGTAGATCGGGGACGTCACGCCGTCCGGCAGCAGGCTTTGGAGGGGTGTGTCCAGCGAGAGTGCCCCGCGCTCCACCGCCTCGGCCAGCAGCAGGCCAGTGAGCGTCTTGCTGATGGAGCCGATGGCATACAGCGCGTCCTCCGTGGGCGGCTCGGGGCGCGCCGACGAGACCTCGCCGAAGTTCAGGTACTCCACGAACTCCCCGTGCACCAGCGCCACGGAGCCCGCCGGCACCCAGCCCGCCTCGACCCAGGGGGCGAAGGCCGCGCGCACGGCCGCCGCGGCCTCCACCAGCGCGGGTGGCGCGACGGGGACCTCGGCGTCGGGCGGCTGCGGCTCGGCGTCGATCGCCGGCGCGGCGTCCGGTGGGGGCGGGGGCGGGGGCAGGGCGTCCTCGGGGGGCGGGAGCGTGGCGTCGGCCGTCGGCTCGGCGTCCTCGGAGGTCGAGTCCGGCAGCGCCTCATCGGCCCCGCAGGCCGCGAAGACCATGCTCGCGGCCAACCCCCACAGCACGATGCGGTCGTTGCGAGCGCTCATGGCTTCAACCCGTGGCGCACCACGCGACGTGTGTTCTGCGCCGGCCAGTAGAAGTGCTCCCCATCGAAGTCGCCCTGCCAATAGCTGTCGCTCAGCACCAGGTCTTGCAGAAGCATGAAGCTCTCCCCCTCGAGCGCGTAGACGCGCAGATGATTGTCGTTGCTCGTCTCGACGAGAAAACGATGCGGGCCGTCGTCCAGGCGCAGCAAGCCGCGCGCCTCGCCGGGCCCTTCGAGCGGCGTGGTGGCGAGGAGCGCGCCCGTCGACGCGTCGTGCACGTACACCGCGTGCTGCATCACCGTGCCCCGGTAGACGCGGTCGGCGTCGGCCGTGATCGCCGCCGTGCCCCAGTTCCCCGGGTCGTTCACGACCTCGCGGTCTGCCTCCACGTCGTAGGCCAGGTAAGACGAGAAGCCGTTCGGGCAACTGCCGTCGTCGGAGCAGATCAGGTTCGCGCGGTAGCAGGACTGCGTGAACAGCGCGCTCTGGTGCAGCGTGCCGCGCGCCAGCGTCATCGCGTAGGGCGACTCCATGCCGGTCTCGAGCCGCGACACACGTGGCTCCGCCGAGGTCGGCGCGTCCAACACCAGCACACGGTCCAGCGGATCGTCGCACTGCACCAGGAAGGGGAACGCCGCCGCGTAGACGCGGTCGTTCGCCGCGTCCTTGGTCACACCGAAGGTGCGAAAGGTCGGGCGGTCGTTGCCGAAGACACCCTCGTGCGCGAGCGTCGCCGCGTCGGAGCGGCACACGCCCGCCGCGTCGGCGTTCCAGCCCGTGAAGACCTTGCCGCCCAGCACCGTGAGCCCGTAGGCGATGCGACTCCCGATGCCCTCCGCGTCGCCGCAGATGGTTTGGGGCGCGACCAGGTCGGGCTCCGCCGCCAGCACCCGCACCGCGAAGTCGAGCGTGCCGGATGCGCCGCTCGGCTGCGCCGTGACCTCGAGGCGAGCGCGGCGACCCGCGACGGAGCGGGGCGGCAGCCAGCCGTTCTCCGCCAGGCCGGACTCGGCTGCGAGCACCTCGTCGGTGTCGGCGTCGACCAGGCGAATGTCGTAGGTCGTGTCCGTGGGCGACGCCACCCACTCCACCCGTTGCGGCAGAAAGAGCTGCACGGACGCGCCCGGCGCCGTGAAACGCAGCATCGCCGGGGCCGCGTCGGGCGACGGGAGAGTGGGCGGCGCGGCGTCCTGCGGGGGGCTGGGTGAGGCGTCGGGCGGAGGGCTGGGTGCGGCGTCCGGTGCGGGCGCGGCGGCGTCCTGAGGCGGGGTCTCGGTGGACGAGTCGTCGCCGCACGCGGCGAGGGCCATCGACAGCGCGACGGCGCACAAAACGATGCGGTCGTGGCGAGCGGTCAAGAGGGCGTGGTGGTGGGGGAGTCGCGGACGCGGAGGGGACATGCGGGCTCCTACGGAGATGCGCGCGACAGCGAGGTTTCGGCATGTGGCCGGATCGACCTCGCGGCCCTCGCGGTTCCGAGTTGTCGGCCGTAAAGATCACCCCCACACTGACCCACGTGCAAGCCTCACCCTTCGAGGAGACCGCCTTCTACGCCGCCATCGCGCGCTCCGCGGCCAGGGCGCTCTTGATCGGACGCCGGGCCATGGCCGCGCTCGGCACCCCGATGGGCACCTACGACTACGACTTCTGGCTGCATCCCGACGACATCGAGACCTTCAACGAGGCCGTCGCGCAGTTCGACCTCGTCCCGAATCGAACGGCCGAGGCGGCGCGGTCCGTCGGTCGGTATGTGCTCGAGAACAGCGAGCGCGTCGACGTCCTCGTGGCTCGACAGGTCTCGACGGTTGACGGGACACCCGTCCGGTTCGATGAACTGTACGCCCGCGCGCACCGCTTCGAGGTCACCGCGGGCGCGGTCATCGCCGTGCCGACTGTCTCCGACCTCATCTCGACCAAGCGCTTCGCCGTGCGGGCGAAGGACCTCGAAGACCTCCGTTTGTTGGAAGCGCTCAGGCGGGAGCTCGGCGAGTGACCGACGAGATTCGACGCAAGATCGCGGCCTTGGCCGAGCGACCGCTCACGGCCGAAGAGTTCGCGGCCGCGATGGCGCTGCCCGTGAGCGACGAAGAATGGGCCGAGAAGCGCGCGTTGATTCGTTGGTTCGTCACACGTTACCCGACGCCCGCCGAGCGCCTGGCGTATGTGCGGCGCGCGGCCGAGCGTGAGTGGCGTCCCAGGGTCGACCGCGGCGGGTGAGGGGGTCGCCGAGCATCGGGCTTCCAGCCACCCGGCACCGCACGCATGGCAGAGTCCCTGCGACTCCGCGCGGACGACCCTCTGCGGGCGGTCCCCATTCGGCACCGCAACGGCCCGCCGCGCGCTTGATTTCTGTCTACGATCTGGCCAATGTATCTGGCTAGAAATTCTAGATGGAGAACGGCCGATGTCCGCCCCCGCGTGGCCCCTCCAGGACGCGAAGAACAAGTTCAGCGCGGTGGTCGACGCTGCGATCACCGGACCTCCCCAGGTGGTCACGCGCCACGGAAAGCCTGTGGTTGCTGTCATCTCCTGCGCTGAGCTGGCCCGGCTGCAAGAGATTGAGGCGCAGTCCAGGCCGACGTTCATCGAGCGCCTGCTCGCGATGCCGAAAGGGGACCTTAAACTCGAGCGCCTCGAGGCCGAACCTCGGGACGTCGACTTCTGATGTTCCTGCTGGACACCAACGTCCTGTCCGAACTCTCGAAGGAGCGGCCCGAACGCCGTGTCGTGACGTGGCTCTCGTGCCGTGTTTCGTCCGAGGTGTTCATCAGCGCGATCACGCTGGGCGAGATTGAGCGCGGGATCGTCAAGGTTCGACCCACGCGTCCCGAGTTCGCGGACAAGCTGACGACCTGGCTGGAGGCGCTCATCGCCGACTACGGCGACCGCATACTTCCCGTCGATGCGCCGATCGCGCGGCGGTGGGGCATTCTCACCCACCTGCTCGGGCACGGGAACGCCGACGTCCTCATCGCCGCCACCGCGCTGGAACACGGCCTGACCATCGCCACCCGCAACACCAGGCACTTCGAACCCACCGCCGCCGCGACTTTCAATCCGTTCGCGGCCTGAGAGGGTCCGCCACGCTGGACGTGTCCGCTTGTTCGCGCGGGTTCGATGCGGCACCGTCCGTCGGGCGAGATGCCGCGGAGGGTCGGGATGTCGATGCGCAAGGTCTTCGTCGTGTGGGACTCGCTGCATGCCGAGGTGCGCGACATGCTCGACGCCACCCTCGGACCCGCCTCGCCCTAG
>JBMOFP010000305.1:0-5015 GCA_049318805.1 Bradymonadia bacterium
ACCGGCCGGATGAGGCCGCCCATTTGCCGCGCCGCCCCGCTCAGTTGGTCGATCTCCGCCTCGTCGGCCTTGGGATCCAGCAGCGTGATGAGCGCGCGCGCCGCCTCCTCGGCAACGAGGACCTGGCCGAGCCCCCGGTTCAGCAGCTTCTGCTCCTTCTCCCAGGCCAGCTCGAACGCCCTGCGATAGGCCTTGAGCGCCGCCGGCCGACCACCCCGCTGCGCCTCGCACCACCCGAGCCCGAGCGCGGGCACCGGATCGTCGGGTGCGTCCAGGGCGATCGTTTCATAGAGCGCGATCGCCTTCTCCAAATGCCGTCCAAAACCGAGCCATGGCTCGACCGGCTGCGCGGCGCGCACCTCGAAGGCCAGCTCGAAGCGGTGGCGCCGCGCCTTGCTCTTCTTGTTCTTATGGCTCGGCAACGAGGGTGCGCTGCGGCGAAGCGCAGCCAGCAAGCAGGCCTGGAGGTTCGAGTCGACGACGGTCGACCGCGCGATGGAGACGACCAGGTCGGTGACCGGCGGGTCGCTCGCCTTGCCGAGCGTCGCGTCGAGGCGGAACACGACCTCGCCGCTTTGCGGCGTAAGCTGCGTCAATCCGTCGGCGTCGCACTCGGCCGTAGGGTTTTCGATCGCCGCGAGGGCCAGGTTGCCAAAGGGCTGCCCGGTCCGGGCCCACCGCAAAACGCTCTCGACGTACGGCTCGAGCTTGGAATGGCGTCGAGCCGCACGTCGACCGTCAGGTTCGCCCCGGTTCGACGCACCTCGAGCCGAGGTTGAACCGACGCCGGTCTCTTGAGCGCGACGGCCAAGGCGTCGCGCGCTTTGTCAGCGTCGGAGCCGACGAAGCTCACGTCTCCGTTCACGACCATCTGCGGTGTGTAAAGCCGGTCGCCGCCCCGCAGCGCCTGCCGGTCGGTGAACGCCGCGTCGGAGTAAGGGTCCTTCCATCCGATACGGTCCCAGTAGTCCACGTGAAAGCCGGCGGTGAGCACCGTTGCGCCGGCCGATTGCGCCTGGGCTTGCACCGCGGCGAGCACGTCGTCGGCGGGCGGACAGCTCGAGCACCCCTCCGAGGTGTAGAGCTCGACGACGACCACGGCCCCCGGCACACCCGGCCCGGCCACGAGCGGACCGTTCGCCGCGACCGCATCGCCGTAGGTCGTCACGAGCGCCAGGCCCAACAGAACACGCAGCGGGTTGGGAAGTCTCATGAGCAGCAGTACGGGGACAGGACGCCGACGTTACCGGTCGACCCTCTCAGGGAATCCGGCCAACGATGCGCCGCAGGGCGACCCGCTCCATCGGTGCGGGCAATGCGGCGCGCTGAGCGTCGAGGATCACCCGCATCTCCAGCCCGCACCGCGCGTCGGGCACGATCTCGAAGCCGAAGCCTTCGGAGTACGGCCGGTTCCAGGGGACGTGGTTGTCAGTGGTGAGCCAGAGGTCCCCCCTGGACCGGCTCCGATCTGTATGTAGGCCGCGCTCTCAGACCCCGGACGGACCTCAGCGCCTCGCCAATGCGTCGCCTCGCGCGGACTCGCTCTCTTCAGAAGATCCGTACCGGCGCGAGCGCTCTGCAGGTATCCTCGGCGCACGATGACTCACTCCGAAGCGCAGGAGCCCGAGCTGAACGATCAGGAGGCCCTCCGTCCCGGCGAGACCGGGTACCGGATGTACGAGGACGGGACCTCGCCGTACTCGGCGAAGGTGCGCGTCTACCTGCACCACAAGGGCATCCCGTACCGCCGGCTGCGCACGAGTTTCGTCTCGTACATGGACCGCATCCCGAAGCTCGTCGGGTTTCCCATCTTGCCCGTGGTGCTCGCGCCGGATGGCGCGGTGCTGCAGGACTCGACGCCGATCCTCGAGTGGCTCGAGGCGCGGCACCCGGAGCCTGCGTGCTTGCCCGAAGATCCGCGCACGGCGCTCTTGCACTGGGTGATCGAGGACTTCGCCGACGAGTACCTGCCGCGCTTCTCGATGCACTACCGCTGGGGCAACGAGCTCTCTCGCGAGACGCTGAGCCACCGCATCGCGCGGCACATGTCTCACGGCGTTCCCGGCGCGCAGCCGCAGCAGCTCGCGCCAGGCGTGCTCGCGCGGCAGAGCGGGTTCGACGCGCACCTCGGCTTCGACGCGCGCTCGCGGGCGGACCTCGACGCGCAGCTCGTCGAGCTGCTCACGACGCTCGACGCGCACTTCGTGCACCACGCGTTTCTCTTCGGCGATCGGCCGTCCATCGCGGACTTCGCCCTGTACGGGCACCTCTTCGCCCATCTCTACGCGGACCCGTTCTCGATGCGTCTGATGGAGGTCCACGGGCCGCGCACGTGCAACTGGCTCGACGTCTTGACGGAGCTCGGCGACGCGCGCGGTGCCGTCGGCAGATCCGAGTTCGGCGCGTTTCTGCCGTTCGAAGACGCCGTGCGCGCGCTCTCGAAGCTGCTCTCTCTCGTGGCCTCGACCTGGGTTCCCCTCGGCGCGGCCACCGCACATGCGTCGGTCGCGCGGGACAAGTCGTTCGTCGTCTCGCTGCGCGGCGTCGACTCGACGTTCTCCACGCACCACTACCGCGCATGGGCGTTCGAGCAGGTGCAGGCGCGCTTCGACGCGCTCTCCGCGGACGCGAAGTCCGACGTCGAGGGCGCACTCGGGTCCGCGGGTGATTTCGGTCCGCTGACGCGCGGCCCGCGGCTGCACAACGGCCTCTACGACGGACTCACGCCGCCGATCGTCGTGGACGGGATCGGCGACAACCGCGTGAAGCACCGCCGCGCCAAGGGCTCAGGCGCGTGAGTTCCGAATAAGTCGCGGTCCCCTCAGCGCGTCAGCGCGCGCGAGCTCGGCATGCTTCGGAAACAGCCGAATGGATGCTGCGAAGGTCCAAGTCATGTCGACCATCCGAAACACTCCCAACTTCCAAGGCGTCGGTGGCATGGACTCTGAGACCGAGATCGTCGAGTTCAAGTCCCGCCTCTCGCCGCAGCGCTTAGAGGCGCTCCTCGCGAAGGCCGCGTCCCACGACGGCAGCATAGGGCTTCAGGGTCGCGGCGATGTCGCGGCCCAGCTGAAGTGCGCCCTCGGGGCGCTGGCCGCGAGGACGGACTTTTTCAGCGTCCTGCGAACGCCCACGACCCTGCACGCGCCGCTCACCAAAATGCGCCTCACGGCATGACACACGCCGCGTTCCGGCACACGCGGCCCGCTGGGCAGTCGACGTCGAAGACACAGGCGGGTGAGACCTCGGCGGCGGACAGGCAGAAGCCGTCCTGACAGGCGCCGCCGGCGCCGCAGTGGGCGTCCGCGTCGCACTCGGCGCGGCAGTGGCCGTCGACGCACGTCAGGTCGTCGGGGCACTCGGCGCTGCGCACACACTGGGGCCGCGGCGCCAGGTCGGGCGCGCACAGGCCACGCTCGCACACCTCGGCGGCGCCGCATTCGTCCGCCACCACGCACCGCGCGCGGCATGTGCCGTCGACACACACGCCGGCGTCGCAGTCGCTCGAGCGCTGGCACTCGACGGGCGCGTTCGGCACTGGCCGACACACGCCGCCGTCGCACGCCGTGCCGATCGGGCAGTCGCAGTCGGCCTCGCAGAGCGCGCGGCACTCACCGCTCTCGCAGGCGCGGCCCAGGCCGCAGTCGCAGTCGGTCACGCAGACCGGGCTCGCCGAGGGCGGCGGCAACGGCGCGGGCGGCGGCAACGGCGCGGGCGGCGGCTCGGGGTCCACGCACTCGCCCGACTCGCAGGCGGCGCCGTCGGGGCAGCCCTCGGGGCACACATAGGGGTCGGGCGCGGGGGCGCAGCGGCTGTCGGTGCACGCGGCGCCGAGGCCGCAGTCGTCATTGGAGAAGCAGGCCGCGCGGCAGGTGCCGTCGACGCAGGCGTCGCCGCCGAAGCAGTCGCGGCTGTCGAAGCAGCGCTGGGACTCGAAGCACACGCCCTGCTCACATACGCACCCAGGCAGGCAGTCGAAGTCGCCCTGGCAGCTCAGCGGCGCGACAGGCGCCGGCTCGGGCGGCGCGACCGGCTCGGCCCAGCCGCCGGCGTCTGAGAAGTCTTCGTTCGGCGCGCAGCCCAAGGGCTTCACGGGAGGGCAGGCGGTCAACGTCAGCGCGAGCGGGGCGGTCAGGCACCAGAGAGAGAGTGTCTTCATCGTCGGCGTCCTTTCGTGTGGCGGACGCCTTCGCCTGTTCGCAACGCGCGTGCCACGGGTCGCGGGCGCGTCGTCGCCTCGCGGCGCCGCGCTTTGTGGGCGGCGGCGTGAATCCGCGTTCACATCCGCCGCGTCGTCCGTTCACACCGTGAGCACGTCCCGCGGCCCGTGCCGGTGCACCCGCGCGGCGGGCAGCGCCTGCGCGGCGGGCAGCGTCTGCGCGGCACCGGCTTCTCCGGCTTCGACTGCATCGCGGAGACCGACCCGCCCTCGGCCGCGCTCAACACGGTGGACGCCAGCTTCACCGCGAACTACGCGGCCCTGAACGCGAACGGGAAGTGGATGCGCTTCGGCCCGGCGGGCGGGAAGCCGCGCGCGTCGGCGTCCATCGGCGCCGGGGTCGAGTGGCACGTCCCCTACCGGTTCTCGGGCTGCATGGACCCGCCCATGCGAGCGCGGTACGGCGCGGTCGTCGCGCGCTTCACCGCCGAGGCCGACACCCTCCTCCTCGACGGCTACCGCCGCACCCTCCCCGTGATCGCTCTCTTCGTGCTCGACGCCCGGCTGCGGGTGACGGCGCGCGCCCCCCCACTTCCCCTCGGCGAGCGGCGCCTTCGGCGACCTCTGGCCCGATGCGGCGTTCGTGCCGCGCGACGGCAGCGGGCTTGGCATCGGACCGTTCGTGTCCGTCCACCGCGGGCGCGACCCCCTCAACATCCGGTTCGAGGAGACCCTCGACACGTTCAGCGTCGGGATCGTGGTCGACGCGGCCGCGCCCGACGTGCTCGCGGAGTGACGGTCGAGCAGGACGCTGAAAAAGTCCGTCCTTGGACTTTTTCAGCCCCGCTCCGCCGAA
>JBMOFP010000306.1:0-5012 GCA_049318805.1 Bradymonadia bacterium
CGCAGTTGGCGTTGACCCAGAAGAGCGGGTCCATGCCGGCCATGAGCGGCGCGACACCGACGACGAAGCGCCCGGCGGCGAGCGGATCGATGCGGAAGACCTGGTCGGGTCCCTGGGAGGCCGCGAGACACACACTGCGCGGGTAGTCGTCCGCGAGCGGTGCGGTGTTCCCCACCAGCGCCTCATTGAACGGCAGGCCCGGCGCCGTCAGACAGGTATCTCCCCCGCACGCGCCGCCGTCGTCGACGACCCCGTCACAATCATCGTCCAGCCCGTTGCAGGCCTCAGGGGACGTGTCGTCGGCGGAGCCGCCGGCGTCCGTGCTGCAGCGGGCGAGGCCGCCGACCCCGCACTCGTTCACGCCGGGCCCGCACGCCCCCAGCCCGTCGCAGGGCCCGCCGAGGCGGAAGTCCTCGTCGGCCCGACCGTCGCAGTCCTCGTCGACGCCGTCGCAGGCCTCCGGCGTGCTCTGGTCCCTGGAGCCCCCGGGGCCCGTGCTGCACACCGCGCGCCCGTCGGCCGCGCACTCGAGCGCGCCGGCCGCGCAGGCCCCCACCGCCGGGCACGGCGTGCCGAGCCCGAGGCCCTCGTCGACCTGACCATCGCAATCGTCGTCGGCGGCGTTGCAGACCTCGGCCCGCCCGCCCGCCATCGAGCCGCCGGGGTCGGTCGAGCACACCAGGCGGCCGTCGGCGGCGCACTCCGTCCGCCCGGCGCCGCACGCCCCGACACCATCGCAGGCCACCCCGACCTCGAAGTCCTCGTCGGAGGTCCCGTCGCAGTCATCGTCCTGGCCGTTGCAGAGCTCCGGGGTCGACGCGTCGTCGGGGCCGCCCGGCTCCGTGCTGCAGAGACCCTCGCCACCGGGGCCGCACGCGCCCACACCCGCGCCGCACGCGCCCACGCCCTCGCACGGCGTGCCGAGCGGGAAGGCCTCGTCGACCCGACCGTCGCAGTCGTCGTCCTCGCCGTTGCAGAGCTCGTCCGCGACCAGGAACGCCGAGCCCCCCGGGTCCGTCGAGCACACCAGGTCGCGCGCCGCGGCGCACTCCAGGCGACCGTCGCCGCAGCGTCCGGCGCAGGCCCGACCGACCATGAAGTCCTCGTCCACGCGGCCGTCACAGTCCTCGTCCGAACCGTCACAGGACTCGGCCGCGTTGCCGGCACGGCTGCCGCCGGGATCCGTCGAGCAGCGTGTGAGCCGGTCGTTGCGGCACTCGACGACGCCGACCCCACACTCGCCGACGCCCTCACAGGCGCCGCCCACCTCGAAGCCGTCGTCCGTCACGCCGTTGCAGTCGTCGTCGGCGCCGTTGCAGACCTCTTCGGCGGGGCCGACCTCGCCCTCGCACGGTCCGTACGTCGAGTCCGCGAGGCAGCGCTGGCGTCCGGCGCGGCAGCGGCCCTGCGTGACCCCGCAAGGCCGAACCTCTCCCACGGCGCAGGACACGGCGGCGTCGGGTTCCGCGGCGTC
Source organism: Bradymonadia bacterium (assembly GCA_049318805.1). Classification (GTDB taxonomy): domain Bacteria; phylum Myxococcota_A; class Bradymonadia; order UBA7976; family UBA1532; genus CANLBD01. The sequence goes on from JBMOFP010000306.1 coordinate 1,475, forward strand.
GTCCACGACCGCGTCCCCGGGGCGTGCATCCCCGCCCCCGCTCGGCGTCGCGTCCGATGCGGCCGCGTCCGCGCCGCCCACCGTGCCGCCCAGGGGCGCGTCCCCCGCGGGTTCGGCATCCTCGACCGCGATGCCGCCCCCCAGACCTTCACTGTCGGCCTCGGGCGGCACGTCGATCCCGCTGTCCCGGGAAGGCGGGACACACACCTGGCTGCGGCAGACCTGGCCGCGCGGGCACTCGGTGTCCCGGCTGCAGCCGTCGGACCGGTCCGCGGACGCGCACGCGGCGATCGCCCACGCGACCACGCCCAGGGCAACGACGCGTCGAAGCGTCGAGCCCAGCCCACTCCCCCGGGTGCTCTGGCTCATCACCGCGAGTATGGCCCCGCGGCCACGTTCAGGTCACGCGCCGTTTTTGCTTGACCGCACCCGAAAGCCTGACCCAAATTCCGCCGCCGCGGCGGGTGCCCCTTGCCGACATAGCTCAGCCGGTAGAGCAGCGCTTTCGTAAAGCGCAGGTCGTCGGTTCAAGTCCGACTGTCGGCTCCCTCGGTGCACCCGCCGCATTTGTGATAAGCCCGCCACCGTGCTTCGTGCCTTCCTCTCGATGGTCTGCGCGCCCTTCCTGGTGGGTGCCCTCGGCTCCATGGCCTGGGCGGCCAGCCCGGGCCTGCGTGTCGTGGTGCTCGACCCGGGGCACGGCGGTACGAACCAGGGGGCCCCGGCCCGAGCCCGCGGCGCCGGCTTCGAGAAGGACCACACCCTCGTCATCGCCCAGAAGGTCGCCGCCCGTCTGCGCGCGGCGGGCGTGCAGGTCTACCTCACGCGTGAGACCGACCTCGACCTGGCGCTCGCGGACCGGGTCCGCTTCGCCAACGCCCGACGCGCCGATGTCTTCGTCAGCGTGCACTTGAACTCGACGGAGAAGCCCGGCCCCGTAGGTCACGAGACGTTTTTCCTGAGCCTCGAGGCCTCCGACGAAGCGTCGCGCCGCCTCGCGCGCTTCGAGAATGACGAGGGCGGCGCGCGCACCACCGCGCAGCTTCAGTCCCCGGACGGCGACGTCGCCGGCATCCTGCTCGACCTCACGCAGACCCGCGCCCACCATGACGCGGAGCGCCTCGCCGCGGCGATTCAGCTTCGAATGGCGAAACAGTCGCCCTTCCCGAATCGTGGTGTCCTCCAGGCCCCCTTCGTCGTGCTCATGGGCGCGGCGATGCCGGCGGTCGTGGTCGAGGCCGGCTTCCTCAACCACAAGGAAGAAGGGCTCTTCATCACGAGCCCCGAGGGTCACGAACGTATCGCCCAGGGCATCGCCGACGGCGTGCTCGACTTCGGTCGCCTCGTGCTCGCCGCACGGAGCGCCCAGACCGAGGGCGCCTTCGCCCCGCCGGACGACCTGCCCCCCGACCTGCCGCCGCTGCCTTCGCCTCTTTCCCCGCCCTCGCTCCCGACCAGGAAGACCCCATGAGCCGACGCCCCGACGCCCGAGAGAATCACGCCCTTCGCCCCCTGACCTTCGAGCTCGGCCTCCAACGGCACGCCGCGGGCAGCGTCCTCGTTCGGCAGGGCAACACGCATGTCCTGTGCGCCGTGACGGTCGAAGACAAGGTCCCGCCGCATCGGATGTCGAGCGGCGGCGGCTGGCTCACCGCGGAGTACTCGATGCTCCCGGGCTCCACGCAGGAGCGGCAGCGCCGCGAGCGCCCGAGCCCGAGCGGTCGCACGTCGGAGATTCAGCGGCTCATCGGGCGCAGCCTGCGCGCGGCGGTCGACCTGGACAAGACCGGCCCCCGCACCTTCTGGATCGACTGCGATGTCCTCCAGGCCGACGGCGGAACGCGATGTGCGTCGATCACCGGAAGCTACGTGGCGATGGCGCTCGCGATGCGCTCGGTGTTCCCGAACAGGCCGCCTCTGGCGATGCCCGTGGCGGCGATCAGCGTCGGGATCGTGCAGGGCGAGGTCCGGGTCGACCTCGACTACGCCGAGGACAGCACGGCCGAGGTCGATCTCAACTACGTCGCCTGCACGAACGGCATCATCGAGGTCCAGGGCACGGCGGAAGGTCGGCCCTACCCGCGAGCCCGGCTCGACGAGATGCTCGACGCCGCCCAGACCGCCTGCGCCCAGGTCTTCGAGGCCCAGCGGGCCGCGCTCGGGCTCACGCCGTGACGGCCGAGCGGCGACTCGTCGTCGCCACCGGGAACGCCCACAAGGTCTCGGAGCTTCGTGCCCTGCTGCCGGGGGTCCCCCTGGTGGGGCTCGACGCCTTCGCCCCCTGGACGCCGCCCAACGAAGACGCGCCGGACTTCGTCGGCAACGCCTGCATCAAGGCGCTCGCGGGCTACGCGCACACCGGGCTGCCGTGCCTGGCCGACGACAGCGGGCTCTCCGTCGACGCTCTCGGCGGGGCCCCCGGCGTCCACAGCGCCCGATACGTCGACGGGACGGACGCCGACCGACGCCAGGCCTTGTTGCGTGCGCTGTCTCCGGTGACCCGGCTCGAGGCCCGCACCGGGCGCTTCACCTGCGTGCTCGCCGTCGCGGGCTTGCCCCCTGAAACAACGCTGCTGCTGCCGGCCGGCGTCGAGGTCGTGCGGGGCTGCGTGGTCGCCACGGGGACCTGCGAGGGCCTGATCGTTTTCGAGGACCACGGCGCGCACGGTTTCGGCTACGACGCGCTCTTCGCGCCCGTGGAGGTCGGGGCGGGTCCCGATGGGCGCCGGTCGACCTTCGGCGAGCTCGACGCCGCGACCAAGAACGCGCTGAGTCACCGCGGACGCGCGGTCGCGCGGCTCGCACCGTTCCTGAACGCGTGGTGCGGCCTCGATCCGGCGGCGCGAAACGCCTGAATTGTCTTGACGACGCCGGATCCCCCCGCTAGCTTCCCCGCGCTCCAGCTCAAGACTACCGGGGTGTAGCGCAGCCTGGTAGCGCACCAGTTTTGGGTACTGGCCGTCGGAGGTTCAAATCCTCTCACCCCGACCCTCGAGCGTGCTGGAGTCAGTGTCGGATCTTTGACAGTTGGGCCGGTCGAGGCCGTTCACTCTGGACCTGAGTCCTCCTTTGAGCGCCTGTAGCTCAGTTGGATAGAGCAACGGCCTTCTAAGCCGTCGGTCGGTGGTTCGAATCCACCCAGGCGCGCTTCCTTACGGTGGATGTAGCTCAATGGTAGAGCGCCGGATTGTGATTCCGGATGTTGCGGGTTCAAGCCCCGTCTTCCACCCACTCCTCTTCGGTTCGGACCGCACCCGCGCGGTGCGTGTGCGCCTGTAGCTCAGCTGGATAGAGCATCGGACTTCGAATCCGGTGGTCGCAGGTTCGAATCCTGCCGGGCGCGCCAGCTCCTTCTTTGTAATTCGGGCCATTAGCTCAATCGGCAGAGCAACGGACTCTTAATCCGCAGGTTGGAGGTTCGATTCCTCCATGGCCCACACCGTTCTCCCCCGGCCCGCCCATCCTCGTGCACCCGAATTCCCCTTCGGGCCATTAGCTCAATCGGCAGAGCAACGGACTCTTAATCCGCAGGTTGGAG
>JBMOFP010000307.1:0-4883 GCA_049318805.1 Bradymonadia bacterium
AATGGGACCTCGGGCCCGCCGCCGACGGGGGCGACAACCGGCACTACTACCGCTTCTTCGGGAACGCGATCCGCTGGCTCATCAAGGACCCCGCCCTGGAACCCGTGCGGGTCCAGGCCGACCGCGACCGCTACCCGCAGGGGGTCGAGGCGACTTTCCAGGTGCGTGTGCTCGGCACGGACTACCTGCCCGCGAACGGCGCCCAGGTCCGCCTCGAGGTGGAGCGGCGGTCCTACGTGGACGCAGTCGCGGCGCCCGGGGCGCCCGAGGGCGTCGGCCCGACACGCACGGAGGTCCTGCTTCAGCAGCCCGGCGAGACGAACGAGCAGGGCGAGCTCGTCGTGCGGTGGCTGCCGCCCGGAGACGGCGCCTACGCCGTGCGCGTGCGGACCATGCTCGACGGCGTGGAGGTCTCGGACGACGACGTCTTCGTCGTCTCGGCCGACCCCGTGGAGATGCGGCAGATCGAGGCCCGGCGGGACACGCTGGACGCGTTGGCGGCCCTGAGCGGAGGGCGCGTGCACGCGCTGCGCGAAGGGTGGGCCGACCTCGAGCGGCGTGCGCCGAAGGTCTCGCGCGTGAACCGCCGCACCGACGAGCCGATGTGGTCCGGCGGCTTGCTGCTGCTCATCGCCGTGCTCTTGCCGACCCTGGAGTGGACCCTGCGCCGACGCTGGGGCCTGTCGTAAGACCCCGACGAGGGTTTCAGCCGAAGAGGCCCTCGACGGAGAGGTACTTGTCGCCCCGGTCGCAGCAGATGAAGACAATGACGCTGCCGCTCGGGGCCTCGGCGGCCACCTGCAAGGCCGCCCAGCCGGCGCCGCCCGCGGAGAGGCCGACGAAGAGCCCCTCGTGTTGCGCCAACGCCCGGGTCGTGTCGCGTGCGTCGATCTCCGTGACGTCGATGATCCGGTCGACCCGCTCGGGCTCGTAGATCTTGGGCATGTAGGCCTGGGGCCAACGGCGGATGCCGGGGATCTTGGCGTTCTCGGCGGGCTGCACGCCGCAGATGACGACCTCGGGGTTCTGCGACTTCAAGAACCGCGAGGTGCCCATGATCGTGCCCGTGGTGCCCATGGAGCTGACGAAGTGTGTCACGCGCCCGCCGGTGTCGCGCCATATCTCGGGGCCCGTGTGTTTGAAGTGCGCGAGCGGGTTCGCCGGGTTCGAGAACTGGTCGAGCATCAGGTACTCGCCCGTGGCGACCATCGCGCGCGCCCGGTCGATGGCGCCCTCCATGCTCTCGCTCTGGGGCGTGAGCACGACCTTCGCGCCATAGGCCCGCATCGTCGCGACACGCTCGGGGGTCGAGCCCTCGGGCATCAGGAGTGTGATGTCCACGCCCTTGAGGCCCGCAATCATGGCCAGCGCGATGCCGGTGTTGCCGCTCGTCGGCTCCACGACCTTACGACCCTGCAGATGCCCCTCGGCCTCGGCGGCCTCGAACATCGAGAGGGCCGCGCGGTCCTTGACGGAGCCGCCGAGGTTGTTGCCCTCGAGCTTGCCGTAGACCTCGACGTCCGGGCGCGGGGAGAGCCGCCCGAGGCGGTAGAGGGGCGTATTGCCGATGACGTGGTCGAATTGTCCCGTGCTCATAGGCCGCGAGTTTCCCCCTCGGGCGTGGCGGAGTCCAGCGCCCAGGCGCTCGCGGCCGCGCTTCCGAGGCCCGCGAGCACGAGCACGGCGGCGGCGAGCGCCACCCCCCGACCAACGGCCGCCGGACGCAGAGCGCGGCCGAGGGCCCCGGGGAGCCCGGCGCCGAGCGCCCCGCCCACGGCAAGGCCGGTCAAGTGCGCGAGCGTGTCGATGCGGGGCCCGCCGGACAACGCGAGGAGCACCAGCAGGAGGCCGACCAGGGTCGCGCGCCCCGCACCGAGGAGCGCCGTGCGGGCACCCACCGCCCACAGCGCCCCCAGCACCGAGAACACCGCCCCCGACGATCCGAGGCTCGCTTCGCTGTTGCCCAGGGCGCTGGCCGCCGCGGACCCGAGACCGCCGAGTCCCGCGACGAGCAGGAACGCGGCGCGCCCGCATCGGGCCTCGAGGGCCCAGCCCGACAGACCGAGGAGCGCCGCGTTCACGGCGAGGTGCGTCAGGTTCGCGTGGACGAGGGGTGCCGTGACCAGCCGCCAGAGCTCGCCCTCGCTCCACACCGAGTCCGGCAGAATCCCCGCGAGAGAGGCCCTCCGCAGGGGCTCCACGGCCCCTCCGAGGCGAAGCCCGACCTCGGACGCCCCCAGGAGCGCGAGCGCCGCCACGACGCCCTGGGGCCCTCGACGGCCTTCGTTGTCATCGTCGGCGCTGGGCACTACCTTGCCGCGTCGTGACCGACGCGCCTCCGCCGCTCTTGCTCGGCCCTCGCGGGCGCAAAGGCCTCTTTGGCTGGACGTTTTTCGACCCCGCGAACCTGGTGTGCGTGGGCCTGCTGGTCGCCTCGGCGGCCCTGACGACCGTCGCGCTGCAGATGCGAGACGCGTCGGACTGGTACATGCCCCTCGCGCTGTACGCCTGCATCGCGGCGCTCCTTCGCGGCTACTTCTTCGAGTACTACCACGGGCACCGATTCGCGCGCGCGCTCGTACTGTCGATGCTGACGTTCGGGCTGCTCGCGTCGGCCCTGTTGTGGGAGGACCGCGCGCGCCCCTTCGGCATTCGCCGCTTCGACGACCAGGTCGCCGTGGTCGCCGCGTCGCCCGAGTTCCACACCGCGGCCATTCTGCACGTTCTGATGACACTCGTGCTCGTCGTCCACGCGCTCTTGCCGCGCCGCTGGATGGTCCGTGCGACGGACGAGGTGGCGGACCGCGCGGACCGGGACACGGCCCCCGACGCACCGACGGAGACCATCGACGATCCCGAGGTTCGGGCCCGCCGCGAGGCCGAAGCGGCCGCCAAACGACCGCCCGGGAGCGCTTGACCTACTGCGCGGCGGAGACCGGAACCGCCGCGGAGTTCGGACGCTGAACGGTGGTGGTCGTGGTGGTCTTGGGCGTCGTGGTCGTCGTGGTCGTGACCGGCTTCGAGTCCTCGGCGCGCAGCCCGACGCGGACGTCCTCCGGGGCGAGGCTGGCGATGGACTGGCGCGCCATGTCGAGCGCCCGGTTCGGGAAGACGCCGAGCACGAGCGTCGCGGCGAGGCTCAGCACGAGGGCGGCCGTCACCCCGCGGCTCTCGAAGACGGGCACCTCACGGGCCGGCGCCTTCATGTAGAGGAACACGATCACACGCAGGTAGTAGTAGAGCGCGATCATGCTGTTCACGACCGCGACGAGGACGAGGACGGTGAGCTCCGGTCGACCGAGCAGCATCGCCTCGCGGAAGAGATAGAACTTCGCGAAGAAGCCACCCAGCGGCGGAATGCCCGCGAGGCTCAAGAGCCCGAGCGTGAGAGCGACCCCGACGAACGGCCGCTTGAAGCCCATGCCGGCGAAGTCGCTGACCTGAACGAACTCCTCGCCGTTCTTGCCGAAGAGCGTGAGGGCGCCGAAGACCAGGAAGGTCGAGAACGTGTAGGCGAGCAGGTAGAGCGACATGGCGCTGGCGGGACCGACACCGCTCTCGGCGCCCGCGACCGTGCCGAGGTCACCGAAGGCGCCCGCGACCAGACCGATGAGCAGGTACCCCGCGTGAGAGATGCTGGAGTAGGCCAGCATGCGCTTCACGTTGTTCTGCGGGAGCGCCCCGAGGTTGCCGGCGAACATCGTGACGATGGCGAGGGCGTAGACGACCCCGACCCAGCCGTTGCCGTCCTCGGCGAACTCGAGGGCGTCGTAGCCGAAGGTCACCGTGAAGATCCGAATCAGCGCCGCAAAACCCGCCGCCTTCACGCCGGCCGCCATGAACGCGGTGACGGGCGAGGGCGCGCCTTCGTAAACGTCCGGGGCCCACAGGTGGAAGGGGGCCATGGCGACCTTGAAGCCGAGGCCGACGAAGACGAAGAGCATGCCGAGCTGCACGAGCATCGAGCTCTGGAGCGCGGGGTCGGCGTCGAAGATCGGGCGCATCGCCGTGGCGTCCGTGGTGTTCGTCGCGCCGAAAAGGAGCGCCGCGCCGTAAAGGAAGATGGCGCTCGCGAAGGAGCCGATCAGGAAGTACTTCAGCGCGCCCTCGGCACCGCGGCGGCTCTTCCGCACGAAGGCGGTGAGCACGTAGACGGCGACGGACATGATTTCGAGGGCGATGAAGAGCACGATCAGGTCGCGGCTCTGGGCCATGAGCATCATGCCCACGGTGCCGAAGAGCACGAGGCTCGTGTACTCGCCCTGGTCGGCGTCGTGCTGGCGCAGGTACCCCGCCCCGAGCAGCAGGGCCAGCCCCGCAGCCGAGAGGAACGCGAAGTTGAAGTAGGTCGAGAAGGCGTCCATGACGAGGGCGCCGCCGAACAAAGGCACGCTGAAGCCCGCCTCGAGGCCGGTCCACTGCCACAGGTTGGTGGCCAGCGCGAGCAGCACCCCGAGGCCGCCGAGCGCGGCGATGAAGGTGCGCGGCGCCTGACGGTCGGCGAAGACCTCGGCGAGCGCCGCGATGCCGCCGAACGCGAACACGATGATCGCGGGCAGGATGCCCCAGAGGTCCTCGACCTGGAACGCGATGTTCATCACTTCGTCTCCGCCGCGGCCAGGGCCTTGCGCTGCCGGATCTCGGCGATGCGCGCGCGACCTTCGGTGTCGTCCGCGGGCAACCGCGAGGTGGTCGCCTGCTTTCGGAACGCCTCGACCGAGGGCTCCATGCGCTCGAGCATGAACTGCGGCTTGATGCCCATCACGAAGATGAGAACGATGAGGGGACTCAAGACCACCCACTCACGCAGGTTCAGGTCCTTCAGGACCTTGTTCTTCTCGTTCTTCAGCGGCCCGAACATCACCCGCTGGAACATCCACAGC
>JBMOFP010000308.1:0-4770 GCA_049318805.1 Bradymonadia bacterium
TCACGACGCCGCGTACCACGCTGGCGCGCGCCGAGGGCCACGCCGGACGGACGGCGCGCAGCACCCAGACCGGCAGCAGCAGCGCATAGGCGTAGGCTTCGAGTCGCGCCTCGAAGGCCACGGCGACCCCCACCGGCAGGGTCGAAGCCAGAAAGAGGCCGGCGAGTGCGGCCCGGTAGGCGCGCCCCTGTCCGCCCGTCACCTCGAATCGGGAGACGGCCGTGACCGCCGCGACAAAGAGGAGCGTCGTGAGTGGCACACACCAGGCCAGCACGGGCGCGGGCCACGCGAAAGCGCAGATGCCGATGCAGGCATTGCCGTAGCGGCACAGCCCCATCACGCCGGGGCCGATCCACGCGTCTTTCAATGGCCCGTTGTAGAGCCAGGTCGCGATGATGGTCGCGGCGACGGCGACGCCGGTGGCGAACCCGACGAGCCCGCCGATCAAGACCGCGACCAGCTGGAGAGCGAGGACGAATCGGAGGACTGTCGCACGGGTCAAGCGCCCTGAAGGGATCGGGCGGTGCGGCCGCTCCGTCGCGTCGAGCTTGGCGTCGCAGTAGTCGTTCGCCGCCATGCCCGCCGCGTAGACGAGGGCGCTGGCGACCACCGCGCCCAACAGGCTCAACCCCGTCTCGGCGTTGAACGAGGTCCCCTGCAACGCACCCACGAAGGTCGCGCCCGCGAGCACGTCCGCAGGCGCCGTGAAGGTCGCCGGCAGTCGGACGAGCTCGAGCCACGTCCGCAGGTTCGACATCAACCGCCCGCGAGCCAGGCGAGGAGCGCCTCGTCCTGCGCGACGAGGCGCTGTTCGTCCGTGCCCATCGGGTCCTTGAAGAACGAGGCCAGCGCCGGGAGTACGCCCCGCTCTCCGCGCCGCAGCGCCAGGTCGACGAGGCGCACCAGGTCGAGGACCAGCGGCGCGGCGAGGAGCGAATCACACCCGTTCCAGGTGAACTGCATGGTCATCCGACCCCCGAGAAAGCCCTCGAAGTGGATGTGGTCCCACGCGATCTTCCACTCTCCGAGGCTCGGCACATAGTCGATGCCCACGTGGGTCTCGGGCGCGTAGCCGAGCAGCTTCGGCAAGAGCTGGTCTTTGGAGCGTATCTTCGAGACCTTGTGCTGCGGGTCGTTGAGCACTCGGCCGTCTTCGTTGCCGAGGATGTTCTGCCCGAACCAGGACAGCACACGCAGGTTGCGACGGGCGAAGAGTTCACCGAGCACCGACTTCACGAGCGTCTCGCCCGTCTTGCCGTCGGACCCCACGTGGACCGCGCCCGTGCGCAGCGCGAGTTCCTCGAGCGCCGGAATGCGCGAGCCCAGGCTGGGCGTGAAGTTCACGTAGCCGTGGCCCTCGGCCAGGGCGGCATACGCGTACAGGGCGCTGGCGGGCAGAACGCCCTCACCGGCCACCATCGCCGCCTGCAGCGCCTCCAGGCTCTGCCACGACGCGTGCGGCGTTCGCGCGGCCTCGGTGCTCGCGAGGTTGACGACGATCAGACGTTCGATGGCATGCCGCGCCGCGAAGTCACGCAGATCAGCGCGGACGGCCTCGATCGCCTCGAGGTCCGAGTCGACGACACGGGCACCGCTCGCGCTGATGCCCGGCCCGGCCCCTCGGGCGATGCCCGGTCGGATCTCACGCTCCACTTGCTCGAGAGCGTCCCCGAGCCGCTCGACGACGCCGTGGACCCCGCACGCCGGCAAGATTTCGGCAGCGGCCTCGGGCAGTGTGATCGCACGCACCTCGTGTCCACCGAAGACGAGGCTCGCGAGGGGTGCGAGTTCGGCCTCGGCGAAAGGGCTTCGCTCCGTGACCAGACCGTCGACGCGTGCCAAACCGCGGACCATCGCGGCGTGACCCGCGATCGTGACGGCGCTGATGCTGCCGCGTGCCCCGAGAATCCAAACTCCGACGCGCTTCAATGGGCGTGACTCCCCTCGCTCGAATGGGCTGCGGCCAGCGCCGCGCGGAGGACCTCGAGCGAGCGTGTCGCGGCGGCCTCGGCGCGGTCCGCGCAGGTGTAGAGCTCGACGGTGACGAAGCCGACGTAGGCGGTCCGACGGAGCGCCGTGAAGAGCTCGACGAAGTCGACGTCTCCTTCACCCGGTACACGATGAAAGTGCTTCCGGTCGCGGATGTCCTCGATGTGAACGTTCCAGATACGGCCGCGGAGGCGCTCGATGGCGACGCACGGGTCCTCGCCGGCGCACAGCGCGTGGCCGAGGTCGAGGTTCGCCCCCAGGGCCGGATGCCCGACACGGTCGAAGAGCCAGAGCAGCTCATCCGTCCGCTCGACCAACAACGCCGGCTCCGCCTCGACGCCCAGTCGAAGACCGAGCTCATCGGCATACGCGCAGAGTCCGCGGAGGCTGTCGGCGAGGTGTTCGCGCCCGACCTCGGGCGGTACGTCTCGCTCCACACGACCGCTGGCGACACTGACGCAGCTTGCGCCGACGCGTCGCGCAAAGCGCATCGCGGCGCGGGTGTATTCGACACGCCGTGCACGCACCGCCGGGTCGGAATGGCCGAGGGACGGCTCGAAGGTGCCGTCCGGGGGCGGTGTGGCGCTCAGTCCAACGGCGGTGTTCGCGTTGACGTTGCTCACACTCAAACCCGTGCGCGCCAACGCCTCGACGACCTCGGCCTCAGCCCCGTTCTCCGCGTGGGACGGCGACCAATGGGGCGTGTCCGCGAGGAGCTCGATGCCCGCATAGCCCAAACGCGCGAGGACGTGGACCGTCTCGGGCAGAGTGACACGGGTAAAGCCGTTGGAGGCGTAGGCAAGTTTCACGGCGGCCCAAACTAACACAGCTGCGGCGCCGACCGGGAATTCGACGACCGTGAGGCTCAGGGCGTGACGGGCGCGGCGACCCCTGGGAGGTCGATGACCTCCCCTTCGATCACCGCCCGCGCCATCGCCCGCGTGCAAGGGGTCGCGCGCCAACGGTCGAGCACCGGCAGCGTGCGCACCTGAGGCGGCGCCGTTCGCGCCAGGACGGACCAGGCGGCGCGGGGTCCGGCGATGCGCATCGCGGCCACGTTCGCGCTCACCCACCACCCGTCGATGGCCGCGGCGACGTCGGTCGAGGCGAGGTGCCGATCCAGCGCGTCGAAGGTGCCGGCGACCGCGTCCCGACCTCGACGATCCAGGAGACCCTCGAGCTGCGCGACGTGCGCACGCTGCGACTCGTCTACGGTGTGACTCCGCTCACCACTCGCCCGAGGCAGAAGCGCCGCCGTCCGGAGCAGGGTCTCCAGCGTGCTCGCGGGCCAGCTCGTCAGCACGGCGAGGTGCCTGCGCCCGAGCTCCAGACCACGGACGATGTGGAAGGCCTGCTCCGCCGGGCTGAGCTCGGCCACGGCGGTCGCGCCGAAGACGAGCAGGGGCGGGGTGCCGTCGGTGTACCGCACACCGTCACCGAGCGTTCGATCGACCAGAACGCGTACCTCGTCCAGCCCGACGGCGGCGCCGCACCGACGGGCCAGCGCCTCGAGCGCAGGCAGCCCGGGGTCACGCGACGGCAGCGTCGGTGGGGTCGCGAAGACGCGAGGCAGGGCCTTCACCCACGTGACGACCAGCGCCTCGAAGGTGTCCGCCGGGCCGCCCTCGGCGCGCGGTGAAACCGGCCTCACCGGCGCTGGATACCGCGGGAAATCCGGCAGGCGCGCGCTCGCCTGTCGATCTTCGTCCGAGGCGCACTCCAGCAGCTCGAGCCACGTCGACAACCACGCCGCGTGGACGTGCGACCCGGTTCGAGTCAGCGCCCTGCGCAGCGTCGAGACACGCTCGAGCGCGAAGGGGTCCCGCGCGACGAGCCAGGTCAAGTGAGGCAACGCGGCCTCCCAGCTCTCCCGCGCGACCAGTGTCCCGACCAGCGCCTGGCGAGCGTCCGTGTCGTCGGGGTCATCGACGACCAGCGCCTCGAGCTCGCGCACCGCGCGCACCGGATCGTGTGAGACAAAGAGCTCCGCCGCCCGACGCCGCAGGCGCGCGGTGTCGGGTGTGGACTTCGCGCGCACCCTGTCGAGGGTCGTGCCCAGGGTCTCCATCACCGCGGACAGATCCCCTCGGCGGCCCAGCAGTTCGGCCGCCCTCAAGGCCACGTCCGCGCGCTCGGGGGCCGTTCGAAGGACACTCCGGTAGACCTCGATGGCCTCGTCCAACCGACCCCGTTGTTCGAGCAATCGCGCGACCCGCACCTCGAGCTCGACCGCGAGCTCGGGGTCCTTGACGACCCCGACGGCACCGCGCGTGAGCTCGATGGCCGCCTCGAGGTCGCCCGCCCCTTCGGCGAGCCGGGCGAGTCGGAGCTGCACGTCGGGATCACCCGGTCGCTCGCCGAGGAGGGACTGCAAGGCGTCGCGTGCGCGCGACAGGTCCGAGAGCTTGTCCTCGAAGATGGACGCGATGCGGAAGGCGACGGCGCGCCGAAGTTCGGGGTCGGGGGCCGCCTCGCGCAGGCGTTGATAGACCACGATGGCCTCGTTCCAATCCTCGGCCTCGACGTGCAGATCGGCGAGGCGTTGCAGGATCGTGGGTCGATCGCCGGTCGTGCTCATGAGCGCCTGGTTGAGCGCGCGCACCGCCAACTCTGGGGCCCCGAGGCGATGTGCGTAGATCCGCGAGACCTCGAGCAAACTCTCGACCGCACGCTCGGGAGAGGCCTGGGCGCGGTGCTCGAGGGCGTGTGCCACCTCGGCGAAACGCCCGAGCCGCTCCCCGATTCGCTGGACGGTGCGCGCGGCTTCGTCCTCGGTCGGCG
>JBMOFP010000309.1:0-4761 GCA_049318805.1 Bradymonadia bacterium
CGCGCTCGGCCTCTTCGGCGCTCAAGACCCCGTCGCCGTCGTCGTCGTCGTCGCAAGCGTTGCCCTGGTAGTCGCAGTCCAGGTCGCGCTGGTCGTCGTTGTGTACATCGGCGCAATTGTCTTGCCGATCGCAGACATTGTCACCGTCGAGATTCGATTCGGCCCAAGTGTACATCTCGCGGTATGCGCGTTCGATGCAACGTTGAACGCCAGACCAGGCGTCGGTCTGGAGTCGGTGGTCAATCCAACCCTGCTCCACGACACAGGTCCCGTCGAAGGACTCTCCAACTGTGGTCTCCCACGGTTTCGGGTCTGCCTCGTCAGGGTCGCAGTTCGGCCCAAGGTCAGGGGGCGCGGGGTCGGCTGCGCTGGACCGCCAGATGTTGTCCAGCAGACAGTTGTCGATTCGTCGCCGAAACTCGCCACACACGATCCCACGTGCTCCGATGGCTGACTTGCCGAGACGGATCGCGCAGGTGCCCACGGTTGCCGTAATCTGGCACGAGTCGAGGTCAAACTGAAAACAGTGCTCGAAGAACTCCCTGTTGGTGTCCGGCGAGCCATTGCCGTCGGTATCGCAGACCGCCCAGACCGCGTTGGCGTGATCTTCGGCTCGGATCGAGTTGTCGACGGTCACGACGGCGACCTCACCGTCGCAGTCGGCCTCGAGGTCACGGCAGGGGTGGGTGCGCGCGGCGAGGCGAACCGCGTGGTTGGGTACGCTCAACACCCGCTCCCCGACTTCCGGGCAGCCGCACAGCGCCTCGATGGGGCCCGACCCTACCGTGGGCTCAATCACGACAGTCCGCTTTCCCGGAGTCAGCGACTCGCCCTGCGATTCGCACGAGGGCCCTGCGTCCGGCCCCAGGTAGTCGCAACCCGCGGTGGCGTTCGGGGCATCGGCGTAGAGTTCACACGCAACGAGCCCGATCGTAGTGACGAGGAGCGTTTTGTTGAAGAGCGTCCGGATCACGGCTCCACCTCCGCGCAGCTGTAGTGCTTGAGGAAGTAGGCGAGGTCGGACCGCGGCGGCTCTGCGCTGAACGTGAGCCGTTCCCGCCCGTCCGAGAGGGTATCGAACCTGCGCTGGAGCTCGGTGAACTGGCGCCAGTAGACGCGAGTGCCGTCGATGTCGACCAGCGCGAAGGTCGTCTCGCCCTCTGTGAGCACGTACCACGCGTGAAGTCTCAAGCCGAGGCGCTCGATGATGCTCGTGGGGAGCGGGATGTCGGTCGCCACGAAGGGGTGCACGCCGCAGGCTTCCAGGCGGGCCCTGAGGTCGGTTCCGCTGATGGTGCTGGGCCTCGCGATGTAGGGCGTGGTCTCGGACCCGGCCTCGCCGGTGAGGGGGTTCAGCATGAGCAACGACCGGGGCGCGGGACCGAACTGGCGCGCCCGCTGGACCCCGCCGATGAACTGGACGACCCCCACGGCGGGACCGACGTAGAACCTCCACAGTGGACCCGTCTGGCTGCCGGTCGTCTGAGGCGCGCAGGCCTGGCCAAAGCCCCCGGTGCCGATGGCCTGGTCGGGGTTCTCGACGAGGATGCAGTTGTCGCAGCGGTCACCCACGCCGTCGCCGTCGGCGTCTTGCTGGTGCGGGTCGCGTGTGTCCGGACAGGTGTCGTCTTCGTTGAGCGTGCCATCTCCGTCGCGGTCGGGGTCGCACGCGTCCCCGATGCCATCCCAGTCGGAGTCCGGCGAGGTGATGAACCCCGGCGCGAGCGGGCAGGGGTCGCACAGGTCGCCGAAGCCGTCGCCATCGGCGTCCGCCTGGTCGAAGTTGCTCCGACCCCGGCAGTTGTCGGTCGCGTCCGCGACACCGTCCCAATCCGCGTCGACCAGGGTGTCACAATCGTCGCCGACCCAGTCGTAGTCCGCGTCGGTCTGGGACGGGTTCACGACGGCCGGACAGTTGTCGCACCCGTTGCCGATGCCATCTCCGTCGCCGTCGGCGTGGTCTCCCCAGCCCGACCTGGGGCACGAGTCGACCTCGTCACGCAGGCCGTCCTGGTCCTGGTCCGTGAAGTCGTCGCATACATCGCCGACCCCATCGCAGTCGAGGTCGACCTGCGACGTCTCGTGGGCGTCCGGGCAGTTGTCGCAGGCGTCGCCGACGTCGTCGGCGTCCCGGTCTTGCTGCTCGGGATTGTTCAAACCCGGGCAGTTGTCGTGTCGGGATGGAATGCCGTCGAAGTCCCAGTCGACGCCCTGGTCGCAGAGGTCGCCTCGCCAGTTCCAGTCCGAGTCGGCCTGGTCGGGGTTGAACACGTCCGCGCAGTTGTCGCAGATGTCGCCGACACCGTCCGAGTCTGCGTCGGGCTGCGGCGCGCTGACGTTCCACTCCCAGGCGTACGGGCAGTTGTCCAGGGCATCGGGCAGGCCGTCGTAGTCTGAGTCGGGCGGCGTATCGCAGGCGTTGCCGACCTGGTCCCAGTCGGCGTCTGCCTGCGTCGGGTTCGCGACGTCGACGCAGTTGTCGCAGGTGTCTCCCACGCCGTCGTTGTCGCGGTCGTCCTGGCCGTTGGGCCGGTATGGGCAGTTGTCGATGGCGTCGACCCAGCCGTCCGCGTCGAGGTCCGACTGCGCGTCGCACGCGTCGCCCAGGCCGTCCCAGTCACGGTCCGTTTGCGCGGGGTTCGCGATGGCCGGGCAGGTGTCGCAGGTGTCACCTGCGCCGTCCGCGTCCTGGTCGGACTGGTTCGGGTTGCGCACCCAGAGGCAGTTGTCGACCTGGTCGGCGACCGCGTCGCCGTCCCGGTCGGTCAGGGTGTCGCAGGCGTCGCCGAGCCGATCGTAGTCGGTGTCGCGGCCACCCGGGTTGTAGACCGTCGGACAGTTGTCCCACCGGTCGTCCATGCCGTCCCGGTCCGCGTCGGCGATGCCGCACCCGCCCCACTGCGCATGGGCGTGCGGAGTGACGCCGAGGGCCAGCGCGGCTGCAATCGTCGAGGAGACCACCCGCCGGTTCAGCGCAGACATGAAACGCCTCCCCGGGCGAACGCGCGCCTGAACTCGAGCTCGTCGCCGCGCAGCGCGGGCGTGAGCTGCTGCCACAGCGCAGTCGCCTGAGCCTGCAGGTCATCTCCGCGGACGCCGACGGAGCCGACGAAACAGCCGGCGTGCTCGACCGAACGCTCTCTCAGCGCCTCGGGCGGGCGACCCTCCGCGTGGGCCGCGTAGACACCCGCCGCCCACGCGAGGAAAACGAAGCTCGCCGAGGTGGGGAAGGGCTCGCCCGCGGGGACCGGTGGCGCCGCGCCGGGCGCGATGAAGACCGCGTCGGTCGTCACGCACAGCGGGGTCTGGGCCGGTGACGCGACGAGGGCCAGCGGACTCCGGAGCTGGGGCTCGAGGTGCCTGGCTGCCGTGGTCCATTGTGGGTCCGGCGCTCGGGCGTCGGCCGGGGCCCGCCCCTCCGGACAGGTCAACGGCCATGCCCGCACCTCGAGCGGAGTTGCGGAGACGCCGAGGACGGAGAGGACGACGGTGCGAGCGTAGAGCCTCATTGAACCTCTGTAGGCTGAGGGCTTGCTCATCTCCGCACATCGCGCGCGAAAAAAAAAAGTGTCGCGTAGGAAGGCGTGTCGATTTCTCGGGTATCTGCTCCAGGCGCTGTCGTTTGCTGACAGCGTATGGCGAATGTAGCAGCTGCGTGGTTGCGGGATGGCAATCCGTCGACCGAACAGGTCGAAGCTCGTGTGAGCACCGTCGTCGACATCGCGGAGACGTCCAGCGCGCCGACGAGGTCGCCCAGGAGCGACGCGGGCAACACGGCAAGCGCCGTACGCGAGGGGCGAACCCCGCGTCGCAGGCGGCCGTCCGCCGGATGCGCTCGAGGTCGGCCCTGCGCGACTCCGCTGTCCGCTCTGTCGCCGTCGGCTCTTCGGCCTTTGGGTGGACTTGTCCGCTTTCTCCGCACCGGTCCAGTTGCGCGCGTTTGTGTTAGTGGGTAACATTCAACATGCGCCTCGCCCGCCCCATGAGTCCGTCTACACGTGAAGAAGAAGCCCAAGCTGGAGCATGTGGCGCTGGTGTTGAGGGTCCGCGAGGCTCTCGCCTCCGGCAAGTACCGAATCTTGCCGCACGCCCGGCAGCGGTGCACCGAACGCGACGTGGCGGCACCAGACATCGAAAATGCGCTCATGATCGGGCGGCACGTCCCTCGGCGCGACCGCTATGACGAGCCCCATCAGTCTTGGAGCTACTGCTTCGACGGGGCTTCCGTGGACGGTGACGCGCTTCGCGTCGTCGTTTCGTTCGACGACTGGATGCTGATCATCACCGTCGTTCGGCTCGGTGAGGAGGATTGAGCAATGGCGAACGTGGTCTACAAGGAACTCGGCTTCCCCGTGCTGCTGGTCGATGTCCCTCTGGTCGAGGTCCGCGGCGTTCAGGTGCCCGACGTGAATCTGAAGGTGCTGCAGGATGCCGTCTTCACGCTCTTGGTCACGAAGCCGTCTCGGCTTTCCGGAGCGGAAGTCCGCTTCATTCGGAAGCACCTTCGACTTCGTCAGGTCGACCTGGCCCAGGTGCTCAACATGGCCAACCACTCGGTCGTGTCGCAGTGGGAGTCCCGGGAGGATGCTGTCGCCGGGATGGACTACAACACCGAGGTTCTGCTCCGCCTCTGGATGGCCGCGAAGAGCGGCCGCGCCGATGAATTGGTCGAACTGCTGGAGTCGAAGCTCAAGAACCTGGAGTTGGACGGCGGGGTGCTCGAGGTCCCGACGCCCCGCGCCGCGTAGTGCGGTGCGGTGG
>JBMOFP010000310.1:0-4718 GCA_049318805.1 Bradymonadia bacterium
CGTCGAGACGACCCACGATGATGATCTCTCGAGCGATGATCGAAACGGGGGCCTCGCTTTGTCCGCCGGAGTCCTCGACGAGCACGTCCTCGATGGTGACCGTGCCGTCCGGGCACTCGACGCGGAGCGACGCCACGCGGCCCCGCACCACCTCTTGCGTGCAGTCCGCGGGCGGCGGGCCGGCGTCCGTCCGCGACGGTGGGGAGGTCGGCGCGGCCGTCGGGGGCGCCTCGGCGTCGGGGGTGAACAGGGACTCGCAGACGCCCTGGGCGCAGATCGCGCCGGCCCCGCACTCTTCACTGCGTCGACACGCCGAGAAGTCGTCGGCCGCAAAACAGCCGCCGAGCACCGCCGCGAGACCGGCCGTGACCGCTCGGTGTTTCAGTCCAGCCAAAACCACAGACCCACCCCCACGGCCGTCACGCCGGCGCCGCTGAGCCACAGGCCATCCGCCAGCTCGGCGCGGTCCTCGAGGTCGGCCAGCTCGCCGACACAGTGGTGCGTCCCGCACCGCCCATCGACCTGGCGCGCGCGCACGTCCTCGAGCGATCCGCGGTTGACGAAGCCCAACGTGAGCCCGGTCGCGAGGAGCGCGAGGCCGGTGCCGGCCGTGGCCCACGGGACCCACCTCGAGCCGCGCGGCGCGTCGTCGCTGCTCTCCGTCGCGCCCGCGTTCTCGGGTGTGAGCGCGTCGTGGGGCACCTCGAACCGGGTCATCGGCGCGGCGATGTCGACTGTCCACTCGCTGCGCGCACCCTCGGCCGACTCCACGACGAAGCGCGCCGGACCCAGCGGCAAGCGCGCCCCGGCGGGGAGCGGGCCCATGAACGCGGCGGGCTCGAGGACGATGACCTTCATGCCCTCCCGAAGGCCGCCGACCTCGACGGGTGCGGTCACCGCGTCGAAGCCCTCGCGACAGATCACCTCGCGGTCCACGGCGTCGACCCGCGTGTCGCCGTCGCAAATCCGAAAGTGTTGGGCCGCCTCGGAGAAGACGCCGAGCTGGCGGTAGAGCTGACCGAGGCGCAAGTGCACACGGCCGTAGTCGTCCCCCAGGGCGAGCAGGCCGTCTTCGTAGGTGCGGATCGCCGCCCCTGGGCCCTGGGTCGCAAGAACGCGCTCGGCGCTCTGGGCAAGCTCGCGGAAGCGATTCGACAGCGCGCGGGGGATCTCGTCGGCGGACGCGCCCAGGGGCACACACGCGCCGAGAGCCGCGGCGGCGCTGAACAGCCGGAGTCGGAGGTGGAGCGGGCGGGCAGCCATGAAACGTCCATGGTATCAGGATGCGGGGAAAGGCTCACTCTCGGCGCGAGAGGATCGCCTCGAGCCCCTGAACCCGGCTGTGGATCATCCAGTAGTCGTCGTGCTGCTCACCCGCACGCTTGAGGAAGTCCGAGTAGAGGGCGAGGGCGCGGGCATGGTCTCGGGCCTTGTAGGCCGCGTTGCCCTCGGCCAACAGTTTCTCGAGCCCCTTGCTCGGGGGCGCCGGTCGTCGCCTGACGGGCCCGGTCGGCGCGGCGGTGGGCGCGGCGGTGGGCGCGGCGGTGGGCGCGGCGGTGGGCGCGGCGGTCGGTGCGACCGTCGGTGCGGCCGTGGGTGCGGCCGTGGGGGCGGCCGTCGGCACGACATCACCGGCGACGATGGACGCCGGACGCGGGTCGTCGGTGCCGACCCGAACGATGGTCGGGCTGGAGTCGCGTTCGTCGGCCCGCTCCGCGAAGAACCAACCGACGCTGGCGGCGAGCGCGGCGAGACACAGTCCGACGACGATCCGGGGCACGCGTGACCGGCGCTCGCGACCCGCGGCGCGGACCGGCCCTTCGGTCCGTGGCGGCCCCGGCGACGTCGAGTGACCCGCCAGCCGCGCGGGGGGCGGCGAGGGTGTCTGCCCGGCAGAGCGCGGGGCCGAGCTGCGAGGGGCGACACGCTCTACGGCGGTGTGCATTTCGGCGTCGAAGTCGGCGTCGTCCCCGGGCTGCATCGGAGCGTCGGCGTCGAGGGTGCGCTCCTCGAGCGTGCGTGGCGCGCTCGCTTCGGTGTTGGGCTTGCGTTCGTCGGCGTCCGAATAGACCGCGGTCGAGTCCTGGCTTTCATCGAGGTCGGCGTCCGGTCCGCCCTCGTCGAAGCCCGTGAGGGCGTCGAGCGCGGCGGTTTTGCCGGGGTCGTCGGTCTCGACGGCGGGTGCGGGGGGCAGCTCCGTCGCCGAGCTCGGTTCCCGGGGACGCGCGTCGGGTCGCGGACCCGCGTTGGGCAGGATGATGGCCGGCCACGAACCCTGCATCGCCTGGCCGTAGACCACCTCGTCGAGGCGCTCGAGGAAGGCCGCGGCGTTCTGCGGGCGGCGGTCCGGATCGCGGTGCATGGTCGAGTACACGAAGTCCTCGAGCCCGGCCGGCAGCCGTGTGCCCGGCGCCGCCTGCCCCAGCGGGATCGGGTCCCGGGTGCACGCGTAGAGGATGATCTGCGTATTCGTGCCGTCGGGGTAAGGCGACACCCCCGCGAGCATCTCGTAGAAGATGACACCCAGCGCGTACAGGTCGACCCGGGCATCGACGACGCGCTTCTCGGAACCACCGGTGACGCCGTGTTGCGCCAGCACCCAGGGCGGGACCTGCTCCGGCGCGAGGTAGCCCGGTGTGCCCCGCAGCGCGAGCGGGTGCGTGGAGTTGCGGGCGCCGGCGCTGCTCAGGTCCTTCACGAGGCCCAGGTCCACGAGTGTGAGTCGACCGTCGCCGCGCGGGTCGAGAATCACGTTCGCGGGTTTCACGTCGCGGTGCACGAGGCGCCGCTCGTGGAACGCGTCGAGGGCCTCGGCGATGCGGCGGGCGATGGCCACGGCCTCGGGGATCGGGAACTTGCCGCGTGTGCCGAGCATGTGGAGCAGCGAAGGCCCCGGGACGAACTCCATGACGAGGAACGGCAGGCCGTCGTGCTCACCGAAGTCGTTCACGCGGACGACGGCGGGGTGGCGGACCACCGTCGCCACCTGCGCCTCACGCAAAAAATCCCGTCGAAACCCGGCCTTCTGGGCCTCGTCCATATCGGTCGTCGCGCCGATGGTCGCGAGGTCCAGGAACTTCACCGCGAAGAGCTGCCCCAGGTGCCGATGCTGCGCGAGGTAGACCGTGCCCAGGCCGCCCTGCCCGAGCCCGCCGATGAGGTGGTAGCGGTCGCCGACGATGCGCCCGAGCAGCGGATACCGGCTCTTCGTCTGGTGCGCGAAGACCTCGGCGACGGGCGCATCGTCGCGCTCGCAGCGCTCGACGGCCTTCTCGTAGATCTGGCGGCACTCGGGGCAAATCCACATGACCGCGCAGGATAACAGGGGCCCCCGACATCGCCTACCTTCCGCCATTTCCCTTGGCGCGGGCCGCGTTCAGGCGCGATGCTCCGCCCGTGGCCGAACGCTCCCGCTCCATCCCCGCCCGCGCCGTGCGGGGTCGCTTCTTGCGGCCTCACGCCGACGCACGCACCTTCGATGACCTGGCCGACGCGCTGCTCGAGTCCGACGAGGACGGGCGCATCGTGCGGTTCGGCCCCGCTCCGGAAGGCTGCGCGGTGCCCGAGACCTTGCCCGGCACGGTCTGGATGCCGGGCTTCGTGGACGCCCACGTGCACTTCCCCCAGACACGGGTCATCGGCCGCTCGAGCGGCGGGCTGCTGACCTGGCTCGAGGAGACGGTCTTCCCCGAGGAGGTGCGATTCGAGCGCGCGGCCTACGCGGAAGAGGTCGCGGCGGAGTTTTGTCGCGCGCTCATCACGCAGGGCACCACCACCGCGGCGGTCTACGGCTCGAGTCACCCGCTGGCGACCTCGAAGCTCTTCGCGGCGCTGGACCGATCGAACCTGCGCGCGATGGCGGGCCTTACGCTGATGGACCGCGGTGCGCCCGCGGCGCTCTGCCTGCCTGCCGAGCGCGCGCTGCTTGCGTGCGAGGCCCTGATCGAGCAGTGGCACGGGCACGACGAGGACCGGCTCCGGTTCTGCGTCACACCGCGGTTCGCGCTCTCGTGTACGCCCGAGCTCCTGCGGGGGGCGGCGAAGCTCGCGGAGCGTGTGGGCCTGCCGATTCAAACGCACCTGGCCGAGACCGTGGACGAGGTCGCCGCGGTGGCCGCCGCCTTCCCCGGGCACCACAGCTACCTGGACGTGTATGCGTCGTTCGGGCTCGTCGGGCGTGACACCGTTTTCGGGCACTGCATCCACCTGGACGCTCGGGACTGGGACACCCTCGCCGAGACGGGCGCGGCCGTCGCGCACTGCCCCGACAGCAACTTCTTCCTGGGCAGCGGCGTGATGTCGCTGGCCGATGCGACGGCGCGCGGGGTGCGCGTCGGGCTCGGCACGGACGTGGGCGCTGGGCGGAGCTTCTCGCTGCGCCGAACCTGCGCCGCGGCCTACGACGCCGCGCTCTTGCGCGGTGCCCGGGTCGGGGCCGACGAGGTGCTCTGGCTCGCGACCGTGGGCGGCGCACGCGCCTTGGGGCTCGGCGAGGTCGTCGGTCGCCTCGAGCCCGGTTTCTCGTGCGACCTCGCGGCCCACGAGGTGCCTGCCGGGCTCGACACCGGCGCGCTCTACGACCACCTCGCGTTCCGCGCCGAGGTCGGCACGGTGCGCAATCTGTACGTGCGGGGCCGCCGCGCGGTTTAGCAGGCTGCTGAAGAAGCAGCCTGCCCGGGCCAGGACGGCCCGGCGGAATCACCGAGGCTTTGAAAAAG
>JBMOFP010000311.1:0-4675 GCA_049318805.1 Bradymonadia bacterium
GGTACACGCCGCCCCCGGGCAGGAACCGCCGCGCCCCCGCGTCGTTCAGCCACGCGCCGCCGTTCGCGGTGCTGCGGAAGCGCTGATAGCCGTAGGTCGTGGTGGGGTCCTGGGTGATGTCGCGCGCCCGCTCCGTCCAGTCCGGCGTCTCGTCGACGTCGCCTACAGGGAAACGATGGTCCGCGTGGTCTGTCGCTTCAGGCCACTCGGGTACGCGGCGAGGCCGAACGAGATATCAGCTCGAGACGAGGCGTCCCACGGAACGGGCGGCGACGGACGGCTCCACGATGATGCGGTGTGCGTCGCCCCGCGAGGAGAGCGGTCAGTGCGCGGTCGTCGCGTTGGCCCAACGATTGAAGACCAGGCAACCCTCGTAGGCCCCAAACTCGGGGATGGGCTCCCAGTGGGCGGATACGTCGAAGTGCTCCTGGAGATCGGAGACCTCGTTGGTCGCGAACCAGCTACGGCGCATCTGGCAGCGGCCGCTGAACTCGTAGTCGTAGCTTGTCCCAATGGAGACCTTGTCGGTGTCGCCTTCGTACTCGGTCTGCACCACGGATTGGAGGAACATCATGCCGGGTGGTGCGCGCTTCACCGGGCGCTTCTTCGTGCCCCCGTCGAAGTTCGGGCTCGTCTGCCCGAACGAGAACGACGTGGAGACCCGAAGGAGAGGGTCAAGAAATGAGACTCCAAGTCCCTCCGTCTCGAGCCGAACCTCAATGAACGCGAACGGCCGCTCGGGATTACCCGCGACTACGGTGTAGAGCTTCCCTGCATTGTGTAGGGCTTGAGCCTGTTCAATTGAGATCGGTGTGATCTCGCACCGGCGAATTCTCGACCATCGTTCACAGTATAGGATGTCCATTGCCTAGTAGACTCGTCCGTTTACGTCCCGAATGCCGATATCCAGCCTCGCCGCGAGATCAAGAACGGACTGCGGAATGGGCTTGGACTGCACTGGTACCTCAAGAATCAACGCGCCTTCGAGACGCAGGGCGTCGAGGTTTCGTGCTCGCGATGAAGGGACGTCTGCCACCTTCGTTTGAGGTGCGTACTTCGTCGCGAGCTCGTGAAGGTAGCTCATTGCTGTTCCTTCGCGAATCGACGCGAACTGCGTCTGTTTACGGGAGATGATTTCACGGGCACGTCTGTTCCACGTATCCAGCCGCGCCCGGCCTCCGCGACAGCCCGCGCATTCAACGAAGACCTCATGGTGCATCGTCTCCGAGGTGCCAAGCTCGATCCTCCGGGTGAGGTCGAAGAGCATACCGCGGGCGCGGTCGACGACCCAGCTTTCCGGGTTGGCCTGCACGTAGCCGGCGTAACGGTGGTAACCGTAGCGGCGCAGCGCGTGCGCGGTGGCGAGCACGACGTCCTCGAGCTCACGCGCGTACGGCACGGGCGTGCTGTAGAGCAGGTTGCCCCGGAACTGTCGTAGGGCGGTGTACTCGTCCACGAAGGCCGAGCTGAAGACCGACGCTTCCCGCTGGACCGCCGCCGCCCTTGCCCGCACCGCCGCCGCGGCGCTGGCGCCGCCGAGGTGCACGGCGCGGACGCCGGTGCCGAAGGCGGCGGCGAAGATGGCGCGCTCGAGGTCGAGGGGGCCGCCGCCGAGGGCGGTGCCGGCGCCCTGGGCGAGGAGGTCGGCGCCGAGGTCGGCGTAGGCGTTGAGGGTCAGGCGGCCCGCGGCGTTGAGGTCGGTGCGCCCGCCGAGGTAGCCGCCGGCGACGCCGGAGAGGGCGCCACCGACGCCGCCGACGAGGGCGCCGCGCCCCAGCTCGGCGAGGGTCAGGGGGGCGCCACGGGCGTCGAGCGCGGTGTTGACGCCGCCCTGGAAGGCGCCGACGACGCCCCCGGCGCCGGCGCTGGCGGCGAGCCCGCAGGTGGCGCCGAGGACGCTGCCGCCGACGCCGCCGACGACGGCGCGGGCGAGCGCGGTGGCCGGGTCGTCGCCGTTGTAGAGCGCGAAGGCGCCGCTGAGCGCCGCGCCCAGGGCCCCGCCGACCGCGGCGCCGACGAGCCCGCACCGGCCGTCGGGGTCGACCACGTGGTACGGATCGCCCCGCGCATGGAGCCAGAGCCCGGGGAGTACGTCCTCGTCGGCGGGCAGGATGGGGTCCGGCTCGAGGTACACGCCGCCCCCGGGCAGGAACCGCCGCGCCCCCGCGTCGTTCAGCCACGCGCCGCCGTTCGCGGTGCTGCGGAAGCGCTGATAGCCGTAGGTCGTGGTGGGGTCCTGGGTGATGTCGCGCGCCCGCTCCGTCCAGTCCGGCGTCTCGTCGACGTCGCCTACAGGGAAACGATGGTCCGCGTGGTCTGTCGCTTCAGGCCACTCGGGTACGCGGCGAGGCCGAACGAGATATCAGCTCGAGACGAGGCGTCCCACGGAACGGGCGGCGACGGACGGCTCCACGATGATGCGGTGTGCGTCGCCCCGCGAGGAGAGCGGTCAGTGCGCGGTCGTCGCGTTGGCCCAACGATTGAAGACCAGGCAACCCTCGTAGGCCCCAAACTCGGGGATGGGCTCCCAGTGGGCGGATACGTCGAAGTGCTCCTGGAGATCGGAGACCTCGTTGGTCGCGAACCAGCTACGGCGCATCTGGCAGCGGCCGCTGAACTCGTAGTCGTAGCTTGTCCCAATGGAGACCTTGTCGGTGTCGCCTTCGTACTCGGTCTGCACCACGGATTGGAGGAACATCATGCCGGGTGGTGCGCGCTTCACCGGGCGCTTCTTCGTGCCCCCGTCGAAGTTCGGGCTCGTCTGCCCGAACGAGAACGACGTGGAGACCCGAAGGAGAGGGTCAAGAAATGAGACTCCAAGTCCCTCCGTCTCGAGCCGAACCTCAATGAACGCGAACGGCCGCTCGGGATTACCCGCGACTACGGTGTAGAGCTTCCCTGCATTGTGTAGGGCTTGAGCCTGTTCAATTGAGATCGGTGTGATCTCGCACCGGCGAATTCTCGACCATCGTTCACAGTATAGGATGTCCATTGCCTAGTAGACTCGTCCGTTTACGTCCCGAATGCCGATATCCAGCCTCGCCGCGAGATCAAGAACGGACTGCGGAATGGGCTTGGACTGCACTGGTACCTCAAGAATCAACGCGCCTTCGAGACGCAGGGCGTCGAGGTTTCGTGCTCGCGATGAAGGGACGTCTGCCACCTTCGTTTGAGGTGCGTACTTCGTCGCGAGCTCGTGAAGGTAGCTCATTGCTGTTCCTTCGCGAATCGACGCGAACTGCGTCTGTTTACGGGAGATGATTTCACGGGCACGTCTGTTCCACGTATCCAGCCGCGCCCGGCCTCCGCGACAGCCCGCGCATTCAACGAAGACCTCATGGTGCATCGTCTCCGAGGTGCCAAGCTCGATCCTCCGGGTGAGGTCGAAGAGCATACCGCGGGCGCGGTCGACGACCCAGCTTTCCGGGTTGGCCTGCACGTAGCCGGCGTAACGGTGGTAACCGTAGCGGCGCAGCGCGTGCGCGGTGGCGAGCACGACGTCCTCGAGCTCACGCGCGTACGGCACGGGCGTGCTGTAGAGCAGGTTGCCCCGGAACTGTCGTAGGGCGGTGTACTCGTCCACGAAGGCCGAGCTGAAGACCGACGCTTCCCGCTGGACCGCCGCCGCCCTTGCCCGCACCGCCGCCGCGGCGCTGGCGCCGCCGAGGTGCACGGCGCGGACGCCGGTGCCGAAGGCGGCGGCGAAGATGGCGCGCTCGAGGTCGAGGGGGCCGCCGCCGAGGGCGGTGCCGGCGCCCTGGGCGAGGAGGTCGGCGCCGAGGTCGGCGTAGGCGTTGAGGGTCAGGCGGCCCGCGGCGTTGAGGTCGGTGCGCCCGCCGAGGTAGCCGCCGGCGACGCCGGAGAGGGCGCCACCGACGCCGCCGACGAGGGCGCCGCGCCCCAGCTCGGCGAGGGTCAGGGGGGCGCCACGGGCGTCGAGCGCGGTGTTGACGCCGCCCTGGAAGGCGCCGACGACGCCCCCGGCGCCGGCGCTGGCGGCGAGCCCGCAGGTGGCGCCGAGGACGCTGCCGCCGACGCCGCCGACGACGGCGCGGGCGAGCGCGGTGGCCGGGTCGTCGCCGTTGTAGAGCGCGAAGGCGCCGCTGAGCGCCGCGCCCAGGGCCCCGCCGACCGCGGCGCCGACGAGCCCGCACCGGCCGTCGGGGTCGACCACGTGGTACGGATCGCCCCGCGCATGGAGCCAGAGCCCGGGGAGTACGTCCTCGTCGGCGGGCAGGATGGGGTCCGGCTCGAGGTACACGCCGCCCCCGGGCAGGAACCGCCGCGCCCCCGCGTCGTTCAGCCACGCACCGCCGTTCGCCGTGCTGCGGAAACGCTGATACCCGTAGGTCGTGGTGGGGTCCTGGGTGACGTCGCGCGCGCGCTCGGTCCAGTCGGGCGTCTCGTCGACGTCGCCGGTGGGGGTGTGCAGGGCCGTGCGCGCAACGCTGCCCTGCGCGGGGTCGAACCACACGAACGGGCTGAGCGTGGGCGCGGTCAGGCGCAGCTCCGGCCGGGCCCGACCGTCGAAGCCCGTGAGCCACACGGCCTGCACCCCGTGGAGAAGCGGCCCGTGCTGTCGTCGCCGCCCGTTGCGCGACACACTCCGCAGCCCGGATTCGTCCCAACGGAGCGGCCCCTGGCCGTCGACGACCCGCTGGCCGTGCTCGTCGAA
>JBMOFP010000312.1:0-4671 GCA_049318805.1 Bradymonadia bacterium
GAGCAGGAGCTGATCTCCCGGTAGGTCTTCTGCCCGGGGAGCCACACCTCGAGGTCGTAGGTGCGCGCCGCGCTGAAGCCGAGGTCCCCGGCGCAGAGGTCGACGACCCGATAGTGCAGGCCCAGGCGACGCAGGACCTCCTCGGCGTGCCGCGTGAGGGCCTCGTGTCCGCGCTCGCTGTCCTCGGGCGCGACGAACTGGACGAGCTCGACCTTGTTGAACTGGTGCTGCCGAATCAGGCCGCGGGTGTCCTTGCCGTAGCTCCCCGCCTCGCGCCGAAAGCACGGCGTGTACGCGGTGTAGCAGAGCGGGAGCGCGGAGCCGTCGAGGATCTCGTCGCGATGCAGATTCGTGACGGGCACCTCGGCCGTGGGCACGAGGTAGTAGCCGTCTTTCTCCATCTCGAAGGCCTCTTCCCGGAACTTCGGGAACTGACCGGTGCCGCGCATGGACTCGGCGTTGACCATGAACGGGGGGAGGATCTCGGTGTAGCCGTGCTCGGCCGTGTGCAGGTCGAGCATGAAGCTGATGAGCGCCCGCTCGAGCCGCGCGCCGGCACCCCGATAGACCGTGAAACGCGCGCCCGTGACCTTGGCGGCCCGCTCGAAGTCGAGGATGCCCAGGCGCTCGCCGAGGGTCCAGTGCTCCACGGGCTCGAAGTCGAAGGTCGGCGGCTCACCCCAGGTGCGCACGACGACGTTGTCCTCCGCGCCCGCGCCCTCGGGCACAGCCTCGTCGGGCAGGTTCGGCAGGAAGAGCAGCTGCTCCTCGAGGGCGCTCATCACCCCCTCGAGCTCGGTCTCCACGGCTTTGATGTCCGTGGCGACCTGTCGCATCTGGTCCCGGAACTGGGTGAAGACCGCGCTTTGTTTGTCGGCGCTCTTCATGGCGTCCTCGGCGACGCCCTTCTGGTGCCGCAGCTCGTCTCCGCGGGTGATGAGCGCGCGGCGACGCTGGTCGAGGGCCCGGAGGGGCTCGAGGTCGATGAGCCCGCGACGGCGCCCGAGTCGCCGCGCGACGCCTTCGAGGTCCTGGGTGATGAGTCGGATGTCGAGCATGGATTTGGCTCCAGGTCAGCGAGAGAGGTCGTCTTTGACCTCGCGCGCGGAGCCTGCGTACTCGCCGTCGGGCGCGAGCTGGAGATACGTCTCGCAGGCCCGCTTCGCGGCCCCGTTCGCGCCCTCGGACTGCAGGATCAGGCACAGGTGGTAGTGCGGCTCGGCCACGGTTTTGTCGAGCCGAATCGAGGTCTCGAAGTCGTCTCGGGCCTTGCGGCTCTGCCCGTCGCGATTGAAAACGAACCCGCGGCGCGCGTAGGCGATCGCGTACTTGGAGTCGACGGCGATGGCCTTGCCGTAGTGCTGCAGCGCGAGCTCGGGGTTGCTGACCTCGAAGGTGTCTCCGTAGGCGACCCAAACCTCGGCCCGCTTCGGGTCACAGTCGAGGGCGCTCTTGAAGTCGCCCTGCGCGCCGCGCCAGTCGCGACCGCTCCCGACCTGGCCGCTGAACCGCAGGCGACCGCGCTGGTAGAAGGCGTCGCACAGCTGTGCGCTGAGTCGGGCGTCGTTCTTGATGCCGTCGGCGACTGCCGAGAACTCGTTGTAGGCCTGCTGACGCTGGCCACCTTCGTCCAAAGCCCGCGCGAGCCAGTAGCGGTACTCCATGTTGCTGGCCTCTTCGTCCGAGGCGAGCTGGAACTTCTGGACGGCGAGCTTGTGGTCCTTCTCCACGAAGGCGACGCGGCCGAGGTAGTAGTGCGCGGCGGTGAGTTTGTTGGCGACGGATGCCGCGTGCGTCAGGCGCTCTCGCGCCGTGCCGAGGTCGCCCCGATCGAAGTACGCGATCCCGGCCGCGAGCAGGAGGATCGGCTCGTCCTTCCGACGCGAGAGGGCGTCCTCGAAGCTCTTCACCGCGTCGTCGAGCTGGACGAGCGCGTGTTGCGCGCGCCCGATGTCGTACGACAGATCCTCGTGGTAGTCTGGGCGCTGGCGGAGCGCTTGGAGCTCCGTGAGCGCGGCCCGCGGATCGCCCTTGTCGAAGAGCGTCTGGGCGAGTCGGTGGCGCGCGATCAGGAGGGTCGGATCGAGCTCGATGGAGCGTCGCAAGGAGCGCTCGGCCGCCCCCAACAGCGTCGCGTCGCGGGTGCTGCCGGCGAGGCGCTTCCGCAGGTCGCCGACGCCGAAGTGGATCGTCGCGCTGCTCGGTCGCTTACCGATGGCCTGCTCGAGGAAGGTCACCGCGTCGTTCACGCGCGCCTGGTTCACGAGGAGGTCGGCGATGCGCAAGGTGGCCTGCTCGTAGACCGGATCGATCTCGAGCGCCTTGTCGTAGGCCTGGCGCGCCTCGGTGAACTTGCGCCCGTTCATCCACGCATCGCCGATGGCGACCTGGAGAGCGGGTGAGCGCGGGAACTCCGTCGCGCCCTTCTCGAGCTCGAGCCGGGCCTTGTCCTCGTTCCCCAGGCCGGCCTGACAACGCGCGATGTTGATGACGATCTCGGGGGTCGACACGCCGTTCGAACGCAGTGTCTCGAACTGCGTGAGCGCGCGGTCGAAGTTCTTCGCGGCGAAGTGCCGCTCGCTCAAAAGGTCGACGGCCTCGAGGTTCTGCGGCCAGGTCCGAATCGCCTCCTCGAGCGTTTGGAGCCCGACGTCGTTCTGACCGGCGTCCAGCTCGACGCGCGCCCGCACGGCGAGCGCCGCGGACCGATCCGCGGGCGTGAGACGCTCCGCGGGCAGCGCGAGGGTCTGCTCCGCGAGCTTCCGCGCCCGCTCCCGTGCGCCGGCATGCAGCTCCAGAGACGCGAGCGCGGTCGCGACCGAGGCCGTGCCCGAGGCCCGCGCGTACACCGACTCGAGCAGCGCGCGCGCCGCCTGCGTGTCGCCCCGCTTGAGCGCAGTCTCGCCCGCGAGTCGCGTCGCGGGGAGCAGTTCGGGGCTCAGAGTCCGCGCCTTGTCGAACGCGGCGAAGGCCTGGTCGAGGTCGCCCTTGAGCCGGAAGGCATGGCCCGCGAGGTACTGGGCCCGCGCGTCCGTGGGGTTCGCTTTGGCGAGCTCGATGGCCTCGGTGAAGGCCGCGCCATCGGAGTTCGCCATCGCGGCCACGAGACGAGCGCGTTTGCCGGGCACGGTCGCCTTCGTCGGCTCGTCCACCCGCGCGGCCAGCTCGGCGGCGCGGCGCGCCCACTCATTGCTCCCGGTGAACTCGAGCGCGCCGAAGCCGTAGAGCTCGATGGTCTCCGTGAGGGCCGCCCCCGTAGGCTCACCGGCGCGCTCTCGGTCCGCGATCGCGCTTCGGTAACCGGCGACCTCGGCGAGGGTCGCCGCGGACGCGGCGGGCGCCCCGCTCACGGGCGCGGTCCCCGGAGTGCCGGGCTGGGTCACAGGGCTCCCGGAGGCCGTGGATGGCGGGTCACCGGGCTTGATCGACGGCTTCGGGGGCCGGACCGGGACGACCTCTTCCTCGAAGGGGCCGACACCCGCGAGCCAAGCGCCGACGCCCCCGAGAAGCGCCAGCCCGAGCACCCCCCCGGCGGCGAGGAGCGCGACCTTGCGGCGCCCTCCGCCCTCGGTCGAGGCGGGGGTGCCGACTGCGGCCTCGGCCGAACCGACGGCGAAGTCCCGGGTATCCAGATTGTCGGGGAGATTCGGGAGGTTGCCCACGTCGGGGGCCATCGGTCCCCGATCGCCGGCGAGGCCGGGCAGTCCCGACTCGCCGCGCACGCCCGGGAGGCCACCCTCGCCCCGTTCGCCCGGCAATCCGGTCTCGCTGCGGTGACCGGGGAGACCCTGCGTGCCTCGGTGTCCGGGCAGGTCGGTCGTGCCCCGCAGGCCGGGGAGCTCGGTGCTGCCCCGCAGGCCAGGGAGCTCGGTCCCGCCGCGCAAGCCGGGCAGGTCGGTGCCCCCGCGCAGGCCGGGCAGGTCCGCCTCACCCCGAAGTCCCGGCAAATCCGAGATCTCGGCGGCGCCCGAGGGGGCACCCGAGAGCGGGCTAGCGGCCCTGGGCGCGGGCAGGTCGTCGGGCAGGTCGTCGAAGAGCGCATCGAGTCCGCGGTTCGGGGGCCGCGAGGCGCCCGTGGGCGGTCCGGCGGTCCGCGGCGGGGCCATGGCGGGCGGCGGGGTCGCGCTCGGCGGCGGCACGAGTCCCCGCGCAGCGTCGCCCTTCGGCAGGTCCGAGAAGCTGAAGTCGAAGTCGTCGGGCTCCGCCCCGGCGTTGGTCCGCGGGGCATCGGCGAAGCTGAACTCGAAGTCCGAAGCCGCCGTCGCCGGCGCGCTCGCGGGCGCCGCCGAGGGCGCGGCGGCGCGCACGAAGGCCCCCAAGCCGGGGAAGCTCGCCAACGGCAGCCAGGTCCGCTGGTCGTACGAGGCCGACTCGGACCCGACGAGGCGCCCCTGCTCCAGGAGGACCCGCACATCGTCGACGCTGAACGGCCCGAGCTGACGCCCATCGGCCGTGCGCACCGTAAGCAGGTTGCTCGCGGCGACGGTCTCGCCCACGGCGTCGAGGTCGCCGGCGCCGTCGAGATCGTCCAGGTCTTCGAAGTGGTCGACGACGTCGACGGTGACCTTGGGCGGGGGGGGCGGCGGAGGCGGTGGAGGCGGAGGCGGTGGCGGCGGCGGCGGAGGCGGCGGAGGCGGCGCTCCCATGCCCGGAGGGCTCGCGGGGGGCAGC
>JBMOFP010000313.1:0-4603 GCA_049318805.1 Bradymonadia bacterium
CCCCGTGAAGCGGAGAGCCCGTGGCGAGACACTCCCGGGGGGGTCCCGGGGGCGTGCCCCCCGGGTTGCACGGAGCACGGATGAACCTCAAGGTCTTCACCCTGGTCTTCGATGCCGAAGCGCAAGCCTTCGACGATGCCGAGCTGCTCGCGTTTCAGGCGGAGCACGAGGTCGTCGGCCTCTACGAGCACTTCTTCGTGCACCACGGCACCCCGCACTGGGTCGCCCGGGCGCATCAGCGGGTGAGGCCCCTCGGCCCGACCTTCGGCGCGAGCACAGAGCGCGCGTCGAGATGCCGGCGGAACATCGGGACCTCTACGAGGCGATGCGTCCGTGGCGCCGCACGCCGGCCTCTCGGCCAGACGAAGACCGAGACCCCACCGGAGTCACAGCGCGCTGAGGCTCCGGTGGGGCGATGCCTGCGAGGAACGCCGCCACCCTGAGCCTGCAGATGAATCTCGCGCCGAGCGCGCGCGTCGTGCTCACTACCCAGCGCCCATCCCGGAGAGCCCCATGTCGCGATCCCCAATCTTCGCTGCGCTCACCCTTGCCGCCGCCCTGACCGGCGCCTGCGGCGGCCCGCCCCAGGCCGTGCCGACCACCGACGGCGTGCCGACGACCGCACCTGTGCGCCTGGCGGTGCCGCGACAGTCGGTCTACCTGCGGGCGAGCTTCGACCAGGACCCCAGCGGCGCGCTCGGGCAGTTCATTCCGAATGGCACGGCGCCGGAGCAGCTCGACGAGAACGTCGCGGCGCGCACGCGCTGCAGCGCGTTCCTGAAGACGACCACGGTCAAGGCCTCGGGGAGCTTCGACGAGAGCCTGAACGCGAGCCAGGGTGTGAGCGGCTCGTTGGGCTTTCAGCCCGTGCCCAACGCGCCGGGTGGGGGCGTCGAGGCCGCCTACGGCCGCGGCGCGGCGATGCGCGTGCGCTACACCCTGACCGAGAAGATGCGCGCCGAGATCGCCGACCCGGACGGCTTCGACCAGTGTTGCCGCGCCGCCCCCGACCAATGCGCCGATACCTACATCGGTGAGATGTTTCGCGGCACGGGCGAGGTCTTCCAGTTCGCGGGGAGCGAGGCGGGCTTCAAGGCCGGCGGCACCCACGCCCAGGGCGTGGAGGGCGCGCTCGACTTCAAGCAGGGTGCGGCGTGGCAGCGCGTGAGCCGCTTCGAGGACAGCTACTTCGCGTTTCGCACCCAGGCGGCGCGGCTCGGCGCGAAGACAGCGGTCGAAGCCGCCGAGAGCGAGGCGAGCTGCGGCTGGGCCGAGAAGGTGCCCACCAGCCTGGACGGGCAGTACTTCGTGGGGCTCTCGGCGCCCGCGGGGAGCGAGTCCGGCGCCCGGGAGCTCGCGCTGCGCGACGCGCAAGTGCAGGCTGTGAAGTACCTGGGCGAGTCGGTCTCGACCTCGACCACGGCCAAGGGGAGCGCGCTCGAGGGCTTCTTGAAGGACGCGACGCTGCTGCAAACGGCGGCCTCGGGCCTGACCCGCCGCGTGAAGGCCGAGCGCTGGTGCAAGGCGGACCAGCACGAGACCCCCGAGGGCTTGAAGTACGTGTCGAAGGTGCTCGTCTTTTTCCCGAAGAACGAGATCGAGGCGGCGGCGCGCGATGCCGCCGAAGCGATCAAGTCGAAGCTTTCGGCGGACGGCAAGCTGACGCCCGCGGATGCGAAGGCCCTCGATGAGACGGGCAGTGCGAAATAGAGCCGCGGTCGTCGCGGCGCTGACGCTGGTCGCGTGCGGCGGGGCGACGCCGAGACCGACACCGCCGTCCAGTGCGGCGCTCGTCCCGGCGCAACCACCGACCGCGCCGGCGCCCGCGCAGCCTACGGCGGCGCCGGTCTCCGAATGTACGAATCGCAACCTGGTGCCTCCGACGGGCTACCTGCAGGAGACCCGCTTCGGGGCCGTGGGTGAGGTCGAAGCCGTGGGGCAACGGGCGCTCGAGGCGCTGCGCGGCAAGGTCTGCGGCGATGACTGCGCCACGCTGGACGCCGCGTTCACGCTGTGGCGCGCCGGCACGGACGCCGAGCGCTCCTGCGCCATGGCCGTGGTGTCGAAGGACCAGGTCGAGGCGTGGACCCGCGCGGCCATCTCCGCCGAGACCCTCGACGCGAGCCTCGAGGCGGCGGCGCAGTCGCTGGTCTCGAAGGGCGCGCGGGTCCAGATCTCGCGTGTGGACGACGAGGGTGCGCCGGGGGGAGAGCGCGTGCGGTGGCTGCTCCCGCGCCTCTCTCGCGCGCTCGAGGCGGCGGGGGCGACGCCGGTGGTGGTGCCCGTCACTGGACGCGGCAAGGCGGGTCCGCCGGCCGGCGTCACGCATGTGGTCTTCGGCTCATTGACGGCGCGCACCGAGCGGCGTGTGCCCGTGCTCGAGCTCGCGCTCCAGGCCACCGTGCACGACAAGGGCACGGCGCGGCTCGCCAGCGCGCCCCCCGTGGTCTTCCCCGCAGCCATCGCCCCGTACACCGGTGGCCGGCTGCCCGACGCGCCTCCCAGCGATCCCGGCCTGAGCCTGCGTCTCGACCAGGGCCCGGACGGCCTGTGTCTCGGCGACCGCACGCAGCTCTGGCTCACGGTCGACGCCCCCCTGGAGGTGCGCGTCTTCGACCTGTACGGCGCGGCCGGCGCGCTGCTCGTGTACGCGGGGCGCGTGGAGCCCGGCGGCCGTCGCCCGCTGGGGGGCCCCGAGGGCTTCGAGGCGGTCCCCGTGCCCGGATCCGAGACCGAGCGCTTCCTCGTCGTCGCGGCCCCCACGGCCGCCGGCCTCGGCGCGCTGGCGGCCTACAGCGAGGTGTGCCGTCTGCCCGCCGACCGCGCCCGCGCCCTGCATGCCTTCCAGGGCCTGCCCGCGGGTGCGCGGCTCGCCCATGATGCGTTTCGCATCACCAACGCGCCCCCCTGCGCCCCCGCCGACCCGGCTCGGTCGCGGGCCGCGCTGAAGCTGCTCGAGGAGGTCCCGTCATGTCGCTGAGACTCGCCACTCTCGCGCTCTTCGTCGCACTTCTCGCCGCGTGCGGCGGACCC
This sequence comes from Bradymonadia bacterium, assembly GCA_049318805.1. Taxonomy (GTDB): domain Bacteria; phylum Myxococcota_A; class Bradymonadia; order UBA7976; family UBA1532; genus CANLBD01. The sequence continues at coordinate 3,034 of JBMOFP010000313.1, forward strand.
GCCCTCGTGCTGCCGCAGAAGACCACGCCCGCGGTGACGCGGATCGTGTTGAACGTGAAGGTCGATCCCGCGCTCGCACGCGCGGCCCGTGAGCAAGCGCAGGCCCTGCAGGCGGGGCCTGCCGCCGCCGCGCCTGCCTCCGACGACGATTCTCCGGTGGGCGAGCGTGTGACGCAGAGCTTCGAGCGTGTGACCCGGCAGACCGAAGCGCGTCTCGCGGAGTCCCTGGACGCCCTCGGCGGGCAGACCACGCAGCGCCCCGTTCGGGCTCCGGCCCCCGCGGACCCTACGGCCGCCTGGGGCCCGGAGCTCCTGGCCCGGCTCCGCGCCGGCCTGCTCGACCGCCAGATCGGCATCCCCACGGGCGACGGCGCCGCCGACCTCACGCTCCAGGGCACGCTGCGCCAGAGCCCGAGTGCGGGGGTGGACTTCGACTGGGTGCTCGTGGAGCCCAAGACCCAGACGACCGTCGCGTCTGGGCTGGCCAGCGACACGTGGTTCACCGGCAACGCGGACCACCTCTCGCAACAGGTCTTTGCGAAGCTGCTCGTCACCGATGTGGACCGCTGGGCCTCGAACGCCGTGCCGACCCCCGCGCCGACCCCCGCGCCTAACCCCGACGGGCCGCCCGACGCCAAGACCGACGGCACGCGGGCCTTCGCGCTCGTGATCGGCATCGAGAAGTACCGCGACGCGCTGCCCGCGGCGACCCACGCCGAGGCCGATGCGCGCGCGTTCGCGGCCTACGCGCGGCGCACGCTCGGGGTGCCCGAGGCCCACGTGAAGCTGCTGGTGGGCGACCGCGCGAGCCTGGCCGACGTGACCTCGGCGGTCGAGGAGTGGCTGCCGCGCAACGCCCGGCAGCCCGGCGGGCGGGTGTATGTCTTCTTCTCGGGGCACGGCGCGCCCGATCCCGAGACGGGCCGCGCCTACCTCGTGCCCTACGACGCCGATCCGGCCTACCTGAAGACCCGCGGCTACGCGGTCGCTCGCCTGCACGAGGCCTTGGGCAAGCTCCCCGGGCAACAAAGCGTGCTCTTCCTGGACGCCTGCTTCTCCGGCAGTGGCCCCCGCAGCGTGCTCGCCGCGGGCACGCGCCCGCTCGTGCCCGTGCAGCCCGACGTGCCGAAGACCGGGCTCGTGGCCTTCGCGGCCGCCGGGGCGCGCGAGACCACGGGCGCGGCCCGGGGCGCGGCCCACGGCCTCTTCACCCATCACCTGCTCGCCGCCCTCGGGGGCGCCGCGGACCGCGACGGCAACCGCGACGTGAGCCTCGCCGAGGTCGCGGACTACGTGACCGCGCGGGTCTCCGCCGACGCACGCCTCGACAACCGCGAGCAGACGCCGACCCTGCACGTGCCGGGCGGCCTGGCCGCGGAGCGCTTCGAGCTCGTCACGGGGCTTGCTCCCTGACCGACCCCGCGGCTCAACCGCCCTGCTGCAGCGCCTCGATGCGCTGGCGCATCTCTGCGAGGGTCGTCCGAAATCGTCCACCGGCTGCGCAAACCGCTCCGTCCGTCGGACCGGCGTCGCGGGGCCCCCAACCGGTGGGGCAGTACCCCGGGTACAG
>JBMOFP010000314.1:0-4577 GCA_049318805.1 Bradymonadia bacterium
TGGGGGATGCATTCCGCGTCAAGGTGATGGTCGACGAGAACCTCGAGTACGGTGACTTCCGCGTCGAGACACGCACGGGCGCGGCCGATGGCCGCCTCGCGACCCGCATGGGTGAGGTCCACGAGTCTCTGCTCGGCCTCGGAGAAGGCTGATGGCCTTCCTCAAGGCCGAAGACTTCGACGTCGACCTCGCGGCGCTCGACCACCGAATTCGGCATGCCCCGCTCACGCTGCGCGCCGGTAAGGTCAACAAGGTCGTCGGTATGGTCGTCGAGGCCACCGTACCCGAGGTGAGCGTCGGCTCGCTGTGCGAAATCAGCGCGGACGGTGGCCCGAGCATCTCGGCCGAGGTCGTCGGCTTTCGCGGCGACACGGCGTTGTTGATGCCGCTCGGCGACATCGGCGGCGTGCGGATGGGGGCCCACGTTCGGGCACGCAAGGCGCACGCGACCGTGACGGTGAACGACGAGATGCTCGGACGCGTCATCGACGGCCTGGGCCGACCCCTCGACGGGCGTCCGCTGCCGACCACCGGCAAAGAGATGCCGCTGTACGCCTCCCCGCCCAACCCCTTGACTCGAAAGACGATTCGCCAACCGATGTGGCTCGGTATCCGGGCCATCGACACGCTCTTGACCTGCGGGCGTGGGCAGCGTGTCGGCATCATGGCCGGCTCCGGCGTCGGCAAGTCGGTTTTGCTGGGCATGATGGCGCGCAACGCCATCTCCGACGTGAACGTGATCGGCCTCATCGGCGAGCGCGGTCGTGAGCTCCGCGAGTTCATCGAGAAGGACCTGGGACCTGCGGGCCTCGCGCGCTCGGTCGTCGTGTGCGCGACCAGCGACACGGCCCCCCTCGTGCGGATTCGCGGCGCCTGGCTCGCCACCAGCATCGCCGAGTACTTCCGCGGTCAAGGCAAGAACGTCCTGCTGATGATGGACTCCGTCACGCGGTTCGCGATGGCCCAGCGCGAGATCGGCCTGGCGGTCGGGGAGCCTCCAGCCACGCGCGGCTACACCCCCAGCGTTTTCGCGCTTCTGCCGCGCCTGCTGGAGCGCGCCGGGACGTGCGACGGCAACGGCTCCATCACGGGTCTGTACACCGTGCTCGTGGAGCAGGACGACATGAACGACCCCATCGGCGACGCCGTGCGGTCCATCATCGACGGGCACGTCGTGCTCAGCCGCGACATCGCCGCCCGGAACCACTTCCCGGCGATCGACGTGATGGTGAGCGCGAGCCGTGTCATGTCCGATGTGGCGAAGCCCGAGCACAAGACCGCGTCCGGTCAGGTGAAGGAGCTCATCGCGGCCTTCCGCAAGGCCGAGGACCTGATCAACATCGGCGCGTACCAGAAGGGCGCCAACCCGACCATCGACCGGGCCGTCGCGCAGATCGGCAACATCGACAAGCTCCTGCGTCAGGGCATGCTCGAGAAGACCGGGCCCGACGAGGCGGTGAAGATGCTCCAGGCGATCGCTCAGGCGCCTGCGCCGAGCCCCGCGGCGCCCGCGGGAGGCGTACGGTGAGCGTCCGTCGGACCCTGGGGGTCGGCGTACTGCTCCTTGCGGGCGTGCCGGCGCGGGCCGAGACGGACGCTGCGCCCCCGAGCGCGCCCTCCGCGGCGAGCGAGGCCGCGTCGACCCCGACGGACGGTGCCGCGCCGCCTGCCCCGGACGCGGGCGCCCCCGCGGGCGATGCCGGGACTGCGGGAGCCGAGGTCCAGAATCCGGACAACCCGATCGACCGTCTCGATCCCACGGCGCCGTTGGACGATGCGACGCGAATGCGCATTTTCCGCCAAGCGGAGAAGCGATTGGCCGAGGTCGAGCGACGGGAACGTGAGCTGGCGCTGCGGGAGAAGCGCGCAAAGAAGGACCTCGCCGACCTGGAGCTTCGTTTGAAGTCCTTGCGCATGGTGCAGTCCGAGCTTTCGGGGATGGTGGCCGCGAAGGACGCCGAGGCCGAGAAGGCGAAGGTGGCCGCGGCCGACAAAAAGAAGACCGAGGCCGAGAAACAGAAGGTCCTCGACGAGGCCGAGGCGGTCGAGCGCAAGGCGGCGGTAGAGCGCCTTTCGCGGGTCTTCGAGAAGATGAAGCCCAGCGAGATCGCCAAGGTGGTCCCCGAGATGGACGAGACCCTCGTCGTCGAGGTCCTCGGCAAGCTCAAGGACAAGACCACGGCGAAGGTGCTGGGCACCATCGAGCCCGAGAAGGCCGCGCGACTCTCCGAGAAGCTCGCGCGACTGAAAAAGAAGCAGGCCGAAGAGGCCGAAGGGCGCAACTAGCAGCGGCGCGCCCGACCAGATTCACCCTACACAGCGGGAGCCTCACATGGATGTGATGCCGAGCATGAACACGAACGCGGTCGCCCTGGGCGGCCCTGGCGGGGCCACGACGGCCGTGGCGCTCCCGGCCGACGCCGCCGCCTTCGGCGCCGCCCTGAAGGACGCCGTGGGCGGTCCTGGGGGCTCGGATGGCCTCGCCGTGGAGTCGAAGGGCGGTCTCGGCGCAGAGGTCGACACGCTGCAGAGCAAGCTGGGCGAGGCCGCACAGGGGGCCCTCTCCGCCGCGATGGGGCTCAACGGTCTGATAGAGGCGCGTATCCCGCTGGGAGGGCCGCCCGGTGTCGTCGTGCTCGGGAAGGGCCTGATGGGCTCGGCGCTCGTGGCCCGGCAAGCGGCCCAGGGGCTGACGGGGCTCACGGCGGTCCTGCAGGGGACGCGGACGCCGGGCACCGAGGGCCAGGCGTTGCTCGGCCTGTTGGATGCCGTCGGGCTTCAGGACGAGCAGACGCAGGATCTGGCGCACCTCCTCGCGGAGCGTCACGGCCCCTTGCCCCGGTTCGACGGGGGCGCCGGGGCGGCGTCCGAGGGCGCGCCGGGTCAGATGGAGGATTCGGTGGCCCTGGGGGCGGGGCTGGACGAGTCGCAGGGCGGTGACGTGGCCACGGGCACTTCGGTGGCCGCGCTGCCGACGGGCAAAGTGGAAGGGCAGGGCGTAGACGCCTCGAAGGTGCACTTCACGCCCCCGACGCCGACGTCGTCGGTGGGGAACGACGGTCTGACACTGCCGAGCGGAGCGCCTGCGCTCGGGACCCCGGGGCTCGGGACACCGGCGCTGCCGACCGCGACCCCCGCGGCGCCCGCGACCTACGCGAGCGCGACGCCCCTGCTCCCGCCGGGCATCAGCGAGGCCGCGGTCCTGCGTCAGATCAACGACGGTTTGCGTCTGATGACTGACGGTGGCCGGACCGCCGCCGAGATTCGGCTCGAGCCCGCGGAGCTGGGCAAAATGAGCGTGCGCCTGGAGGTCGAGGGCGCGCGGGTGCGGATGTTCGTGACGACGGAGAACGCGGGGGTCCGTGACCTCGTGGCTCAGGGCCTCGACCAGCTGCGCCGGGACCTCTTGGCACAGGGCCTGCAAACAGTCCACGTAGAGATTCGGCAGCGCGAGCAGGGCTTCGGCCAGGGACACCGCGACCAGCGGCGCCCGGACGAGGACGGGGCGGCGTTGTTGGACGACGGTATCGCGGAGACGGCCCCTGCGGCCCGGTCGACCATCGGTCGGAGCGGCGGACGGTCGGGCCGTGTGGATTTGACGGCCTGAGGCGGGAGGAACACGAGATGGCGACGATCGGTGCATTGGAATCGACTCGGGTGACCCCCACGGTGCCGGGCTTCGAGGGGGCCGACGAGACGCGTCGGACCTCGGTCGAGAAGGAGCAATTCCTGAAGCTCCTCGTGGCGCAAATCGGCAATCAGGACCCGCTCAATCCTCAAGACAGCGACCAGTACATGCAGCAGCTCACGCAGTTTTCGACGCTCGAGCAGCTCATGAACCTGAACAAGGGCGTCGAGACGCTCTCCATCGGGCAGCTCTCGTCGAACTCCCAGTCGGCCATTCGTTTTGTCGGCAAAGAGGTCCTCGCGAGCGGCAACGAGCTGTCGCTCGACGGCACGAACCAGCCGGGGATGAACTTCTCGACCACGGATCCGAGCGTGGACAGCGTGACGGTGAACGTGCGCGACGAGTCCGGCGAGGTCATCTACACACAGGCGGTCGCCGTGCCTCCGAACGGGCAGGGGGAGTTCACCTGGAGCGGGGCGGACATGAACGGCCAACGGATGCCGCCGGGTCGCTACCGCGTCGAGGTGGACGCCGAGGGCGAGAACGGCAACGTGCCCGTGGACACCTTCGTGCGCGGCCGTGTGACTGGCGTGCGATTCGATCAGGGATATCCCGAGATCATGGTCGGCGAACGCCGGCTGAAGCTCTCGGACATCATCGAGGTGAGCGGAGAGTGAGACCGTGTCGAACGACCGCGTGAACGTGCTTCTGCCTCGCGGTGGGCCGCGCTCCATCGTCGATCCGACTCGGCTCGACGGCGGCCGCGGCGCGCCCGACGCGAAGCGCCCGAGCGGCGTCTCGTTCGACGACATCCTGACCGGCGAGCTCGGCGGTGGCCGAGTCCGCATCTCTTCGGAGGCCCAGGAGGCCCTCTACATGCGCGGCATCTCGCTCGGCCAGGTCGAGCTCGACCAGAAGCAGACGACGCTCCAGCGCGACAAGGAAGAGC
>JBMOFP010000315.1:0-4572 GCA_049318805.1 Bradymonadia bacterium
CGGTACTCGACGAGCTGGTCGCCGCCAAGGACCGCTACAAGCTCCTCCTGTGCACCGGCGGCGGCACGCGCGCGCGCCACATCTACGCGGTGGCCTCGGAACTCGAGCTGCCGACCGGCGTGCTAGCCGCGCTCGGCGGCTACGTGCCGCGGCAGAACGCCCGCATGGTGCAGATGCTCCTCGCCAAACACGGCGGCATCTACATCATGAACGATGACTTCGAGAAGCTGCCGCTCTACTTCCGCCTGGGTTGTATCCCGATCATGACCGGCATGCCGCCGTTCGGCTACTGGGAGAAGGCGGCCGAGGGCAGTCGCATCCCGCAGAACCGCACCGACGCCGGTGTGTTCCTCACCGCCGAGGTGCTGGGCGCGAAGCGCGCGCTCTTCATCAAGGACGAGGACGGCCTGTTCACGAGCGACCCGAAGAAAGATCCCACCGCGAAGCACATCCCGCGAATCACGGTCGAGGAGCTGATCGCGCGGGACCTCGACGACCTCGTCGTGGAGCGCGTGGTGCTCGAGTACATGAAGCGCGCGCGCTACTGCACCGAGCTCCAGATCGTGAACGGGCTCCGGCCCGGGCAGGTTACCGCGGCGCTCGCGGGGGAGGACGTGGGGACGATCATCACGAGGGACGCGCGATGAGCGGGCGGCGCGGGGCCCACACGATCGACGACGCCGCCCGCGCCGCCGCGGATCTCGCGCACGTGATGCCCGCGCTCGCTGCGGCCTTCGAGGCCGGGCCAGGACGGCCCGGCGGAGCGGGGCTGAAAAAGTCCATGGACGGACCTCTTCAGCGTCCTGCTGGTGGAGTACGGCGAGTCGCTTCGAAGCGCCGCGCAACGCCCCCGAGGATGGCGCGAACCACGTCGAGAACCGGCTGAACCTCCCGAACGAGCCTGGCGAGGTCTGGGTGTGGGTCGTGCTGCGGGACGAATGGGGTGGGGTCGAGACCCGCGTGCCGGTCATGGACGTGCAGCGCGCGCCGCCCCCCTGAAATGAGGCTTCATCAGGACATGAACGCGCGTGACTCTCTGTTCCGTTTCCTCTCGGGTGGTCTCATGCTCGTTGGGTGTACCCAGAGCGTCCTCGAGGACGGCCCGACTGTGGCGGACGCAACGGCGATGGCAGACGCGGTCGCTCCCGCGGACGCGTCGACGCAGGCGGAGGCGGCTTTCGACACGACGCCGTCGACCGATGCGACGCCGTCGACCGACGCGGTGCTCTCTCTCGATGCGACCGGGTCGCTGGATGCGAAACTCCCCGCGGACGCGCACCTCTCGGCAGATGGGGCGTTTGTGCTCGCGGATGCTGGGCCCATCGGCCCCTGTGGCCGGGAGGGCGGTCGAGTTTGCGGGGGGAACGGGGTTGGGGGAGATCCGCAGGTGCTCTACACGTGCCGTGATGGGCAGCGCGTGCCGGTCGAGCGGTGCGCGATGGGCTGCGACGCGCTCCCTGCGGGCGTGCCGGACCGATGCACGCAGGCCATCGAGGCGATCCCGGACGAGCTGATCGACGCCCTCGATACGCCGCCCTATGTCGAAGGCGACTGCGTCGACGTCGAGCACCCCGGGTGGCCTTACCGCGCGCAGCGCTGTCGCTACACCGCGGGCCCGTTGAGCACGCGCGTCGTCGTGGCGAACCCGTCGCCGGCGCGCGTCGCCCGATGGATTCTCGATGCTGCGTGGGTCGTGCCTGCGTTCGACCGCCTCCAGGCGACTGACCGCGCCGCGTGGGTGGATGGCTTGCGGGTCATCGCTCGTCAGGTCATGACGCAGTCTTCGCGCATCTTTCCGCTGACCGGCGGGGTCATCGAGAACATGGGGGACGGCTGGATCGACTACCCATTCAATCAAGGGGTCTCGGATCCGTGTGGCTCCGGGTGCTACTGCCGCATCAACTCTCTCCATCGCACCGAGTACTGCCGCTATCAAGACGCCATGGGCCGAGAGACCGAGCAGGCGTGTCTCGCCCGCGTGGGCGAAGAAGGCCACACGGACGCTTGGGCAGCGCAGTGCCAGGCGAACCATGAGCGGGCCTGGACGAGCGACGTGAACGAGCACTTCCGTGCGCGCATGTACATGGCGCGCGACAGCGTCAACGCGGCCTGCAGCGATGGGTGCGATGGGGCAGAGATCGTCGCAGCGTTGCGGTCCGCGCTGCCTTGATTCGCTCATGCGCGTTCGTGATTGCGGACAGCATGAGCCTGTCGCCTCCGAACTCCTCTGTCGCCCTGGTCGGCGCTACGCCCGTTCTGCAGCTCACACGCTTCGATACGGGGCCGTGTTCGCTCTTCACCCTCGCCGCCGACAAGCATGCGGGCGAGTTTCGAGACGAGCTTGCAAGGCTCGCAGTCGACGTTGCGACCCGACGCGGTGGGACAGAAGAGTTTGCCCTTCGCCTTGCGGAGCGTTCGCTGAGTTGAAGTGTGCGGGGAGCAAGTCACATCGGCGCGCCGATGTTGCTCGCTGATGTGCAGACCATGCCCCAGCGAGATGCCGAACAAGCTCGGGCTCGAACTGCGGGCATCCACCTCAAGAATCGGCGTCGTGCACTCCGTGACCCGCGCTCACGCCTCGGTCACGAAGCCCTTCCAGTTGCGCATGTAGTGCACAAAAACCGGGCTGAGGCCCTCGCCGGCGAGGTAAGTGGGGCTGACCGGCCGCGCGATGGGCTGGAAGCCGGGGTCGGCCTCCACGCGCCTCGGATAGTCGTGGTGCAGGATCGCGGCGCGGCCGATGAGCAGGAAGTCGACGCCTGCGGCCATCGTCCGTTCGCAGTCCTCCGCGGTCATGATCTTGCCGGCGACGCCGAGGCGCACAGGGCCGCGCTCGAGGTCGGTGAACCACTCGATCAAAGGGCGATGCGCGAATTCGGGCTCGTTGGGCGCCTTGGCGACGTCCCACAGGGACATGTCGAGGAAATCGATGGCGCCACCGCGCATCACTTCCTGGGCGAGCGCGCGGACCTCCGCGAGGCGCAGTCCGAACCGCTCCGGCGACAGGCGCAGCCCCAGCACGAAGTCCTTACGGCATTGGGCGCGGATGCCGGCGATGATTTCGTGGACGATGCGGGCGCGGCCGTTCGGATCGCCGCCATACCGGTCCTCGCGCCGGTTGAGCTCCGGGCTCAGGAATGCGCAGATGATGTAGCCATGGGCGCCGTGGATCTCGACGCCGTCGAAACCGGCCTTGTCGGCGCGCACGGCCGCGGCGATGAAATCATCGCGCAGGCGCTCCACCTCGCCGAGGTCAAGACCCCGCGCTCCGGTCTCCGGGTCTGGGGAGGGGCAGACCGGGTCCGTTCCGATGAGGTCCTTCGGCGCCCGGTTGCCCGCGTGATGAAGCTGCACCATCGACAGGCTGCCCGTACTGCGGAGTTCGTCGGCAAGCCGCGTGAGGCCCGGAAGGAGCGCATCCGAGAACGCGCCGATCTGGCCGGGAAAACCCCGCCCCACCGCCTGGACGTGAGCGGCGGCCGTCATGGTGAGCCCAAACCCGCCGCGCGCGCGCATCATCAGCCAGTGGCGCTCCTCGTCCGAGCACGTCCCGTCGCCATGGCTCTGGCTGTTGGTCAGCGGCGCCAGCATGAAGCGGTTGGGCATGACCTTGCCCGAACGGAAGGCCAGGGGCTCGAACAGGCGCGCGCGCATCGACATGGGTGGTCCCCGTGGGTGTGTGGTCCAGCGCATCTACCGCATCTACCGCATCGAACGATCAAATGAGTCCATTCGATCAGGGATTGCTCTCGACGCGCCCGCGGCGTCCGCACAATGGAACCGGCCGCGAACGGCGGCTCGGGACCGCTCCTGCGAGGCGGTCCCCGTTTCAGACCGGGCTGGACAATCGCTGGGGGTTATGGGATCGGGCGGCGGCGTAGACGTTCTTTCAGGCCCACGCTTGCGCGTCGTGGAGCGACCGAAGTGGTCTCTTCGGCTCGCCAGGTCGGTATTCGGTCGGGAACAGCGCGTCAGAGTCGGCGTCGTCGTGCCCTCGCGGGCAGGGTATACGACCGCCGCCGGCGCGTGTCCGCGCTTCGGTCGACCTTCTCAGTCCTGGAAGACCCCAGTCTGGCCCGGCGTGCGCAGCATCTTGTCCACCTCGTCCTGGTGGGCGACCTCGGCGGCGATCATCTCGCGCGCGTACTCTTCGAGCCGGACGTTCTTCCCTTGAACCAGCTCCAGCAGCGTCTCGTAGGCCTTGAGTGTCTCCTTCTCGTGGGCGAGCGATTCGCGCAGAATCGCGCCGATGTCGTGCTGCTCCGTCTCGAGCAAGGGCCCGATGCCGAGCGACGGGTGTCCGCCGAGCCAGGTGACGAGCTCTCCGGCCTGTCCCGCGTGGGTGAGGCTCTCGAGCGCCTGTTCGTGCATCCACTTCACGATGGGGATGCGGTTGTAGCCGAAGATCATGAGCGCGTAGTGCGTGTACCGCACCACGCCCGCGAGCTCGAACTCCATGATGCGATTGAGTTCGTCGAGCACGGCCTGCTTGTTCACGGTCGTATCCTTCATCGTGAGGGGGAGGCCAGAAGCTACCCGAGTCGAGGGCCGCTGTCGCCCATCGAGCACCCC
>JBMOFP010000316.1:0-4547 GCA_049318805.1 Bradymonadia bacterium
CCCGCGGCCTCGGCGGCGGCCCGGGTGCGCAGCCAGAGCGCCTCGGCCCGGGGGGCCTCGCCCTGCTGCCACAAGACCGCCGCTTCGGTCAGGTCGAGGTCGAGCGCTCGCGGGCTGCCGCTCGGCAAGACCGCCCGCCCCCGAGCGAGCTCTGCGAGGGCCTCCGCGGTGTCTCCGCGCCCGAGGCGCGCGCGGGCGCGCTGGCGGTAAGCCTCCGCGCGCTGCTCGGCCGTAGAGTCGGGCGCGTCGAGCACGGCCTGGAGCGGCGCGTCCGCGTCGGCATGGCCCAGCCGCGCGCGGGCCTCGCCCAGCACCAGCAGCAGGTCGGCGCGCACCTCGGGGGTGTGCGCCCGCTCCAGCGCACGCTCCGCGTGGAGGCGGGCGTCTTCGAGGCGCCCGTCGTCCAGCGCCACGCGCGCGGCCTGCGCTTCGTCGGGCGCCTGCGGCTCGGCGCACGCCAGCGCGAACACGAGCACCACGCACACGTGAATCGCGACCCGGTCGATGAGGAGACCGCTCCACCGCATGCGTTCTAGTCCCCGGGAGTCGCCGCGTCCGGCGAGGATGCGTGCACCTGTTCGGGCGGGCGGCGCAAGGTCTCGTTGCCGAGCGCAGCGTCGCCGAAGCGCGCCCGCCCGTGCGCACTCTGGCCTCGTTGCGCCGTGCCCGTTTGCGAGCTCAGGCGCCCAACGCCCGCTGGCGCTGGACCTTCGCCGTGTCCTCGAGGCTGTCGGGCCGCCAGCCCGGCGGGCCGAAGAGATACCCCAGCACCTCGCGCAGGCTGCGCGCGCGGCGCACGTCCCGCCCGATCGCGACCCACTCGTGGAACGCGATCCTCCACGGGTTGTAGGTCTCGAGGTTCTTTGTGAGCCCGTAGTCGGGGCGCTCCACCTCGGGCTCGTACGTGCCGAACATCCGGTCCCAGATCGAGAGAATGCCCGCGTGGTTGCGGTCGAGGTACTGCACGTTCCGGCCGTGGTGCACCCGATGCTGCGACGGTGTGTTGAAGACCGCCTCGAAGGCGCGCGGCATCTTGTGAATCGACTCCGTGTGCAGCCAGTACTGGTAGATCAGCGAGATGGCCTGCTGGGTCATGATCATGAGCGGGTGGAAGCCCAGCAGCGGCAGCGGGACCCAGAAGATCATGCCGACGAGCGGCGTGGTCCACGACTGCCGGAGCGCCGTGCTCAGGTTGTAGGTCGTGCTCGAGTGGTGGTTCACGTGGGCCGCCCAGAAGAAGCGGACCTCGTGGCTCGCGCGATGAAACGCGTAGTAGCAGAGGTCCTCGGTGAAAAAGAGCAGCACCCAGACCCAGGCCACGTTCGTCGGCAGGTCGAAGAATCGGTGCTCGTAGAGCCAGAACCACGCCCCGATCAGGGCGGCCTTCATGAGCCCCGCGACGGCCACGTTGCCGAGCCCCATCGCCAGGTTCGCGGCGGTGTCCTTGCCCTCGTAGCCGCGGATTTCGCGGCCCTCACGCACCGCGCGCCGCGCCCAGAGCGCCTCGAGCACCATCGTGAGCACGAAGAAGGGGATCGCCCAGTAGATGAGGGTCGACATCGTTCAGGCTCCTGCGTCGTTCAACGCGTGCAAGGCGAGTCGTTCGAAGAAGGACAGCAAATCGGCCTCGAGGGGCGCGTCGCGTGTGAACAGGCCGAGCGCGACGCCCTGCATGGCGAAGACGACGGCGTCTACGCCGAGGGTGAGCGCCGGCAGGCCCGCGAGCTCCGGCAGGCAGCGCCCCGCCTCGTCGTGAATGCGCTGGTGGTGCGCGGCCATGAGGGGTTGCAGCGCGGCGCCCAGCGCTTCGTCGGTGCGGGCGGCCAGGTACAGCTCGAAGAGCCCCTGCATCGCGGGGCGCCGGAAGACCCGCCACAGGCCGGCGACCGCGGCGCGCACCCGCGCGTCCAGCGGATCGGCCTGGGTCGCGGCGAGCTCGACGCGGAAGCCCTCGACCAGTGCAGCGAGCGCGGCCTCGGCGGCGGCCACCAGCAGGTCGGTCTTGGTCGCGAAGTGTTTGAAGAGCGCGCCCTGGGAGACCCCCGCGCGGCTCGCGACGGCGATGGTCGTGGTGCCCCGGAGGCCCTCGGCCTCGAGCTGGGCGCGCGCGGCGTCGACCAGTCGTTCTCGGGTCGCCAGCGCGCGGGCCTGTTGCGGAGCGAGTCGCATGGCCGCTGTATAGCAAAACAAAAGTGAGCAGTCACATTTGTTCTTCGAATCCGCGCGGCGAAACGGTCAGCGCCGGCTCACCCACCGCGGGCTGACCAGCACCTGGGCGACGCCCGCACCGAAGCGAGCGGAGAGCGCGCCCTCGACCGCCGCGCGTTGCTCCGCCGGGGCGGCGGCCTGGGCGGCGGCGCGCACCGCCTCGAGGCCCGCTTCACCCAGCGGCGCCGGCGTGATGAGCGCCGCGAGCTGCGTCTCACCGGCCTCGCCGTCGCTCACCAGGCGGTCCACGAGCGAGGTCACGGCGCGGTCCAGCACCGGGCGCCCCTCGGGATCGAGGTGGAGCGCGACGCCCTGGGTGCCCAGCCGCAAGATCGTGAGCCGCCCGGTCTGGCCCTTCTCGACGCGCAGGGTCACCACATCCCCCGTGTTCAGCACGACGGACTCGGCCTGTGGGCCCGGGGGCGCGCCGCCGCGCAGGCCGGCAGCACGCTCTACGGTGAAGTCGAAGCGCGCCGCGACGAACGGCGGCGTGCCCTCGGTCGGCCCGCCGGCAGGCAGTTGCAGCATCAGCGCGCCCGCGGCCACCGCGCCCGCCGCGACGACCGCGAGCACCCAGCGCCGCGCGCGGCGCGCCGGCAAGGCCAGCCTCCACGCGCCCCCGGCGACCGGCGCGCACGGGCCAGGCGCCGCCTCGACCGACGACGCATCGAGGTACACCCCGGGGCCGAGCGCCGCGGTCCCGCGCCACAGCGCCCGCACCGCGTCGAAGACCGGACCGTCCAGGGTCGCGCCCGTCGCGCCGAGCCCCACCGCGACCACGAGCCGCGCGCCCCCCGGCAAGCTGCGCGCGAGAGCCGCGACGAGACCGCGCGCCGCCTCGACCCCCTCGACCTGGAAGACCAGCGCCGTGGCGCCGCCGCCGCAGTCGACCACCTCGGCCCCCGCGGGCAGCGCCGCCGCCGGAGGCCAGCCCTCGGCGTCGTGCACGGCGACCCACAGCGGCCGCCGCAGGCGCTCCACGAGCCGGTCGACGAAGCTGTCCGTCGAGACCGCGCTCGCCCCGGCGAGGTCCCGCAGCAAAGCGTCCGTGGCGCTGTCGTCTGTCTCCATACTTTTACAGTCTCAACGGCGGGTCAGAATCTTATTCACGGGTTGCTCGCGCCTGCACGGTGGGCCTCGACCAGACGCGCCACCTCCTTCAGCAGGCGGTTGCGCCATTGGTACACATTGTTCGGGTTCGTGCCCTCGCGGGCGCAAATCTCCGCCACGTCCAGCTCCTCGACGAAGAGCCATCGGTAGTACTCCCGCGCCTTCTCACTCAGCCCCTCCAGGATGGCGGCGCGCAGGGCCTCGCGCTCGCTCGCGTCCACCAGCGCGGCCTCGGCCGTGGGCACCGACGCGCCGAGCGCCTCCGAGGCCAGCGCCTCGAGGGACTCGGCGTCGTAGCCCGAATCCGGCGCGTCCAGGTCGAGCCGAAAGCGGCCCTGGTGCAGGCGACCCCGCTGGAAGTGCCGAATCGCCACCCGCTCCGCGACCCGCACCACGTAGGTCTTGAGGCTCGCCTGACCGCGCCACCGGCCGAGAACATGGCGGTCCCGGGCGAAGAGCGTGAGGAAGACCTGCTGCACCGCGTCGTCCACGTCGGCTCCGCCGGCCTCCCGCTGATGCCGACCCGCCTGCAGCGACACGCATTGCCGCACCGCCGGGAGCACCCGCGCCACCAGCTCGCGGGTCGCCGCTGCGTCGTTCGCGAGCACACGCGCGTGCAACGCGACCTCGGCGGCCCGTGCCGCGCTCGCCCCCCCCGACGCTTCAGCTTCCGCGCTCACCCCACAGGCATAAACCGCCGGCGCCGCGCGGTCGATGATTTCGGGCGACGGGTCCGACGCGGATCACGCCTCGGCGACGTGGCGCAGTAAGAAATCGAGGTCCGCGCCCGGCGTCCGCTTGTCGGCCAGGGTTGTTGAGAATCACGCCCGTGCCGCTCTGAGCGCGATCCGGTTGCACTGAGCACGTCATCGGAGCCTTCCGGCGCGGGGCGTCGACCGCGCGGGTTTGATCGCGCTCTGACGACACACGGGAAGAGCGAAGGACGAGAGCGGGATACACGAGCAGAAATCCGGCGACAACTACGCTGACACAGGGGGCCGGACGCTGCCGGCTGAACATGACGTTCGACCGTCAACGAGGCGCATTCGATGGACCACACGGACACCTCTCGCCCTTCCATTCCAAGCCGGTTGCGCATCGGCGGCGTGGCCAAGGCAGAAATGCTCGCCGCTCTGCGTGAACACGAAATCCAGCTCAATGAAGCGGCGAAAGCGCTGTTTGCGGACCCTCGGTTCACGACCCTCGGCGAAGAACGGGTCGTCGAACTC
>JBMOFP010000317.1:0-4519 GCA_049318805.1 Bradymonadia bacterium
TGAGACGGGTTCTCGTCGCGCGGGCAGTTGTCGCGCCCGTTCGGCACACCGTCGCGGTCGTCGTCGCCGCCGGGTGGGGGCATGTCGCCGCCGGGGGGAGGGGTGTCGCCGCCGGGGGGAGGGGTGTCGCCGCCGGGCGGGGGTTCCGTACCGCCGGGAGGGGGCGCGTCGCCGCCGGGCGGAGGTTCCGTACCGCCGGGAGGGGGCGTATCACCACCGCTCGGCGGCGCGTCTCCCCCGCGGGGCGGTCTCTCTCCGCCGGGCTGGGGGACCTCGCCGCCCACGCTCGGCGTACCCGCCACGCCGTCATCCGGGGCGGCACCGCCCCCGGCATCGTCGGACGAGCCATCGCCGCCGGCGCTCAAGCACCCCGTGAGCCCAACGACCAGCCACCATGCGCTTCGTCTCATGCTTCCCCCCCGACCGCTCCGCGCAGGATGCCGATCTCGCCGGTTCTTGTCAGCGACACCGCTCGGCCAGGGACCATGCGCCCCGCGTCGGCCCTTGCCCGTGCGTCACCGAGGGTGCTTGACTCACCTCCGCTCAGCAGGGGGGCCGCGTGCACTCGATCCGGTCAGTGTTCATCTCATTCATCGTCGGTGCGCTCGTGCTGCTCGCCGCCGCGCTCCCCGACGCCCAGGCCCGCACCACCCAGTTCCGCCACGCCTCGCTCCTGGGCATCCGCTACAACGAGCTCGGGCTGGGGCTGTTCAGCGACACCGGGTGGCGGATCGCGCTCTTCGACGGCGAGCATGTGCTCCTCCGCGACACCTACGCCGAGGCGGGGGTCGTCACGCAGCTCAGCCCCGCGAACTTCCACCCCGGGATCTACCTCGAGTTCGTCCCGCTGGCCGTGCTCAAGACACGCTTCGCCGTCCAGAAGCTCCAGTACTTCGGCGTGCTCGGCTCGCTGCAGCCCATCGAGAACGAGGACTGGAGTCCCGACACCGTGCAGGCCAACACCGACGCCGGTCGCTTCGAGCGCGGCGGGGGCGAGAGCTTCACCATCCAGCAGACGCTGCGCGGCAAGGCCGGGCCCGCGGTCTTCAGCGTGCTCGGGAGCTGGCAGCACTTTCACTTCGACGTGGCTGGACCCTTCTACGACGCCGTGAACGAGGTGCTCCTCGGCAAGAACGACGACCTGTGGATCCTGAAATCGACCGCGGGCGTGGCGGTGATGGGCGAGGCGCAGCAGCCCGACAGCTTGCTCGTGCTCGCGGTTCACGACTTCATCCGCACCGAGGACCACGACGTCGAGCGGCAGACTCTGGCGGGCATCGTGGCGTGGAAGCCGCCGACGAGCCTGTGGGACACGGGCAATCCGTTGGTGGCCTTGATGGTCGGCGGATTCCTCGACGACAAGTATCGGGAGGGCGAGGCCTTCGTTGCCGCCGCGCTGGCGGTCGAGTTCATCATGCCGCACCGCTACAAGTCGAAGTGATGCTTCGGCGTCTCGTCACTCTCGCCGGCGCGATGGCACTCGCGGCCTGCGCCGACGGCGGCACACAGGACGGGCCCGGCCCGCCCGCCCAGCCGCGCGACGCCACCGTGCTCGTGCCCGACGCCGGGCCCGACCTGGGCGTGCGTTGCCGACTGAACAGCGACTGCGCGCCCGGACTCTACTGCCGTGAGGGTCGCTGCGCCTTCGACTGCCGCGAGTCTCGGGATTGTTTCGCAGGCGAAGAGTGTGTGAGCGGGCGATGCGAGGTGCCGCTGCCGCCCGACGCCGCGGTCCCCGCGCCCGACACGGGTCGGCCCCCGGTCGACGCGGGCCCGCCACCGACGGACGCCGCGCCCCCTCCGCCGCCGCGAGACGCCGCCCCGCCGCCACCGCCGCGCGATGCCGAGATGCCGCCTCCGCCCGAGCCGGACGCCGCGCCCCCGAGCGGCCCGGGGCGCCTCGGCGACCCCTGCGTCGCCGACGCCGACTGCCTCACGCAGTTCTGCGCCGGCGTGCGCATCCTGGGCGAGGAACGGTACTTCTGCAGCATCCTCTGCTGCACCGAAGGGGAGTGCCCCATCGGCTTCGGTTGCCTCTCTCCCGATGGTCCGCGGTTCTGCGTGCCCGCGAGCATCTACCCGCCGGGCTACACCTTCGACGCGGGGGCCGGGCAGCGCTGCGGTCGAGGCGGCGGTGCGTGTCAGAGTGGGCTGTGCGACCCCGAGGACGATACGTGCCTGCGCACCTGCTGCACCGACGCCGACTGCGGCGGCCTCGCCTGCATCTGGCAGCAGTCCCAGAGCGGCCCGCGCCAGACCTGCGGCCTCAACCCGCTCCTGGGCTTTGGGCGCAGCGGCGACTCCTGCGAGTTCCAGCTCGAGTTCGACTGCCAGGACCTCGTGTGTATCGCGAGCCCCGACGGGCGCCCCATCTGCGCCGATATGTGCTGCACCGAGCGCGACTGCCCCGCCGGCTACGCCTGCCAGCAGGTCCAGGGGCCCAACGGCGCCCTCATCAGCGCCTGCGCGCCCACCGTGCGGGGGGACGGCGCCGATGGCGACGGCTGCGTCAGCGACTCGGGCTGCCAGAGCGGCCTGTGCGTACGCGGCGGGTGCTCCGAGCCCTGCTGCGCCGACGACGACTGCGGCGCGGGGCGACGGTGTGTGCCCACCGACAACGGCCAGGGCGGCGCGATCCGGGTCTGCCGTCCGCGGCTCTGACGCCCCGCCGAAGTCGTTGCGAAAACGGTGCGACTCCCGCCCAAATGCGGCGTCTTTCAGGACGCCTTACCCAGGAGAACCCGCAAGTGGTCGACTTCAAACTCACGTCTGAACAGGAGCAGCTTCGGCAGCTCGCCCACGACTTCGCCGCCAACGAGATTCGTCCCGTCGCGCGCCACCACGACGAGACCGGCGAGTACCCCCACGCCGTGCTCAAGAAGGCGTGGGAGCTGGGCCTGATGAATACCCACATCCCCGAGTCCTGCGGCGGCCTCGGCCTCGGCACCTTCGAGGGTGTGCTCATCGCCGAGGAGAACGGCTGGGGGTGTACCGGCATCTCCACGGCGATGGAGGCCAATACGCTGGCCGAGGTCCCCGTCATCGTCGCCGGCACGGAAGCCCAGAAGAAGAAGTACCTCGGGCGAATGATCGACGAGTGCCTCTTCTGCGCCTACTGCGTCACCGAGCCCGACGCCGGCTCGGACGTCGTGGGCGGTCGCACGCGGGCCGAGCTCCGGGGCGACAAGTACATCCTCAACGGCGAGAAGATGTGGATCACCAACGGGGACAAGGCGAACTGGTACTTCGTGCTCGCCAAGACCGACCCCACCGCGGGCCATCGCGGCATGACCGCCTTCATCGTCGACCGGGACTCGCCGGGGATCGAGGTCAGCCAGAAGCTGTGGAACATGGGCCAGCGGGCCAGTGACACACGCGGCATCAAGTTCACGGACGTCGAGGTCCCGGTCGAGAACCGGCTCGGGCCCGAGGGCGAGGGCTTCAAGATCGCCATGAAGGCCTTCGACAAGACCCGGCCGCTCGTCGCCGGCGCCGCCGTCGGCCTCGCCCGCGCCGCCTTCGAGTACGCCGCCGACTACGCCAAGGACCGGAAGAGCTTCGGCCAGCCGCTCTACAACCACCAGGCCGTCGCCTTCATGCTCGCCGACATGGCCAAGGACATCGAGGCCGCGCGGCTCCTCGTGTGGCTCTCGGGGTGGACCATCGACCAGGGCGTGCGCAACACGAAGCACGCCGCCATGGCCAAGTGCTTCGCCGCCGACGCGGCCCACCGCATCGCGAGTGACGCCGTGCAGATCCACGGCGGCAACGGCTTCAACTGCGAGTACCCGGTCGAGAAGCTGCTGCGCGACTCGAAGATCTTCCAGATCTACGAGGGCACGAGCCAGATCCAGCGGGTGATCATCGCGCGGGAGCTGCTGGGCTGACCTGAAAGCCCACCGCCGCCGTCTCCACGCCGTTCACGCGCAGGGCGAGCTCATGCCGCCCCGGGCGCGTCGGACGCGTGGTGACCGGCTTGAGCGACAGGCGGTAGCGAAACGCCCAGGGCGCGCCATCGAGCTCGCGCAGGCCGCCGCGGAAGGTGCGCGACGACCAGCCGCGCGCGCCGGGCCAGCGCCAGATCACGTCGACGCGGGCGGTGCCGTGGCCGGTCAGCGTCGCCGTGAGCTCGACGCTCTCGCCCACCGCGGCGACGCCGGGCGTGATGGCGAGATCGGAGGCGACCACGTCCCCGTCGTGCCCGAACAGCGCCAGCGCGCCAGGGTGACCGGCCTTGAGCAGCGTGCGCAGGCCGTGCTGCACCAGCGGCCGCCGGTCGGCGCGCTCGGCCATCCACGCGGCCGCGACGGCCACGGCGCGTTCGGGGTGGTCCTTGGCGACGTCGCCCAGGTGGTTGGCGACCGACCGCCGCACGTCGGGTGACGGGTCGTCGACGAGCCGGGTGATGAGGTCGAGGCCGCGCGACGGGCGACCGAACTGGGTATTGCTCCACCTGTGCTCGGTGTCTTAGAGCGGACCGGCACCCTGATCACCGCGTACGTGGCCGGCGATCATCTGT
>JBMOFP010000318.1:0-4394 GCA_049318805.1 Bradymonadia bacterium
GCTCGACGAGCTCTTCGCCCTCGAGCCCGGTCCGGTGCTCGGACAGGGCAGCTTCGCGACGGTGCACGCGGGTCGGCGCCTGTCCGATGACTCGCCCTGGGCGATCAAGCTCCTCGACCTTCGGCGGGCGGCGGACTCGTCTCGGGTCCGCAAACAGCTCCGCGCGTCGTTCCTGCGGGAGGCGCGGGCGCTGATGGTCCTGGACCACCCGAACGTCGTCCGGGTCGTCTCGTTCGGCATGCGGGACACGGACACTCTCTTCATGGCGATGGACAAGCTGCCGCGTGAGAGCACGCTCGCGCGGGTGCTGAGACGCGCCCAGCACAAGGGTCGCCGCCCGGGCGTCAACACGACCTTGCGTGTCCTCGAGGAGGTCGGCTCCGCCCTGCGTTACGTCCACGCGCGGGGCATCGTCCATCGCGACATCAAGCCGGGGAACATCGGCATCGACGTCGACCGACGATTTCGTGTGCTGGACTTCGGCCTGCTCAAGAACATCGACGACGAGTGGGGCGAGTCGGAGCCGCAGACCTTCACGGTGGCCGGCTGGGGCTCGTTCAACTACGGGGCGCCGGAGCAGTTCCTGAACGGACGCATCGGCCCCTGGACGGACCTGTACTCGTTGGGCGCCACGGCCTACGAGATGGTCACGGGCCGGCCGCCCATCGTCGGCGGCACACTCGAGCAGATTCTCGCCTCGATGAGCTCGCGGCCCCCGCCGCTCCCGCCCTCCCCGGAGCGCCCCGAGGCCCTCGACGCGCTCATCATGCGCCTCGTGGAGAAGAGCCCCGAGGACCGCTTCTTCTCGGCCGAGGCCATGTTGCAAGCGGTCGCGCGGGTCCGAAAGGACGTGCGCCGCGCAACCACGACCCGCATTTCCATGCCGGACTTCGACCCCATGGCGCATGAATCCGGCACCCCCGTGCCTCGGGTTCAGGTCATCCGGGAGCGTCAGGGCGACGAGACCCGCAAGGCGGACATCCACGCGATTGCACGCGCCCTGGCGGCCGCGCGCGACATCGTGGACACCGAGTCGCCGTCGGCCTCGGATCGTTCCGGGCTCGGCCTCACCCCCGAGCCCTCGATGCCCGGCTCGGGTGCGGCCCTGCCCGTAGGCGGCGCCCCCCCGGACTGGACGGTGCCTTTGGTCGCGTCCGTGACCGTGCTGCTCGGGCTGCTCGGACTCGCCGCGATGCTGCTGCCGGCTTGACCGCGAGGGCGAGGTTGGCTAAATCCTCGCCCGACTACGGTGCTCGTCAGCGAAAGGCCCCGCCATGTTCGTCCTGCGTCTCATTGCCGCTGTCTCCCTCTCCGCGGGCCTGGCCGGCTGCTGGGAGGTGCCGGTCAACCGGGGCGATCCCGGCGTCTACAATCGCATGACGGCCTGCGCCAAGGGTGCCGACTATTTGAAGGCCGCCAAGGCGGCTGGCCAGCCCGCGGACTGCAAGCCCGCCGAGGGCGGCGCGCACCACTGACGCCTGTCACTCGTCGTCGGCGGCCGCCCTGCGCGCCCGGCGCGAGAAGGTGTCCCCCGTGAGCGCGTCCAGGAACGCGGTCATACGCTCCAGCTCGACCTCGCGTCGGGCGCGGGTCGTCGCGTCGGGCGGCGCACCGTACTGACCTTCGAGGACCAAGCGCCTTCGGGCCGCCCAGGCCTCGAGCACGACCTGAACGAGCTCTCGCTGTTGGTCGACGAGGGCGTTCACGTCGAGGACCTCGGGGTTGTAGACGAGGCCCGGAAGATTCCACTGGCCGCTGACCTCGACCTCGAGGGCGTCGCCCTTCGCGTCCTCGGTCTCGGCGGGCTCGGTCGCGCTGAAGGCTTGCGTGAACTTCGTGAGCGCGATGGTGGAGTTGCTGAGGCCGGCCTTCACGCCCAGCACGGGCACGAGGCTCTTCCACTCCGCGCGGCTGCGCAGCGACTCGATGCGCTCCGGGTTCAACGCGGCGTACGCCAGCGCCGCCTTGACGGTCTCGGCGGCCGTCGGCTCCGAGCGCGCGGCCCGCTCCGACACGGGCCGGGCGCTCGTCTGGGAGAGCGCGACGCTCGGCGCGATCGAGCAGAGTCCGCCGAGAAGCAGCAAACGCAAGGGTCGATTCATGGGTCTCTCCGAGGGGCAAGATCGTCAGGGTTCAGGCCGGTGAGATGTTGGAGCGTCACGGCGGCGACCTCGGCCCGGAGCTCGAGCTGGGCGCGACGCAGCGGGTCGGACGCGCGGCGCGGATCGTCGAGCCGCAACCGCGCTCGGTGCCAGGTCGAGAGCGCCCGCGCCACCTCGGCGTCGACGGCCCGCGCGCGTCGGAGCGCGACCTTGCGGCGATCGGCCTCTTCGTCGACCGCCGGGAGCAGCTTCGTGAGGTCCCACTTCAAGAAGACCCCCGCATCGAAGGGATCGAGCGGGCCGCGATTGAAGGACCCCGGTCCCTCTTCGGGCAGGTCGAGAAACGACGACACACGCTCACTCTCGAGGTCGATGGCGGCGAGACGCAGGCCGACGTCCACACGGGGCAGGAGCGCCGCGTACCACGGGCGAATGGGCGGCGCTTCGAGCCCCGCGCGACGCCGCGCGACGCGCATCGCCGCCTCGTCGACGGGCCCCGCGACCCCGGCGGCGTCGGGCGCGACGGGCGTGCGCGAGAGCCGCAGCAACTCTCCGCCGTGCAGCAACCAGACGACCGACCGACCCACGGCGCAGGTCGGGACGTGCGTCGCCGCCAGACCGACCTCTTCGCCGTCGAGCTGCAGCGCGCCGTCCACGGCGACCACACGCCCCGCGCACGTTTTCGACGGGGAGGCCGGCCGTGCGGGCGCGTCGGCCGAGGTCTCGAGCCACGTCCGTCCGCCGTCCGACGTTCGCCACGACACGCCGCCGCCTCGGGCCGTGGCCTCGTCCGGCGCCCCGGAGACGAGCTCGAGGGTGAGGCGGCGGCGCGCTCGGTCGGCGAAGGCGGACTGGTTGGCAGCGTGGAGGTGACTCGGTGGCGGGTCGGGCTCCATGCCTTCGAGCGCCCCGCCGGCGTCCGCGAAGTCGTCGGAGAACGCCTTGAGGCTACGGCGAGAAGGGCGTCCGACGGGATCGTCGAACTTCTTCTCGAGGCTGCCGAAGCCCAGGACCTGGGACGGCTCGGGCATGCCGTCGGCGTTCACTGGTGAAACGAAACGGCTCGTCGGTGCGTCGAGGGTGTGGGTCCGCTTGCGGAGCGGCGGGACCGCCCCCGGCTCGAGGACCGCGCTGCGCCAGGTATCACCGCCGTCGTCGGAGACGTAGACGCGGCCGGCGTCGCCCGTGACCCAGAGCCGGTCGTCGTCCTCGCCGGTCGAGAAGAGCCCCGCCCTCTCGCCGGACGCAACCGGCCAGTCCAGGGTCGGGACCACATGCCACCCCGACTGGGCGTTCACCCCCACGGGCAGGCAGAGAGACGCGGCCAGGAGAGCGCCGCGGAGTCGAGTGGGCCGGCGTCGGGTCGCGCGCATGGCCCCTACCCCGCTCTCAGCGCTTGCGACGGCGTCGCGCGGCGAACGCGGACGCGGCGAGGCAGAGCGAGAGGTGCACGACGTCGACACGCGTCGACGTGGCGACGCCCCGACACGCACACCCCGCTTCCGCGGTGGGCGGCTCGGCGTCGATGGGCGTCGGATTCGGCGAACCGGCGTCCGCCCGCGTGACGGGGGGGCCCGGCGGCCCCACGCCGACATCTGGATCCGCCGGCGCGGGTGGCTCCGCGACGGTCTCGACGCAGAGACCGGAGGCGAGGTCGCAGACCGGTCGCCGCGGATCACCGCAGTCCGTGTCCTCACCGCACGGCGGCGCGCACACGGTTTGAGACGGCTCGAGCGCGAGGCATCGGTAGCCCGGGCGGCAGTCGCGGTCCTCGCCGCAGCGCGCCAGGCAGGTCTGCCGGCCGAAAGCACGGACGCACGCGGTCGCATCGCCGCAAGGGCCGGCGCACGGTACGACACCACAGTAACCGCCGATGAACAGCGGGTTCTCGGGGCCGCGCAGGCACTCGAGTGCGTCGCCACAGTCGTCGTCCATGGAGCAGGGGTCGCCGACGCGTGGCGCTTCGGCGCAGTCGAGGTCGGCCTCGTCGGCCGTGCCGTCGCAGTCGTCGTCGAGGCCGTCGTCGCAACGTTCGACGCGGGGCACGACCTCGTCGACACACGCCCCCCAGCGACCGCCGACACAGGACTGGCGTCCCGGTCGACACGCCCCGAGTCCGCGGGTCTCAGGCACGCCCGAGTAGCACTCGCGCGCGGTGCCCGCCTCACACTCGGCCCCCGCGCACTCGCCGTAGGGACCCCAGCGACACGCGTCGTCGCAGGCGCGCAGCCGCGTGCCGCCCTCGTCGCAGGCGCTCTCGTCCTCGGCCCCAGGCTCGCACTCCCCCTCGCC
>JBMOFP010000319.1:0-4380 GCA_049318805.1 Bradymonadia bacterium
CGGGCGGTCAGCCGGCAGCGGGCGGTCAGCCAAGCGCGGGTGGTCAGCCGAGCGCGGGCGGTCAGCCGAGCGCGGGCGGTCAGCCGGCAGCGGGTGGTCAGCCGGCAGTGGGCGGTCAGCCGGGCGCGGGCGGAGAGGAACCGGCGCCCCCACCCAAGGGCGCCGGCGCCGAGAGCTGCGAGGGTTCGCCTCTCTTGGCGGACGTCAGTCGTCCGATGGACATTCCGGCCGGCGGCCGCACGCACGTGGTCGACGCCCTCTACGGGGCACGCAACGACTACAACCCGCTCGACACGGCGGGGCTCCAGCCCGGCTGTTCGCTGGTCTACGACGCGTTCGGTCGCGAGGTGGTCTTCACCCTCGCCCTGGAGCCCGGCCAGACGCTGGTCACGCGACTCGTCGCCGAGCCCGATGGACACCCCCCAGGCATCTACTTGATGGAAGACTGCCAGGCAGGCACCTGGCCGGACATCGACGCCAGCACACTCTGCGGCGACAACGAATACGGCACCGTCGGTCGCTGCAGCCTCGGCTTCTGTGACCCGTTCGATTGGCGCTTCACGTGGCCCGCCGCGATCCAGGGCGTGCCCACGGGGCTGCGCACGTTCTTCCTGGTCGTGGACGAGGTGGCCGGAGACACGGCCGAGCGCTTCACGTTGGAGTGGGGGGTCCTCGGACCATGAGCCCCGTGCGACCTCTCACGCGGATGACCCTGGCCCTGACCCTGGGCCTGCCTCTGGCCTGCGAGAGTGCCTCGGACACGGACACGCCTGCGGACGCGTCCGCGGCGACCGGTGGCACGCTCGCGGACGCGGCCGTCGAACCGGACGTGGGCTCGACCCGCCCCGACGCGGCGTCGGCCATGCCAGACGCCGAGTCCGCCGCCCCGGACCCCCGCGCGGACACCCTCATCGCCGAAGCCGCGGAGGCCATCTGTGGGGCGCTGTTGCGTTGCTGCGACGCGTCGGACCTCATCACCTACTTCCGGGCCTATGGGGCGAACGAACGCCTTTCGGACTTCGTCGGTCGTCTTCCCCCCGAGGCGGAGATCGACGCGGCGACCTGCCCGGCGCTCGTCGGCGAGATGCTCGCGGTCGTCCCGCTGGGCTCCTGGGTCGACGCCGTGGTGCAGGGGCGGGCGCGCATCGTCGCCGAGCGGGTCGATGCCTGCCTCAGGGTGTTGGACGAGGCCGCGTGCGGCGCACCGACCTTGTCGGCGCTGTTCGACTCCACCTGCTTCTGGCTCAACCCGCCCGTCGGAGGGGATGAGCAGCGCACGATCTTCGCGCGCGACCAGCAAAGCGGAGACACCTGCCAGGGGATCAGCGACGGCTTTGGCGGGCTCTTCTATGGCACCTGTAACCCGCACACCGACTACTGCTGCTTCGGCACGGCGGACGACTGCGGCTTCCCGGACGGCGCCGACGCGCTCGGCACGTGCGCTCCCGCCGGGGACTTAGCAGGCTGCTGAAAAAGCAGCCTGCCCGGGCCAGGATGGCCCGGCGGAATCACCGAGGCTTTGAAAAAGCCGAATGATTCCGGGAGCGGAGCCGAATTCACTTCGGCGGAGCGGGGCTGGAAAAGTCCATGGACGGACTTTTTCAGCGTCCTGTTAGGCGCCGCGTGCAGCCAGGTCCCCGTGCGTCTGTGTCGGACCGGGCTCGACTGCGGGGACGACAATCTGTGCCACGCCCCCGCAGATGCGCCCCTCGGCATCGGGGACCCCTGCGTGGACGCGTCGTTCAATGTGCTCGGCCTCTGTATGGACGCCTACTGTGACTTCTTCGAGTCCCGCACCTGTCTGCCCCGAAAGGCGGATGGCGAGGCGTGCGGCGGGCCGGAGGAGTGCGTCGGGCTCTCCTGCGTCGAAGGCGTCTGCGGCCCGACGTTCCTTTGCAACGGGCTCTGACTCGGGTATGGCCCACTTTCTCCTGCTGCGCCCGGTGGAACTCGGCGAAGACTGAAAGGTCACAGTCTACGCATCCGCGATCAGGCTCCACGATGCCGCCGAAGCGGCCGTCTCCCTGCCAAAATCAGGCGACGACTCCGCTGACACAGGGCGCCCTCAGATGGCCTGCCACGGAAGCGCCGTGATGTTCTCGGCGAGCTTCAGCGGATGCGGGCACCGACAGATGACATAGCCCTCGTCGGCTTCGTCGGCGTGCTCGACGAGGAATCGCTTCAAGTGCCGGGCATCCTTCAGCGACGGATGCTCCGTGAACTTCACCTCGACCGGGATGAGCCTGCCCGCGCGCTCGATGATGAAGTCGATCTCGGCCCCGTCCGAGGTGCGAAAGCTCGAAAGCGATCCCTCGCCCAGCATCTGCAGGCGACGCCAGAGCTCCAGGCCGACCCACTGCTCGAAGACGGGGCCCGGATTGGCCAGGACCGTGTCGTGCCCCGGCCGAAGACCCGCGGCTGCATGTCGCACGCCGAGATCGAAAAAGAGAAACCGGCGGGTGGACAGGACGGACCTGCGTGGGCTGCGTGTGAACGCCGGCAACGGGATACCGACGAAGATGTCTTCCAGGATCTGGTAGTAGCTCTTCACCGTCGGATGGGTGAGCCCCAGCTCCTGCGCCAGCGCGGAGAGGTTGACCGGCTGCCCGGCCTCACGGGCGGCCAATTGCAAGAACCGACGAAACGCCCCGAGATCACGCACCGCCGCCTCACCGCGGATCTCTTCCTCGAGGTAGATCTCGGCGTAGCTGCGCAGGAGGTCGGCGCGGTCCTCGGGCGCCGCGGTGACGACGCCGGGCAGCGCGCCGAACGCGAGGCGATCGAGCAGGTCCCAGGAGGGGAAGAGCG
Organism: Bradymonadia bacterium; assembly: GCA_049318805.1. Classification (GTDB taxonomy): domain Bacteria; phylum Myxococcota_A; class Bradymonadia; order UBA7976; family UBA1532; genus CANLBD01. The sequence continues at coordinate 2,809 of JBMOFP010000319.1, forward strand.
GGTGTTCGGGTACGACTGCCGGGAGGGGAAGCAGACGAGCCGGCGACGCGCTGGCCTCCGGGGCCGGCAGCTCCGGCAGGACGAGCGGATGAAGCCGGTGCATCATGCTTCGGCCGGGGAGCAGGTTGGCGCCGGTCGCGCGCAACTTGCGGGCCGAGCTGCCACACAGGACGAACCGGAACCGATTTCGGTGCTCATCGTGCAGGAACTGAACGGCGTCGAAGATCCCCGGGACCCGCTGCGCTTCGTCGACGAACACGACGTGGGCCGACTCTCGGGAGGGGAGCGCGAGGCACCGCTCCACCAACTCCTCGGGACGCGCCTCGAGGCGGGCGAGGTCGCCCGGGCGTGCCAGATTGATGCGGAGCGCATCTGCGGGTAGGCGATCGAGGATGAGGGTCGATTTTCCGCATTGCCGGGTGCCAAAGACGATCTGCACGTACGGCCGGTGCAACGCGCGTTCGAATTCGTGGGAGAACCAACGGAAGTTCACGGGGTCAGATTACCGAAAACGCCAGAAACTGAAACTGTAGGTTCCGTTTTATGGCCGATTTCGGAAATACAGCTTGCCGCGGCACATCAGGACTGGACCGTCGTCGACGAGGTCCATCGCCTCATCGAATCCCAGGTGTGGCGCTTCGTCCTCACGGACTCCAGCGCGCGCCGCACGCTCGCAGCTCACTCCCCGTGGAGGCGGGCGAGCACTGTGCCGAGGCCTGATTGCCCGGCACCTCTCACAAGGAACGAAACCACCCCGACAAGCGCCCCCAGCCCAGCGCCGTAGGCCACACCGATGACCGCATCAACGTCCCGTCAGATCTCACACCCCTCCGGCCCGCACACCGGCGCCTCACCCGTGGCGTCGGGCTCGGGCAGCGCGTCCCACACCTCGCGGAGTACCCGCAGCAGCGCCTCGGGCGGCTGGGCGCCCGAGACGCCCACGCGCCGGTCGAAAACGAAGCACGGCACCCCATTGATGCCGAGGGACCGCGCCTCGCGCTCCTCGGCGCGGACGGCTTCGGCCCGCGCGTCGTCCTGCAGCGCCGCGCGCACGTCGTCGGCCTGCAGGCCGACCTCGCCGCCGAGCCGGACGAGCGTCTCGGGGTCGCTGAGCACCTCACCCTCGGTGAAGTAGGCGCGCATGAGCCGCGCCTTTGCGGCGGCCTGCACCCCGCGCTCCGCGGCGAGCGACAGGACACGGTGCGCGGCGAAGGTGTTGACCCCCCGCACGCGGTCGAAACGAAAGTCGATGTCCTCGCCCCGGCCCAGCGTCGTCATGTCGTCGATGCGCCGCTGCGCCTCGGCCACGGACATGCCGTACTTGGCCGCCAAACGCTCCACGAGCGAGGGCGCGGCGGGCTGCACCGCGGGCGCCCCCGGCTCGAGCTCGAAGGCGCGCCACTGGACCTTGACCTGCGCGCGCTCGGGAAACATCGCGAGCGCGGCCTCGAGCCGCTGCTTGCCCACAAGACACCACGGGCAGGCGATGTCGGACCAGACCTCGATGTTCAGCGTCTTCATGGGCCTCTGAGTCGAATGGGCGAGCAGCATCGCACACGACCCGCCGGCGAT
>JBMOFP010000320.1:0-4357 GCA_049318805.1 Bradymonadia bacterium
TGAGCCTTCACGCGTGGCCCGGGCCTGCGAGGCGGCCGCGGCCGCGATCACTCCGGTCCCTTGACCGGCGTCGCAGGTTCGGGCTTCGCCGGCAGCCTCACGATGCTCGGGTTCGGCTGCAGCCAGGGGTTCGACTCCGGGGCCACATCCCAAGCGCTCCCGACGCTGCCCGGGTCGGCCGGAAACTCGACGCGCTCGGGGTACTGCTGCGCCCAGATGAGCCCCGTCAGGTACGTGAACAGCCCCACGACCACACTCACGCCTGTGATTTCGCGCTCGACCTTCCGTGTCTCCACGGCGCCGCTCGGGTACTCCACACGCAGGCGAACGGTCGAAGACACCCCCGTCCGGGTGATCTCCGCGCGACCCGTCCCGAGATACACGTCGTCCGCGTGAATGCGCGCACCCGAGTCCTGCGCCACGATCTGCGTCCGACCGCACCCGGCGACGAGCGCTGCCAGGAGGATGACAGTCCACAGCGGGCGCATCTCAGAAACCTGCCGCGATGCCGAGGCCGAGGCCATGCACGGCCTCGCCTCGGACCTCGAACGCGCCGTACACGTAGCGGGCCTCGGCGCGCAGGTTCACGCTGCGGGTGCGGCCCAGGAGGACGCCGACCGTGCCCTGGAAGCCGAGGCCTGCACGGCCGTCGGCGTCGTGGTCGTAGGTGTCGGGGCACAGGTCGTCGAAAAGGCCGCTGTCGGCCGCGCATCTCGACTGCCGCTCGTAGCCCACGATGCCCAGGCCCACGCCTGCGTAGGGTGAGAAGTCTTTCTCCGAGAAGGGAAACAAACCCGAGAGCCAGAGACCGCCGAAGCCCTCGCGGTCCACGCCGATGCCCTGGTACTCCAGGGTCGTGTCGATCATGAAGCTGCGCATGTCGTAGAGCCAGGTGATGCCGAAGCCGGACAGGAACTCCGTGTCGTCCCGAAACATGGAGACAGCGCCGATGCGGAGGCCGAAGGTGTTGTTCGCCTCTTCTCGGGCGAGCGCCCGCGCTTCGGCGTCGGTCACGGAGTAGATGTCCTGGTTCTCCTCGACCGAACGCCCGTTCGCGAGGCCGTCCGCGAGGCGGGACAGGACCTTGTCGAGGTCCTCCGGGGACGCTGCGGTGAGTCGACCGCGCCAAACCGATGCGCCCGTCACGTCGACGAGCTCGACCTCGACGACCGCTTTGCGGCCGATGGCCAAGATCGAGCCGCGAACCTGCTGGGTGTTGGCCGCGGGGGCGGCGCCGGGCTCGAGTTCGACGACCGTAAGACCTTCGTCCCGCAGCGCCAGGGCGAGCAACCGGGTCGCGCCGTTCACGAGGTCGGCGTGAACGCCCGTTCCCACCAGCGGTGTCACAGTGACGGCACCTGTGACGGCGGCGGCCATGGCGGGCGTGGAAAGGACGGCGACGACGGCGAGGGCGTTGAGGCTTCTGAAGGTCATGTGAATTCTCTCGAGGGTAGAGGCGTCTTGATGCTGGCGTGTCATAGCAAGGGCCGTGCCACACGCTCCCCGCCGCTCCGGACGCTCGAATGGCGTAGGGCTACGCCACGCAACGGAGCGGCGATGCCGCACCCCACGACGGAGTGGATAACCTTTGACCGGGGCCGCACCGCGCGGGAGCCTGCGCACGTGAACGCGCCGATGCCGATGCCCTCCGTCGTCCTCACGGGGCCCCCGTGGGGCATGAACTTCCTCGGCGCCGCGGCTCGAGGGGCGCTGTGGTCGCTCTTGGGCCTCGCCTCGGCGCGCGCGTTTTTCCCCGACAACGCGCCGGTCTTGGCCGTGGTGCTCGTCGCGCTGGGGCAGTCGAGCTACGTGCAGGCGCTGCTCGACCGCAATCGGCAAGAGGTTTACGGGGGCGCGATCAGCGCGCGGCGCGCGAACCTTCGGATGGCCCGCGAGCTCTTCGGCCTCTTCCTGGGCATCTACGCCGCCTACGTCTTCGCGGTCAGTCTGGTGGCACCGGAGCGCCTCACCACGGTCTTCGGCGGCCTGCTCGCGAGCTTTCAGGGGGCAAGACTGAGCGACGTCGACTTCGGCACCTTCGGCACCCTCATGGCGAAGAACGGCGCCGTGCTCATGGCGAGCTTCCTCATCTCTACGCTCTACCAGCACGGGGGCATCCTGCTCGTGCTCGCGTGGAACGCCGCGCGCTGGGGGGTCGTCATCGGCAGCCTCGCCCGCGCGGAGTACAACGCCGAGGGTCTGATGGGCGCCCTCGTCGTCGCCGCGGTCTTGCCGCATCTGCTCCTCGAGGCCCTGGCGTATGTGATCGCGGCCATGGGCGGCGCGTTTCTCGGGCGCGGTGTGCTTCGGCACAAGATCGGGACACGCGCCTTCGAAAGTGTCGGTTTCGCCGTGCTCATCCTGCTGCTGACGTCCACGGTCGTCCTGGTGTTGGCGTCGTTCCTCGGCGGTGGTCATGAAGCAGTGGAGAAGCCTTGCGGTCAGCGCGGCCCTGGTGGCGGTCGTCGCGGGCGGCGGTTGGTACGTTTGGCAGTCGAAGCAGGACCCCGCGGGGCTGGCGACGGGGCGCTCCAACGTGAAGGCCACGCAGCTCTGGTCGAAGCTCTCGGACTACAAAGAGAGCGACTTGCGGCGGTACTTCATCGCCTACCAGAAGGACTCGCCGACCGCGCTGGACGCGTTGACGGCCTTCAACGAGCTCGCCTACCAGATTACGGGCCCAGGCGGCTTCTGGCGTAAAGAGGTGCCCTTCAAGTGGCTCGGCTGCAAGGCACAGCCCGAGTCCGCATCCTGTGGGGTCGTCGAGGTCATGGGCGAGGAGCTCGCCCGGTGGGACACGCTTCAGGAGAAGATCGCGGAGACCGATGAGGCCCGCGCCCAGAAGTTCCTCGATGAGAACGCGGCCGACCTGATCGAGTACCTGGAGACGATGGTCCCCGCAGAGGCGTCGTCCACAGGCATGCAGAAGACGGCGCTCTTCGAGAAGCACCTGAAGTCCGCGATGCAGCAGGACGGCCTGCTGTAGCCCTCACGACCGCCGGGCCGGTGCAAAGGGCTGCACCCCCGGAACACCCGCCCATCGCGCGCTGTCCCTAGAGCCACAAGGCGATGGGGAGGTGTTCGATGGAGTCGCGTTCGAGACGCAGGCTGCGGGTGGTGCTCGTCTGGAGGGACACGATCGTCGTCGATCGCACGCTGCGACCGGGGCGGCGTGTGCGTGTCGGGGAAGCGCTCGACAACCTGCTCGTGACCCCGATGGGCACGGGTCTGGGGCTTCGACACACGCTCGTGGAATGGCGAGGACCCGCGGCCACACTGCATCTGGCGCCGGGCATGGTCGCGACGCTCGACCCTCAGAAGTCGTCACCTCGGCAGGTGAGCGGTCCGCTCGAGGTCGGGCTCGACGCGCTCGACCAGGCCGTTCTGCAGGTCGGGGAGTGCGCGTTGCTCCTCCAGTGGGTCACGCCGACCCGTCTGCCCGCGCCGCTCCCGTGGATGCGAGTCGAGCCCAGTGTCCTGGCGTCCATGGTCGTGGCCCTCGTCGTCGCGACGAGTGTGCTCGGCCTGGCGTTCGCGATCTGGTCGCCTGAGCCGGACCTCGAGTTCACTGCCCACATCCGCCAGGCCTCCACGATGTTTCCCGAGCCCCCTGAGGCCGTGGTCAGCGCGCCCCCGTCCGTGGCGTCGGGGGCGGCCGCAGCGGCGGCGCCCTCGGGCGACGAGGGCCGCGCGGGTCGAAAGGCATCAAGCGGCGTGACGCGTCAGCCGCCTCGCGAGAACCCCGGGGCCCGAGTTCAGGCCTCGGCGCTGATCAAGATGCTGACGGACAAGGACAGCGTCCTGTCGTCGGTCTTCAAGCACGACGACGCCCGGGGTCAGGCGCTGGCGAACGGGGTGTCGGGGGACGACACCTGGGTCATGGGTCAGGGCACGGGCGGCGTCGGCCTGCGCGGTCTGGGCAACGGGGGCGGCGGCTTCGGGGGGACTCAGCTGTACGGCATGGGCACACTCCCCGGGGTCGGGCCGGGCGGGGCGGGAGGTGGACCGCGTGGCCGGACTCCGCCCCGGTCCAAGACCCCGCGCGTTCTCGCGGACCCCACGCGGTCCGTCGACGCATCCGCCGGTTGCAAGCCCGAGGACATCCGCCGGACCGTCGCCGCGCGGCAGGGCGGCGTTTCGTACTGCTACGAGAAGGCCCTCGCCGCGGACCCCGACCTCGGCGGCAAGGTCACGTTGAACTGGCGCATCGATCCCGAGGGCAAGGCCGTCGGGGTGCGGGTCGCGCACAGCACGCTGAACTCACGCGAGGTGGAGGGGTGCATCGTGCGCGCGGCCGAGCGCTGGACGTTTCCGAAGCCCGAGGGCGGTCAGTGTGCCGTGACCTTCCCGTTTGTGT
>JBMOFP010000321.1:0-4310 GCA_049318805.1 Bradymonadia bacterium
GCACCTATGGCGGCTACTCGACCCGCGTCGTCGTCGACGAGCGGTTCGTGCTGCGCGTGCCCGAGAGCCTCGACCCCGCCGGGGCCGCGCCCCTGCTGTGCGCCGGCGTCACCACCTTCTCGCCCCTGCGCCGTTTCGGCTGCGGCGAGGGCACGCGCGTCGGCGTCGTGGGTCTCGGCGGCCTCGGACACATGGCCGTGAAGCTCGCGCGGTCCATGGGCGCGGTGGTCACGGTGCTCAGCACCTCCCCCAAGAAAGAGGCCGATGCCCGTGGCCTGGGCGCCACGGACTTCCTCGTCACCACGACGCCCGACGCGCTCGCGGCCCGTGCCGGCTCGCTCGATCTCATCATCGACACCGTCTCGGCGCCCCATGACTACAATGTGTATCTGAACCTGCTGCGGCCGCACGGCGCGATGGTGCTCGTCGGCGCGCCGCCCGAGCCCTCGTCCCTGCTCGCGTTTGCGCTGATCATGGGCAATCGCACGCTGGCCGGTTCGGTCATCGGCGGCATCGCCGAGACGCAGGAGATGCTCGACCACTGCGCCGCCCACGGCATCGTCTCGGACGTCGAGATCATTCCGATTCAATCGGTGAATGAAGCCTACGAGCGCGTGTTGAAGAGCGACGTGCGCTACCGGTTCGTGATCGACATGGCCAGTTTGAAGGACTGAGGTGACGCGAACCTGGCCTGCGTGCCGCGCGGTCGGGCACGCTCGGCCGGTTCGTGTCTGAGGTGCGCCCAGACCGCCGGGCGAATGCGTTGCGCCGAACACACGGTTCCGGGACCCACTGCGTGCCCGGCCCGACGTAGGTCGTGATGAGCCTCAGCGGCCCGTGGTCGACATGGGCCTCGCGACACTGACAAAGCGGCCGTGACCCTGGCGAGATCAGGCGACAACTCCGCTGACACAGGGGGGGACCAGCCCGTTCGGCCTTTCGGCGGCGCGGACGCGGTCGTCCGGCCCAAAATGTATGCACTTGCAGCATAATGCTTCTGCGGCATAATTGCGCGCATGCGCCTGGACTTCCTCGACCGGACCGAAGAGCTGCAGCGCCTCCGACGCTTTGCGGAGCGCCCGGGGAGCGGCCTGGCGGTCGTCTACGGCCGCCGGCGTTGCGGCAAGACCCGGCTGATCCAGCAGGCGGCGTCGACCGGCGGCACGGCCTACTACATGGCGGACGATCGGGACGCGACGCTGCAGCGGTCGGCGCTGGCCCTGGAGATCGCACGGGTCCTGCCGGGTTTCGCCGACGTGCGCTATCGCGAATGGAGTGCGCTCCTGGAGCGCCTCTGGCGAGAGGCCGGCGACCACTTCTGCCTGATCATCGACGAGCTGCCGGCCCTCGTCGCGTCCGCACGCGAGCTCCCGAGCCTGCTGCAGAAGCACCTGGATCGTCCGGACCGGCGTGGCCCGAAGCTCGTGCTCTGCGGCTCCTCCCAGCACATGATGCATGGCCTCGCGTTGGACAAGTCCGCCCCACTGTACGGGCGAGCGCGCGAGATCCTGAAGATCGCCCCCCTCCCAGCCGGGTGGATCGTCGATGCGTTCGACCGCCTCGATGCGACGGCGGCGGTCGAGGCCCTGGCGGTGTGGGGTGGCATTCCCCGCTACTGGGAGCTGGCCCGGGAGTACGACTCGCTCTGGCTGGCCGTCCGGGACCTTGTCCTCAGCCCGCTGGGTGTCTTGCATCGCGAGCCGCTCGCACTGCTGCAGGACGACCTCCGGGAGGTGGCGCAGTCGGCCACGGTCCTCGCACTCATCGGCAGCGGATGCCATCGGTCATCAGAGATCGCAGGGCGCATGCAACGCCCCGCGACCGCGCTCTCCCGGCCACTGGAGCGCCTCGTCGACCTCGGCCTGGTCCGGCGCGACACACCGTTCGGGACCTCCGTCCGGGACACCAAGCGCAGCCTCTACCGCATCGACGATCCCTTCGTGCGCTTCTGGTTCCGCTTCGTCGAGCCAGCCCGCTCACGGCTCGAGGCGCGCCAGACAGACGCGGTCGTCGCCGAGATCCAGGGTGCCTGGGCCGGCTTCGTCGCCGCGACCTGGGAGGACCTCGTTCGTGCCAGCGTGCCGCACATGACCTTCGACGGGCGCGCGTTCGGGCCGGCAGCCGCCTGGTGGGGTCCGGGCCGAGACCGCCAGCCGATGGCGCTCGACGTCGTCGCGGAGGCGGTCGACGGGTCCGCTGTGCTGGTGGGCGAGGCGAAGTGGGAGGTCGCATCCGATGTTGGGCGCCTCGCCGCCGAACTCTCCCGCAAGGCTGAACGGCTGCCCCTGGTCGAGGGCCGCACGGTCGTCCCTGTGATCTTCCTGCGGAGCCGTCCAGACCAGGTGCCCAAGGGATGCATCTGCCTCACGCCAGAGGACGTGCTCCGGACGCTGCGGTAGATGCCTGCGAAAGCGCCTGAACGTTGCGGTCTTTCCCAAGCCCTCCGGGATCGCGGAGGGGAGTGAACACATGCGCGATCGTGCGACGCTCCCTCGCCGACCGCAATCGGTTCACCATCGCGACCCGGCCAACGGGGCGTCCCGCCCGCGGCGTGCCCTCCGCAGCTGGCGGGCTTCGGCAGGGCGAGTCACGCCGGCTTGACTCACAAAGCCCACTGGTAAAGGATTCGTTCCTAGCGAACCGCCCAAGTAACGTCGGCTTTCCCAGCCCGCGCGTCTGGTCAAGCGGGCGTTCCCAGCGGAGCCGACATGCCCACACGAACCAGCGGACGATACGAGCGGAACACCGTAGGTGGGGAGGAGGTCGCGGCCTTCATCCCGCACGCGCTCCCGCCCGCGGGTCCGCCCATTGTCATCGACGCCGCCCTGGCCGAGCGCCTCCGGGCAGCCGAGCAAGCGCTCGTTCGCCTCGAGCTGGCTGGGGAGATGGTCCCCTCGCTCGACTGGTTCATCTACGCGTTCGTCCGCAAGGAGGCCGTGCTCTCGTCGCAGATCGAGGGGACACAGGCGACCCTCGTCGACCTGCTCACCTTCGAAGCCCAGGGCGGCGCAGAGCACAGCGCCGCGCCCAACGCCGACGTCGAGGAGGTGTGCAACTACCTCGACGCGCTCGCCCACGCGCGCACCCAGCTTGCCGACCCGAATGGCCTGCCGCTCTCGATGCGCCTGTTGAGCGAGACACACTCGCGCCTCATGCGGGGCGTCCGCGGCGCCGAGAAGCTTCCCGGCGAGGTGCGTCGCAGCCAGAACTGGATCGGCGGAAGCCGCCCCGGCAACGCCGCGTACGTGCCACCACCTCCCCAGGCGCTCGGCGAGGTGCTCGGCGCGTTCGAAAAATACCTGCACGCAGACGATGCGCTGCCGCCGCTCGTGCGCGCCGGGCTCATGCACGTGCAGTTCGAAACCATTCACCCGTACCTCGATGGCAACGGCCGCATCGGACGCCTGCTCGTCACGCTGCTCCTGGAGCACTGGAAGCTGCTGACCAAGCCGATTCTGTACCTCAGCCTCTTCTTCAAGCGACATCGCGAGGACTACTACCGTCGGCTCAACGCCGTCCGCATCGACGGCGACTGGGAGGGCTGGCTCGACTTCTTCCTCGATGGCGTCGCGACGATCGCCGACGAGGCGGTTGCCTCCGCACGGGAATTGTTCGCACTCGTCGCAGCCGATCGTGCGCGCGTGCTCACGCTCGACGGCATGTCGGTCGTTGCGCTGCGGCTCTTCGAGCTGCTGCCGCGCCACCCGGTCGTGTCCGTCGCATCAGTGATGAAGCTCGTCGAGACCACCAAGCCCACAGCCGGGCGGGCGATCGACCTGCTCGTCGCCGCGGGCGTTCTCGTCGAGACGACCGGCAAGAAACGCGACCGCTCCTTCGTGTATCGGAGCTACCTCGATCGACTCCGAGTCGGCACGGAGCTCGAGGGTGTGCGGGTCTTCGGTCGCTGAAGGCGCTGACGCGCGGCGCTTTTCATTCCCATGAGCCACGTCGGTGTCGTTTCCCTTGCACTCGCGGCGATATCTCCCGGGATGTGGACACACGCCCCAGTCTTCCTGACGACGACCCGCAATGGGTGCGCAGCGCCGTGTACACGCGCCAATCGGTCAAGTGCCCGGGCGACGACCCCGCTCTTACCTCCTGCGCGCTCCAGCGGACGCTCCGCGCGGAGTTCATCCGCAGCACGACCTGGGAGTTCTTGTACCCCATCGCCGAGCGCTTCGACGATGAGGGCGAGAGCGGCGACATCAGCGTCCCCTGGCAGGACGCTGAAAAAGTCCGTCCTTGGACTTTTTCAGCTCCGCTCCCGGAATCATTCGGCTTTTTCAAAGCCTCGGTGATTCCGCCGGGCC
>JBMOFP010000322.1:0-4230 GCA_049318805.1 Bradymonadia bacterium
TTCAGCAGCCTGCTAGGTTCTGCGTTGGTTGACCGGCTACACGCAAGAGCAGCTCGACAGCCACGTCGACCGGAAGACGACCCTCGAAGGCTTCTTCGCGGACGCATCCGGGCTGAACCCTTCGCGAAAGCTGATCACCGGCGTGGTCTGCGGCGTCCGAGTCGAGGACGTCGAGGCGCCGCTGATGCAGGAGATTCGCTCCATGGACAAGCTGGTCGACGAGCTCGCCAAGGGCAGAGCGATGGAGAAGATCCTGCGGAAATCGCCGAGTGGACGGGACTGACAGCAGTTCTGACGACAGACGAATCGTAGCGAAAGCCTTGCCCGCGGTGGCCCCAAGGCGCAACCTCGGCAAGGCTCAAAGTCCACAGGCACCCTCATGCTGGTCGCGTATCGGTATCGCGAGCCCTCGGCCCTCGTGACGCGGACTCACCTTGCGCTCGAGACCTGCGATGCGGCTGGGGAGAGGGAGCCCTTCTTTCGAGGCAGGGTCCTCACCCCGCAGGCATTCGCAACAAACCTGGCCCAGCTCGGTACGGTGGCCCAGTCGCGCTTTTTCGTTCCCATGTCCTCGCAGCGCAAAGCCGCGATGCTCGATCCGATCGTCACCCACGCGGATGCCCTGCGACTCGAAGCCTTCAGCAGTTGCTGCAGCGCCTACGCACGGCTCGACGTCCTCCCTGCCGGACTCGATGGCGAGCGCCTCGGCCACGGCACGACCAACGTCGACCTCAACGCCCCTCTGCGCGCTGCTCTGACCGGAGTGGCGGCGACGGACACCCTCACGTTCGAGGTCGGCCGGGCGCATGTCGCCGTGGAGACCCCGGGGGAGAGGCACGTGGAGCGGAAGGTCGCGCTGCCCGCACGCTGGCTCGCGGGGCTCCTCTCCGCGCAGTTCTGTCAGGCGAGCCTCGAGCGTCGATTCACGGTGCGCGCTGCCGCGATGGCGGCCTTTCTCTCGACGCTCTCGCGCCAGGGCGGCCGACAGAACGGCGGGCATCTCGTGGCGGATGGACCGCATCTGCGGCTCACGCCCGTGCGGCGCGCGAACGGATGCGCGGTCGAGGGCGCCGAGCGGCTTCACCTTCTGGGGCCCTCGCTGCGCCACGCCACCGCGGTCCACGTTTTCGCCGATGACACTGGGACGAGCCTCTTCATCGTCGAGGGTCAGGCGATGCGCTTCAACCTGCTGCTCACGCCTTCGCCCACGCGGGGGTTCTCGGGAGAAGGGCGTGCCCTGGAGGCCCTGGCACAGGCGCGCGGCCCGTTTGAGGCGCGGGTCGAAGCCCATCTCGCCTGGGAGAAGCGCGTCACGGCCGAGGACCTCACCGCGTTGTATTCGGAGCGGTCCGATGCGCCGCCCGGGCCTGACTCGCCGAGCGCGCCAGGCAACGTCGGGCCAGCGCTGGCGCGCCTCGGCGCGCGCGGGCTCGTCGGCCACGATCGTTTTGAAGAGGTCTGGTTCCGCCGGGCGCTGCCCTTCGACCTGCGGACCATGTCGCGGATTCCGTCGCGGCTGGACAAGGGGCGGGCTTTGGCGAAGGCGGACACAGTCACCCTGTCGGGACCGGACGACGCCATCGTGGCCGGCGCGACGGACACCTACCGCGTGCGACGGGTCAACGGCGCGTGGCGATGTGATTGCGCCTGGTTCCTGAAGCATGCGCACTCGCGCGGACCTTGTGCCCACATCCTGGCGACGGGGTTTGCGCTGGAGCGGGCGCGCCAAGGCAACGAGGGCCGGGACGGCGGTGACGCATGAGCGCGACGAGCGTGGGCGTAGACGCGCTTCCAAAGCTGCTGGAGATGGAACCCGAGGCCATGACGAGGATCGTCGAAGGGCTCTCGGTGGCGTCGCGCAAGGCCCTCGACACGGCGGTCGAGGCGTGTGGCCAGAACCGACACCCGTCGATTCAGTACCTCCTCGTCGGGCTCGCCTGCCGAGCGCCGGCGAACCTACCTTCGGACAATGAGACCGCGCTGCTCGCCCATTGGCCGCTTGCTCTGCGCATCACGGAGAAGCGCGAGACGACTTGGAAGCGCGCGTTGGTCCGAGCGATGCAGCAAGGGCCGCCGCGGTACGGGTTGCCCCCGGGGACCCAGATCATGCACGCGCGGTTGCTTTTGGCGATGGCCTGGTCCTTCGCGGAGGCGGACGGCGAGCCCCTGACGCCAACCCAGGAGCTTCTGGACAGGCTGAGGTGGACGTTGAACGACCTGACGCCCGCCGAGGCCTCGATATGGCTGAACTCGGCCCCGGGCATGCTCCGTGCGTTCTTCCGTGCCGGGCCGCGGGCGGCGAGCACGCTGCTGCGCGCGCCGTGGCGATCGGGCGATCCGCCGACGAACGCTTGTCGCGCCGTCGAACGCGCGTTGGCAGACGGGCTCCTGGCGCCCGAGGACCTGCTCACGGGGGCGGGCGCCGGACATCGCCTTGCACCCGCAGAGAAGCTGTCGCCGGACGCGCTCCCGGCGTTGGAAGCGCTCGTCCCGGTCGCGCTCTGGCCCAGCCACGCTGGGGTCCTGGCGCACCTGGCGGCAGACGGCGGCGCAGCCGGGGAATGGGCGCTGCGCGCGCTCACGGCCGGCCGGGAGTCTGCTGATTTCGACGTGTCCGGGTTCGCCGACGCCGTCGCGCGGCGTGTCGGCGACACCTCCCAGAAGTCCGCTTTGGCTCTCGTTCAACGCGCCGTCGTGCAGGCACGGCGATCCCGCACCGAGCCGAACGCCGAGGTCGACGCGCTTGCCCGCGCGCTGCAGGCGGCCCTTCGCCACGGCGCACCCGCAGTGAGGACGGCGGCGAGCAGGGGCCTCGACGCGATAGGGCGCCCTGCAGACCCTCCGTTCCCGGTGGAGCCCTCGGCCGACACGTCGGACGCAAGCGCCGAGGGCGCGACGCCCCTGCAGACGGCGGGGAGCCTTGCGGCGCGGCTTGCCGCGGTGCCGCCGGCATTGGCCCGCCTCGTCGGTCTGCCGACCGTTCTCGACGCTCCACTTCCGCCGCCCACTTTCGGCGGCCACGACTTTCCCCGCCTGACCACGCCCATCGTCGCCATTGCCGACTTCGACGAGCTGCTCGACGTCGGCCTCGGCCAGCTCACGCGCGGCGGAGACGCAGCGGGGTTCGAACGCATGATGGACGCGATGGGGCGCCTCGCCGGCACGCTGGACGAAGTCTCGCCCAGGCGGCTGGGTGGGCTCCGCGCGGCATTGCGCCGCGGTGCGTCAGGATTCAGCGAACAGCTCGACGTGCTGCCCGCGCTGACCGCCCAGCTCTTCAATGCGTGGCTCGACCGGACGGCGCCGACCGGACCGTCGCATCAGCCGATTCCCATCCTGCAACTGGTCTCGGACAGGGCGGCCATCCTCGCGAGTTTCCTCGCACGGCGGGAAACGCATCGGCTTTTGGCGACCCCCACCCACGCCGGCGGCTTCATCGATCCCCGCGTGCTCGTGGAGCGGGTCGACGCGTTGAAGGGCATTCACCCGAACGCCGACGTCACGCAGGCGTTCTTGCGTGTCGCACCCGAGGGGCGGACCTCCGCCCGAAGCGGCCTCGCTTCACACCGGGGCACGATCAGGCCGGCCCTCGACTTCGTCCTGGGCGGGCCCGAACCGGCCGCCGTCGACCCCAGTCAAGGCGAAGTCTGGGCGACGGCCGCGCGGGCACGAAATCCGGACGCGCACTGGGCGGTGCTGGCCTCGCTGCCCTACGCCGCGCTGCCGGACGTCGAGCACTCGGCGGCGAGGCAACAGTCGTTCTGGACCCGATTCAGCGGTCGCCAGCTGGGCCTACGCGCGGCCGGGAACCTGTTCGCCGGGCCGCCCGACCCCCTGGCCGCCGCGGCCGAGGCGGGTCTCCCCGGCGCCCCGCGCGCCCTCCCCGCGACTCGGCTCAATGGCCGGATGCCGATCGTCGACTGGACGGTCCTCAGCGGCGCCTCACCGGGTGTCCTCTGCGCCGCCGTGTGGCCGGGTCGCCTGGAGGCGTTCTGGGGCCTCGCCGCAGCCTACGTCGGCCAACACGTGGACCAGGAGCGAGAGACCGCCTGGCCCGAGACCTGGTTCCTGAGGTTGGCCGAGGTGGACGAGCCGCTCGTCCCGGCGGCCGTGGACGCGCTGGCCGTCGCCATGGCGGCCAAGGCACGCGCGTTGCGCGCGCTCGTCACCGACCTTCTCATCACGACCGCGCGAGATGGGCGGCTCGATCGTCGGTACCGGTGACGTTCA
>JBMOFP010000323.1:0-4121 GCA_049318805.1 Bradymonadia bacterium
CCGCGCCGGTCCCCGCGCCGAAGCCCGCGCCTGTCCCCGCGCCGAAGCCCGCGCCGGCCCCCGCGCCGAAGCCCGCGCCTGTCCCGGCGCCGAAGCCCGCGCCGGTCCCCGCGCCGGAAGCCCCCGGCTTGACGCTGCGCGAGGGGCTCGCGCGGACGCACGACGGTTTCGTCTCTCGCCTCGGTCAGCTCTTTACGGGCGGCAAGCAGGTCGACGACGCTCTCCTGGGCGACATCGAGGAGACCTTGTTCACCGCGGACATCGGCGTCCGTACGAGCCAGAAGCTCGTGGAGCAGGTGCACGAGTCCCTGTCGCGCAAGGCGCTGCGCGACCCGGTCCAGGTCTGGCAGGGCTTGAAAGCGAGCATGCGGGAGATGCTGCAGGTCGCGGTGCCGCCCGTGGATCTGCGGGCGCACAAGCCGCTCGTCATCATGGTCGTCGGCGTCAACGGGTCCGGCAAGACGACGACCATCGGCAAGCTCGCGCATCAGTTCAGCGGGCAGGGCCTGAAGGTCGTCGTTGCCGCGGGCGATACCTTCCGCGCGGCGGCCGTCGAGCAGCTCGCGGTTTGGGCCGACCGCGCCCAGGTACCGGTCATTCGAGGCAAGGACGGCCAGGACCCGTCGAGCGTCATCTTCGACGCGTGCAAGCGCGCCGCCGACGAGGGCTTCGACGTGTGCCTCTGCGACACCGCGGGGAGACTCCAGTCCAAGAAGGAGCTCATGGACGAGCTCACGAAGGTCCACCGCAGCATCGCCAAGGCCGTGCCCGGAGCGCCCCACGAGGTTTGGCTCGTGCTCGACTCGACCAACGGCCAGAACGCAATCTCGCAAGCCCGCGAGTTCACCCAGGCCGTACAGGTCACCGGCCTCGTCATGACGAAGCTGGACGGCACCGCGAAGGGCGGCGTCGTCATCGGCATTTGCGACGAGATGCGATTGCCCGTGCGCTACATCGGAATCGGTGAGAAGGTGGGTGACCTTCGTCCCTTTGATCCGGCGGCCTTTGCGGACGCTCTCCTCGGGGACTGACCTTTTGCTTGTTCGACCCCGACACGCGTGCTAATGAGCACCCGACATCGGCGGCAGAAACTGTCGGGGGCCATGAAACGGCGCGTCATCTACACGACCACGGTTCTGTTCGGTCTGCTCCTCATGGCGGCGCCGGCCGCAGCCCAGGACGACATGACTTTCTCCCCCGAGGAGATGTCATCGCCGGACCAGGCCACGGAGCCGACCCCCACGGGCCAAGATGCTGCCGACTCCGGCGGCGACATGAGCTTCGACGTAATCGACACCAAGGCCGAAGCGGCCGCGGTGAAACGCGCCGAAGCGGCCGAGAACGACCAGATCCGCGTCATCCAGCGGCGGCCGTTCTTGCAGGCCCAGCGTGTCGAGGTTGCGCCGATGCTCGGCACCAACGTGAACGACCCGTTGGTGAACCTGTTCATCGCGGGCGGGAGCATCAACTACTACATCAGTGAGTACCTCGCCGTCGGGGTCCACGGCATGTACTCGCTGGGCAGCGACACCGACCTCTTCGATAAACTCATTGACGACTACGAGCTGTTTCCGCAGGTGTCGAAGGTGAAGTGGATCGGGGAACTCCAGTTCCAGTACGACCCGATCTACGGCAAGTTTACGCTCTTCGACACGTGGATTGTGCCCTGGGACATCTACGCGTTGCTGGGCGCCGGCTACACGAAGACCGAGCTGGACGGCCACGTCACCCTGGCGGCGGGTCTTGGGCAGCGCTTCTACATGAACCGCTGGTTCACGATGAACCTCGAGGTCCGGGACCACATCTACAATGAAACGTACCCGGCGGGCAGCGAGCTGGTGAACAACATCGTATTCACGGCGGGCGTGGGCTTCTTCCTTCCGCCGGACTTCGAGTACAAGACCCTGAAGTGAGGCGACCGTGAAGGGAAACCGAAATCGCAAGACGACGGCTCTCGCGGCGCTCTTGTGTGCCTCGCTGCCGACGATGGGCTGGGCCGCGGGCATCACGGGTCCGAAAAAGAGCGCGCTGGAGAAGCTCGAAGCGGGCGCCGCGATTCGTGATCGTGTGCAGTACCGGGGCGGTCGATTCCACGTCGCACCGGCGTTCGGCTTCACGCTCAACGACCCGTTTCAGCGCAACATCTTGTTCGGTGGGCAGCTCGGGTACCACCTGACCGACAGCTTCGGGATCGGCGCGACCGTTCTCGCGGGGACCCCGATGAACACCGGGCTCGCGGATACGATCGAGTCCGAGCGCCCCGAGAGGGCGAAGGGCGGCTTTTCGAACGTCTCGCTGCTCGGCACGCTCGACATCGAGTACGTGCCCCTGGCCGGGAAGCTCGCGCTCTTCGGTCGGACCGTCATGAACTACGACCTGCACGTGCTCGCGGGCGTCGGCGGGGCGAAGATTTCGGGCGATGGATCCCTCGACAAGTTCGCGATCACACCGGTCGCGGGCGTCGGGATGCGCACCTACGTGCAGAAGTGGCTCGATGTCAACATCGAGCTTCGAGACTACCTGTACTCGTCGGCCCTCAACGCCGTGCGTGACACGGACGTCGACACGAGCGCGCCGAAGAGCTCGGCCGACTTCTCGAACAACTTCGCGCTCACCATCGGGGTCGGATTCTCGTTCCCGCAGGAGCCGGAAGTCACGCGCTGACGGGCCGGCGGCGCGGGTGTCGATCGTAGACAACGCTTCCGGTTCGGCGTACCACGTCGGCATGCGGACTCGTCTCGTCATCGCGTTCGGTGGGGGCAAGGGCGGGGTCGGCAAGAGCCTGGTCTGCAGCGCCGTCGCCACGGCCATGGCGCGCACGGGCGCCCGTGTCGTGCTCCTCGACGCGGACCTGGGCGCGGCGAACATGCACACCTTGCTCGGTGTGACGAACCCCGCGACGACGCTCGACGACTTTTGGTCGGGACGCATTCCGGACATCGAGGGCGTTTGTTTGAGCACGCCGATCGACGGGCTGCGCCTCTTGAGCGGGGCCGCGTCGATCTTGAGGGCGGCGAATCCGCGCCGTCGTGAGCGCGAGCGACTCGCGCGGGCGTTCCTGGAGCTCGACGCGGACGTCCTCGTGATCGATCTCGGTGCAGGCACACAGGACAACACGCTCGACTTCTTCAACATGGCGAGCGAAGGGCTGGTCGTCACCGGCACCGAGCCGACCGCGATTCAGAATGCCTACGCCTTCATCAAGGCGGCCGTGTACCGCCTGCTCGACCGTACGTTTCGGGACGCGCCGGGCGCGCGCGCGCTGGTGGCCCGGGCGGCCGCTGCGCGTGGCGTGGACCGAATCGAGTCCGTGGACAAGCTCCTGGACGCGTTGCACACCGCAGAGCCGTCTTGGGCGGAGCGCGCGGCGACCGTCCTCGCACGAGGCCACCTCGGGCTGGTGGTCAACCAGGCGGGCCCTCGAGAGGCCCAGCGTGTCCTGGGCGCGATCGGGGTCGTCTGCCAACGGTACCTGAGCCTGGAGTTGCCCCTCGTCTCGGCGCTGCCGAGCGATCCTGCGGTCGTGCGTGCGGTGCATCGAATGACGCCCGTACTTCTCGAAGAGCCGCACGGTGCCTTCGCGCGCGCGGCCACCGCGCTGGCCGACCACTTGCTCACGTCGGGTCGGCGCGTCGATGTGGACGCGCTGCTCGCGGCGCTGGAGACGCCCGAGGTCGCCGAGACCGCAGTGTCGGCGACCGGCAAGCCCCCGACGAGTCTCCTCGAGGCTTTGTCCCACGCGGGTGTGCTCCCGACGCCAGACCCGGTGGCCGACTCTCCGGGGGCGGTCGGTCAAGCGTCCGCCGAAGAACAGGACTGGAGCGCGGTCGCCGCGGAGACGGACGCAGCGGTGCAGGCGATCGACGAGGTCGCTGCGGCGCCCGACGTGGCGATGCCAGCGATCGACGAGGGCGCGGCGGCGCCCGAGGCGGCGGTCGAAGCGATCGACGAGGTCGCTGCGGCGCCCGAGGTGGCGATGCCAGTGATCGACGAGGTCGCTGCGGCGCCGGAGGCGGCGGTCGAAGCGATCGACGAGAGCGCTGCGGCGCCCGAGGCGGCCGTGCCGGCGATCGACGAGGTCGCTGCGGCGCCCGAGGCGGCGGTCGAAGCGATCGACGAGG
>JBMOFP010000324.1:0-4117 GCA_049318805.1 Bradymonadia bacterium
GGCGGCTCCGGCGGCGCGGGCGGGAGCCCCCCGGTGGACTGCTCGGCCGACGACGCCTGCGGGGTGCCGCCCCCCGTCGAAGGCACCTCCTGTTGGGATGGCTCCGTCGCCGGCTTCATCTGCGTGCTGGGCGACGACGGGATCTGCGGCTTCGTGGACGAGCCGTGCCCGCCCGAGGGCGACCTGTGCGCGCTGCCCCTCGTCGTCGGTCCCTGCGAGGCCGCGATCCCGAGCTGGGGCTACGACGGCGCCCAGGGCGGCTGCGTGGCCTTCACCTACGGCGGCTGCGGCGGCAACGCCAATCGTTTTGACACCCTCGAGGCGTGCCAGGCGGCCTGCGGCGCCGGCGGTGACGTGGCGTGCGGGGGCCGTGCCGGCAACCCGTGCACGGCGAACGAGTACTGTGAGTTCAGCGCCCAGAGCAGCTGCGGCTTCGACGACGGGCAGGGCTTCTGCCGCCCTCGCCCCGAGGTCTGCCCCGAGATCTACGGACCCGTCTGTGGCTGCGACGGGCAGACCTACGACAACGCGTGTTTCGCCGCCGGGGCCGGCACCGATGTGCTCTTCGAGGGTGTCTGCGAGGGCCCGCCGCCGCTCGCGTGCGACGACCTCTCGCGCGATTCCATCGTGCTCGGCGGCGAGCTCAGCTACGGCGAGTGCCTCGAGGGGTGTCGCTCCACGCTCGTCATCGCCGCCACCTCGCTGAATCGTGCCCCGCCCTGCGACGAGGTCGTGCTCACGGTGTGTGACAACGACCCCGGTGCGCCATGCACCGAGCATCGGGGCATCCTGACCCCCGACGCCCACGCGCAGGCGCGCACCGCCGCGCGGGCGCTGGTCGGCGTGAACCTGATGGAGGTCTATGGCTGCCCGGACTGCGCCGACAGGGGCGCGCGGACGCTCGAGCTCGTGCGCGACGGCGTGTCCTCGACGCACCGCTACGAGGCGGCACAGGCCCCGGTCGAGCTCTCCGACGCCGATGCGCTCGTGCGGGCGCTCATCCAGGACCTGCGCGCCTGTGAGTCCTCACACGTGGTGGACGTGCTGCCCGGCTGCATGCCGCGCTGAGCGCGTCGAGTCGCAGGGTCGTCCGGAACTGGACGCCCCTCTCAGACGGTCAGAACCACGCGTGCAGATGCACGAACGCATCCGCGCCGCCCTGGCCGCCCGCGACGGTCGCCTGACGCCCGTCGGCCCGTAGGGTGAGCGACGGCACCGGCACCCACTCCACGCCCA
This sequence comes from Bradymonadia bacterium, assembly GCA_049318805.1. Classification (GTDB taxonomy): domain Bacteria; phylum Myxococcota_A; class Bradymonadia; order UBA7976; family UBA1532; genus CANLBD01. The sequence continues at coordinate 1,237 of JBMOFP010000324.1, forward strand.
GGCCAAGGCGATGGGTGTGGTCGAGCTCGACCTCACGGTCGGGGTCCCAGAAGTCGTACTTCAGGTGCAGTGTGATGCCGTTCACCGGCGTGTACGAGAGGTCGTGGTAGGTGGCGTCCTGAGCCGTCGACCGCCCACTGTAGGGTCTCTGGAGCGTGCCGTAGACGACCTCGCCCAGGTAGGCCAACGGCAGGTTCGGGAACCAGAACCAGGGGTTGAGCCCCCACTGCACCGACGCGTCGACGGTATCACCCCCCGCCGACAGGGGCCGTCGCCGAATCATGCCGCTCGCGCCGAGCTGCCAGCCCAGGTCGCGCCAGCCCGCATTCACCGAGCCTCCGCCGCCGTCCGTCGCCTCGAAGGGGTTGTCGGGCCGCCGCGAGCCCGGCACCCAGACCGTGGCGTTGGCGTAGGGGTAGTTCGCGTTGAAGCCGATCTCCGTGCCGAGCACCCGATTGGCCGGGTCCTCCTGGCTGAGGCCGAAAGGGCGCCGCGTGAACGCCGTGTGGTCGTCCAGGCGCCACCCGAACTGCGGCAGGAACCGACCGGCGCGCGCGTAGGCGTTGAAGGGCCACTCGTGGGTCATCAGCCATACGTCGCGCACACCGAAGCGCGACTGCCCGTCGGGGTCGTCGGCGCCGGGGCCTCGAATGCGCCCTCGCAGGCCCACGGCGGTCGAGAGCATGACGTGCTCGATGGGATGCACGGCGGCGTAGACATCGCCCTGCATCGGGAAAAACAGCGCGCCGGCGCTCCAGTAGGCGAGGCGCACGTCGGCCCCGAGGCGCAGAAGGGGGTCGGCGTTCAGGTCGCCATACCGACCGTCGAGGAACGCCATCTCGGCTTCGCCGCCGTCCAGCGGACGCCCGAAGGCGAGCCCGCCCGTGGGGGGAGGCGCCGGGGCGGCCGGGGAGAGCCCGGAAGGCTGGGAACCTGGATACGTCGACGGCTGCGAAGCGGGATACGTCGACGGTTGCGAGCCCGCGGCCGTCGTGGGCTCGACGTACTCCCCGTGCGCCTTTTTGTCGGCCCAGGGGCGGTCCGTGGCGAGCCACATGGCCAGCGTGCTGCGCCCGAAGTAGACCCCGCTCACGGTCCGCAGGCCGCCGCCGCCGGGGTCCACGTGGCACCCGCTGCAGCTCATCGTGCACTTACGCCGCGACATCTCGGGCGGGTCGACCCAGTCGTTGGGCAGCGCGTGGCAGTTGTCGCAGGTGCGGCCCTCGCGGACCGTGTAGAGCGGCAGGGCGTGCGCGGCCGAGAGGCCCCCGAAGGTCAGCAGCAAAAGGCAGAAGGCCAGGGCGCGCGATGCGGGCCTCGACGGGTCAAGGGCAGACATGGCGCGCCTCCCACCAACGTTTGAGGGTCAGCACGTCGGCCGACGAGAGGGTGTACGCGGTCGGAGGCGGCATCGTCTTGTCATCGAAGGCGGTGCGCTCGAGCCCGCGCCAATTGCGCACGACCTCACGGCAGGTGTCGTAGCGAACGCCGCCCCCTTCGCCGCTGGAGTCCGCCGAGTGGCACGCCGTGCAGTAGTCCTCCATGATCGGCGCGATGTGCGCCTCGTAGGTCGGAGACTCAGGCGCCGCCGCGGGATCGACGTCTTCGAGCGAGGCGTCGCCGGCCCCGCAGGCCGCGAGCGCGAGGCCCAGGGCGCCGATGACGGCGGGGGCGGCGCGGCGGCCGAGAGAGGGCCGCTGTGGGTCGTCCACGGGTAGGCCTTTCCGTTGGGTGCGTATGAGAAGGTGCCGAGCGGTGATGGACGTCCGCGCCCACCGCCTCGGGCGTCAGGGTGTCACGCCGACCCCCCCTGCGGACAGGCCCAAGAGCGAAACGGCGGCGGGGCGTCGCCCGGCTCACTCCATCGGCAGGTTGCCGAGGAAGTCGGCCTTGCCGAGGGGCACACCGCCCGCGCGCAGCAGGTTGTAGGCCGTGCCCACGTGGAAGTGGAAGTTCGCGAGCTGCCGCATCACCACGTAGTCGTGGAGTCGCATCGTCTTGTCGGGCGGGAATCCGGCCGGTACGCGGCGCTCGCCGTCTTGCGCGGCCGCACTGTCGAGATCGAGCTCGGCGACGAACGCGCGCGTCCGGGCGATGCGCGCGCGCAGCTCGGCGAAGGTCGTTTCGTTGTCCGGGAACGACGGCGGCGTCACACCGGCGACCCGCGCCGCGGTGATCTTGCACACGTCCGTGGCGACCTGGACCTGACGCACGAACGAGAACATGTCCGGCGCGAGGCGCGCCTGAAGGAAGTTGTCGACCGCGAAGCCTCGCTCCGTCGCGTAGGCCTCCGCCTTGGCGAGGAAGCCGTCGAGGTTGCCGAGCATCTTGGAAAACTGCTGAACGATCGAGCCGTACATGCTTCGCCTCCGCGCGGCGTGAGTCCCGCGCTTTGGCGAAGGATGCCCGACGTGCCCGCGCGGTGACGAGGCCCATCATTCCGAAGGCCTTCTTGCATCGAAATGACGAGGGCGAGGGCGTGGAATTCCACCATCAGGGCGCGCAGGCCACGGAGAATGGGCGTTTCGACGCTGGCGCACTTCCTGCGAACCCTGCGCGCGAACCCCGCGTCCATCACCTCGAGGAGGGCACCATGTCACTGAACCGAACCTTGCTCGGTCTCGCGCTCTGCGCCGCTGCGACAATCGCTTGTGAGAGTGATTCAGACGACGACCCCCCGGTCGGTGGGACCCCGGTGGGGGGCGTCGACGGAGGCAGCGGTGGCACCCCGCTCGGCGGCGTCGACGGAGGCGCTGGCGGAACGCCCGTGGGTGGACAGCCCGTCGGTGGCACACCCGTCGGTGGCACACCCGTCGGCGGCACACCCGTCGGTGGCACGCCCGTGGGCGGAGAGCCGGTCGGCGGCACCCCGGTCGGCGGC
>JBMOFP010000325.1:0-4107 GCA_049318805.1 Bradymonadia bacterium
GAAGCGGCCGTCACCCTGCCGAAATCAGGCGACAACTACGCTGACACAGGGGGGTGCCCCGGCGTGACTCGACGTCAACCGGGGAGGCTCGACCACTGCAGCACACCGGACAAAGTCCCGAAGTACGGGGAGGGGGGAGGTATGCTCGGTACCACAACCACCAGCTAAGTACTTGTAAATACCGTACTCTTCCCCGATGCCCGAAACCGCGTTTATGATTACTACGTACCAGCCGCTGCATCACCCCCGAGGGCGGCGCCCTGCTCGCCATCGCCTAGGGCCAGATGGAGTGCGAGGGCCTCGTGAACATCCTCAAGAACCTGAACCCCGACTTCAAGAGCGGCTGCGTCGGCGCCCCCCCGATGTAATGAGCCGAGAGGTCTGACCTCTCGCTCGCCCCGCACTTCGTTTCCCCGCCTGACTCCACTTCTTTCCTCGTTCTTCCCGTTCCGTTTATAGTCCGGCGCCCGGGAGCCTGTAGCGCTCCCCGGGTGCATGGAACTGGATAACGGGGGAGAGAACGTGAACCATTCTTCGAACTGTGTGCGTCTGCTGTGCCTGGCCGTGCTTTTTGCCGGCTGTGACAGCGGCAGTGACAGCGGTGGCGATGCCGACGCGGCCGTCTCCGACGCGGGCACGGATGCCGGATCGGACGCCGCTATCGGGTCCGACGCCGATGCAGGACCCGCCCTCGACGGGGACACGACCACGTGGACCACGAACGCGCGGAACGGCGCGGCAAACATGGTGCAAACCATCTACATCTGCCCCGCGAACCCCGGTGCTGCAGGCGGAAGCGTGTGGGGCACGGACATCTATACCGACGACTCGTCCATCTGCCGCGCCGCGGTCCATTTCGGCGTTCTGACCGCCGCGACGGGCGGCACCATCACCGTCGAAATTCGCCCCGGCGAGGCAAGCTATGCGGCGACGACCCGCAACGGCATCACGACGTCGAGCTGGGGCTCGTGGAACCGAAGCTTCGTGCTGATCCCGTAGGCCTTCACGGAGCTCACGGCGCGCGCGCTGCTGGCGCTGGACCTGCCGGATCTCGCCGTGGAGCGGGTCGTGGTCGAGTACCTGGCGCGGTCCCGGTTCTGCAAAGAGGTGCAGATCATCAACGGGCTGGTCCCAGGGCAGATCACGCGGGCGATGGACGGGGAGGACGTGGGGAGCCTGATCGTCCAGGAGGACTAAGCGCCCGCCGTCTCTCCCGCCAGGAACACCCGCAAATCGACGTGCCGGATCCCGTCCGGCAGCAGCCCGCCCCAGCGGCGCAGGACGGGGATGAGCACGCGCCCGGCGACGGAGCGGGTAAGAATCGCACGCCGGTTCGGCGACACGCGGACTCGGTGTCCGATGGTTATCCCATGTGGACTGCACTCACCTACCCGGCGCTTGCGGATGCGCCGACGCTCGCGTGCGTCGTCGGCCTGAAGAGTCGACGCTCTACAAGGCCGTCGCGGCGGGGCTGAAGGGTTTCCTGGAGCAGCGGGAGGCGGATGGACGCGGGGTGCCCTGGTTCGTGCGCAAGGCCCTGCAGGGGTTCTTGAAGTGCGGTTTGGTGGAACATGGTTTTTGCCGGCTCGTTTGTGACGACTGCCGGCAGGAGGAGGTGGTCGCCTTTTCTTGCAAGGATCGTGGTTTCTGCCCGAGCTGCATGGGCAGGCGGATGAATGACACGGCCGCGCATCTTGTGGATCGGGTCCTCCCTGACGTGAGGATTCGGCAGTGGGTCTTGTCCCTCCCCATCCAGGTCCGGCTGCTGTCCGCGTTCAAGCCGGAGGCGCTCACCGCTGTCGTCCGGGAGCTCACGCGAGCGGTCTTCGCCTACCAGCGGCGGAGGGCGCGGAAGCTGGGACTCTGCAACCCGCGCTGCGGGGCCGTGACGGGCATCCAGCGTTTCGGATCGGCCGCAGATCTGAACACACATATGCATACACTCGTATTGGACGGCGTCTACACCGACGGTGCGGTCTTCCACCCGCTCTCACCACCCACCCCCGCGGAGTTGGCCAGGCTGACCCGAGTGATCGCGAAGAGGATCGGCCGGGCCCTCGTGCGGTTGGGATACGGGGGCGACGATGCCATCAGGAACCTGGCGGAGGCCGAGCCCTCCGTAGCGTCGTTGGTCGCCGAATCCGTGGCATTTCCGGAGGAGCGGTTGATCGACCCCGACTTGACGAGGCCCGGCCAGGCAAGTGCGCCCCCCGGCAGGCCGCCCTGGCGGCGGCCGAGGTGCGCATCTGCACGATCCTCCTCGTCGGCGGGACGCCCGCGTCGGAGACCATCGCCGACTCGGCCTCGGACCGCTGGCAGGGCCGGCTCGACGCCCTCCTGTCCGAGAGCGGCGCCGAGTTCGCATCGCTGGCCGACGGCTCCCTGCTGGTGACCTTCGACGGGGACGGTGTCCCCACGGACCGCGCGGCGTGCGCCGCCCACTGCGCCCTGGCCCTGGCCGCGCACCTGCCCGATGCGCCTCTCGTGGTGGCCACGGGCGGCCTCCAGGTGGACGGTGGCGCCGAGGAGGGGCGGGGCCTCGGGGCGGTCATCGACCGGGCGGTCGAGGCCCTGCGCGCCACCTCGCCGGGCAGCGTCCGCGTGGACGCCACGACCGCCGGCCTGCTCGATGCGCGCTTCGCATTCTCCGAGTCCCTCCCCGGCGAGCACGGCGAGCGCCTGCTGCTCGGCGAGATCGAGCCGCTCTCCCGGGCCCGGCTGGTCCGTGGGCGCCCGGCCCCCTTCGTCGGTCGGGAGCGGGAGTTCCTCCTCCTCGAGACCTGGCAGCGCGAGTCGGTTCGCACCCGCCGGGCCCGTCTCGTCCGCGTGCACGCCCCGGCCGGGGAGGGGAAGTCCCGCCTCCGCGACGAGCTGCTGGCCCGCTTCGTCACCAACCAGCCGGAAACACTGGTGATTTCCGGAAGCTGCCCCGAGCGCGCCGAGCACGGCGGCGGCCTCCGGGACGCCCTCGAGCATGCCATCGGCGTCACGCCCGCCGACGAGACCCTGGAGCGCCAGCAGAAGCTGAACACCTGGCTCTCGCAGCGCCTCTCCCCGGCCACGGCCGAGCGATCGCTGCTCTTCCTGGGCGAGGTTCTGGGCGTCCCGTTCCCCGACGCGGCCTCGGCCGTTTTGCGGGCTGCGCGTCACGCCCCCGAAGAGATGGCCGAAAGCGTCGCTCGGGCGGTGATCGACGCCCTCTCGGCCTGCCTGGCCGGCGGCCCGGTGGTGCTTGCCCTGGACGACGCCCAGTGGGTCGACTCCGGCACCGACATCGCCCTCCATCGAGCCCTGGCCGCCCTGTCCGACCAGCCGATCTTCGTCCTCTCGCTCTGGCGTGGGGCGCCCCCCAGCGCGGCCGAGCGGATCGGTTACCTAAGGGCGGACTTGCCGCTGCCGCCCCTCTCCGACGCTGCCGCCGACCGCCTGGTGGCCGCCACGCTGGGGGGCACCACTCAGGAGCGGGCCCGGCTCGTCTTGCGCGCGGGCGGCAACCCCTACTTTCTGGAGGAGCTGGTGCGCTCGGCCGTCGAGGGCCAGAGCGACGCCCTGCCCGACACGGTCCTGGCGATGGTCCAGACGCGCCTCGCCGGTCGCCCCGCCTCGGAGAAGCGGCTCCTGCGCGCGGCCAGCGTGCTGGGCCTCTCGTTCACCACCCAGGCGCTCCGCGGCATCCTGCCGGACCTCTCGGCCGAGTCCATGGAGCGGGGCCTCTACGCCCTGAGCGAGGCCGAGCTCCTGGATCCGGAGGCCCACGGCTGGCGCTTCACCCAGGAGACCGTCCGCGAGGCGGCCTACGCCATGCTCACCCCGGCCGACCGGCGCCAGGCCCACGAGCGCGCCGCCGAGTGGCTCGACGCCCACGGCACCCAGTCTCCCTGGGCCATCGCAGAGCACCTGGCTTCGGCCGACCGCACGGACGTCGCCGCGCGGTTCTTCGTCCAGGCCGCCGACGCCTTCCTGGAGCGCAACGACCTCGCGGGCGCGGCGGTCGTCTCGACGCGTGGGCTGGCGGCGTGCACCCGAGGCCCCGAGCCGGAGCGGGGGGCCCTCTACCAGATCCTGGCCCACGTGGCGGGGTGGCGAGGCCAGCGCTCGGAGCTGACC
>JBMOFP010000326.1:0-4059 GCA_049318805.1 Bradymonadia bacterium
CGGCCGTGCGTCAGCGGCCGCCGAGGTCGTCGATGACCCGCACGCCCGGCGGAGGCGTGAACTGGAAGCCCTTCTCCGGCAGGTTCGAGTTCGTCTGCACCTGGGTGAAGTCGATGGTGTTCAGGTTCCCGACCGGGTCGACCACCGTGCTCCGGACCACCGCGAAGGTCCGTGCGTCGACCTCCAGCCGCAGGCTCTGGTAGTCGGCGGCGCTCTTCCGCGGGATGAGCTCCACGGCCAGGCGATCCGCGCCCGGTGCGGGCAGGAGCTTTGCGTCGAACTCGTCCTCGAGGCGGCCTGACCCGCTCATGAAGGTGAGCGCCACGGGGAGCTGCGACTGGGCGAGCGCGCGTTTGAAGACCTGCGCCTCCTCGGGTTCGTAGACCCAGAGCGTCGCGCCGTCGGCCACAAAGAGACGGGCCTGGGGGCTCTGGTAGTCCCAACGCATCCGGCCGGGCTTCTTGAAGTAGACCTTGCCCTTCGAGACCTGCTTCCGGTCGTAGACCTTGTAGGCGTAGGTCTGGGTGAAGTCGGCCTTCAGGTCCGTGGTGGTCTGGTAGAAGGTCTGAATGCCCCGGACCACCTCGGCGGCGGACCGAGGGGGCGACGCGGGCGGCGTCGGGGCGAGCAGCGCGATGCCGAAGAGGGCGTACAAGAGAGCGTTCATGGGCTTCGTTTCGGGCCTCCGCGCCCCGTTGTCAAACAGGACGGCCCGAGACCGGCGAAGATTCAGCGTCTCATTGACGCCGCGAAGGCCCACCCCTTAGTGTGGCGCGCATGTCTCAGGGTACAGAGAACGACCGCAATGCCCTGATCGAGCGCCTGCCTCCCGAAAAGGACGAGGCCCTCGATGACCGGCACCACACCGTCGAGGTGAACATCGGTCAAGCCACGGAGCTGATCCACCTCGACAAGTGCAAGCTCGTCGTCGTCGACGGTCCGGACCGCGGCAAGACCCTGGTCATCGACAAGCCGATCGTACGGATCGGCACGAACGACCGGAATCACCTGATGCTGACCGACAACACGGTCAGCCGCTTCCACTGCGAGATCCGCTTGCATGGGGACGAGTACGTGCTCGTGGACCGCGAGTCGACGAACGGCACCTACGCCGGGGAGCTGCGGCTCCGCGAGGTCGTGCTCTATCCGAACTGCGAGCTCCTGATCGGCAACTCCCTCGTCCGGTTCGAGCCGATGGTCGAGGAGATCCCCGTCTTCCCCATCGCGCGGAACCACTACGCCGGCCTCGTGGGCGGGTCTCCGCGGATGCGTGAGGTCTACGGCGTCATCGACAAGGTCGCGGGCTCGGAGCTGACCGTGCTCATCGAGGGGGAGACGGGCACCGGCAAGGAGCTCATCGCCCGCGCGATCCACGACCGCTCCCGGCGGGCCAAGGCGTCGATGGTCATCTTCGACTGCTCGGCCTTCCCCGAGAACCTGCTCGAGAGCGAGCTCTTCGGGCACGAGAAGGGCGCGTTCTCGGGCGCGATCCGTACCCACAAGGGGGTCTTCGAGCGGGCGGACGGCGGCACGCTCTTCCTCGACGAGCTCGGCGAGCTCCCCTTGAACCTGCAGCCCAAGTTTCTGCGGGCCCTCGAGAACGGCGAAATCCGGCGGGTCGGCGGAGAGCGGGCCATCAAGGTCGACGTGCGCGTCGTGGCGGCGACGAACCGCAACGTCGCGACGTTGGTCGAAGAGGGCAAGTTCCGCCAGGACCTCTTCTATCGCCTCGCGAAGGTGCGTGTGCTGCTGCCGGGCCTTCGAGAGCGCATCGACGACCTGCCGCTCCTCATCGACCACTTCCTCGCGGAGCTGCGCAAGCGCGGTGAGGCGCCCACGCGCGTCACGGGCTTCGCGCCCTCGGCCCTCGAGGCGCTGCGCGCCTACGACTGGCCCGGGAACGTGCGTGAGCTGCGCAACGTCGTCGAGCGCGCCGCGGCCTTCGCGGACAGCGACCGTGTGCAGGTGAACGACCTGCCGGCCGACGTGCAGGCCCGCCTCGGCCACGCGGAGCCCGCGCTGATGCCGGCCCTCGCCAACGTGGACCTCGCGGCGAACCTGAAGGACGCAAAAGAGCGCATGGTCTCGGTCTTCGAGCGCGAGTACCTCATCAAGCTGCTCGAGAAGCACCACATGAACATCAGCCGTGTGGCGCGTGACGCCGGCATCGACCGACGCCACGTGTATCGGCTCCTGAAGAAGTACGAGATCGACCTTCCGGTTCGAGAGGACTGAGCCCGTGCTCACGGCGGTCTTGCTCGCGCAGAGCCTCTCGTGGGTGCCTGTGGCACCGGGGACCTTCACCGTCGACGCCTTCTTCGACGACTGGTCCGAGGTCCGCCCGACGCCGGTCGATCGGGTGGCGCGCGGGAGCCTCCTGGGGCCCGACGACTGCGTGCCGCGGGCCCGCCTCGCCATCTCGGGCGACCGCCTTTTCGTGGCCGTCGAGGTGCGGGACGACCTACTGCAGCGCGGCAGCGCGCAGTTCGGGGACGGTCTCGAGCTGGCCTACGCGAGCGCGACGGGCAAGGGCACGCTCCGGCTCCAGGTCGTGCTCGGCGAGCTCGAGGGCGAGCGACCCGCGCGGGCCGAAGTCCGGGGGCGACCCGTCAAGGACGTGCAGGTCGCCGGCACCCAGCGCAAAGACGGCTGGGCCGTCGAGTTCTCGGTGCCCCTGACTCGTCTGCCGGGTGTGCGCGACGGTGAGTTCGGGCTCGCCCTCGTCGTGCGAGACGCGGACCACGACCCGACCGCGCCCGACGCCTGGCTCACGAGCGCCCCACTCGGCCCCGACGGCCTGCCGGAGCTGCGAACCCTGCGATTCGAGCCGACCGCGGGACTCTACGCGCAGTACGTCTCGGAGCTCGGCCAAGCGCCCGAGGTGCTCACGCAAACGCGGGGCGACCTCGCGGGCACACCCGACGCGGAAGAGGTCGTCGTCAACACCCAGGACCTCGTCGTCGCCGGACGCGGCCTGCCCGACGGCGCGGTCTACTACCTTTTCCGCCACGGCTGGCCCGCGGGCACTCGGATAACACGCCTGGACCTGATGGAGCTCGACGGGCGCCCGGGTCGAGAGTTGCTCTTGGAGCGCGAGGTGCCGGCCGACGGCGTGCGTGTGCAGATCCTGGAGATCTACGGCGTCCGGGACGGGGTGCTCCTGCGCCGCTTCGCCCAGAAGCTGGGCGAGGTCTTCACGGACCGCGGCGGCGCTTCGGCGCGCAGCACGTTCCGCATTCTCCCGGCGAAGGGCCGCGGGCCGCGGACCTTCGAGGTCACGGTCGCCCGCCTCGAGGGCCTGGACGAGGCCACGTACCCGCCCGAGACCCCGGGCGCGCGGCCGTACCAGCCGTTGCCGTTGCCGTGGCAGGTCGAGCGTGCCCAGCGATTCGCGCTCGAGGGTGAGGTCTGGGAGCGTCAGGCGCCCTGACCCGCAGCGTCTCAGGGCAAGGCCAGGTCCAGGAAAAACGAACCGCCGGGCTGACCTGGATGGTCGACGACGAGGTAGTAGGTCGTGCCCGCGACCACGTCGACCGTGAGGCTCACGCTGTCGCCCGCATCCTCCGAGACCGCCGAGCCGACGCACCCCTGGTCGACGACCCCGCAGTTCGTCGTCACCATCAACACGAAGCGCAAGTTGTTCGGGCCGGGCGAGAGAGACGCCGTGAGGCGACCATTGCGGGGCGGCTCGAGTCGGAAGACCTGGTCGGGCCCCACGCTCGCGCCCGAGCCGCCGGTGCACATCGCGCTCGCGATGTCGCTCGTGCGCTCCTCCGTCGTCCCCACGAAGCGCCCGGGCACCGTGAGCGGCACGGCCCGGTTGCAGTCCTCGCCGTCGCCTTGGGGCCGCGCGGTCACGAGGAACGGACCGCCCTGCCCGAAGACGCGTCCGTCCACGATGACGTAGTAGGCACCGGCCCGTGGGATGTTTACGGCCCGCGCCTCCGGCCGGCCGGCCCCGAAGAGGTCCCGGCCACCGTTGACGACGCAGCTCTCCGGCTGGGCGCAGTTGGCGTTGACCCAGAAGAGCGGGTCCATGCCGGCCATGAGCGGCGCGAC
>JBMOFP010000327.1:0-3982 GCA_049318805.1 Bradymonadia bacterium
GGCGCGTCGGTGGGCGGCTCCGCGGGCGCGTCGGTGGGCGGCTCCGCGGGCGCGTCGGTGGGCGGCTCCGCGGGCGCCGTGGTGGGCGGGGTGTCGACACCCTGCGACCCGGCATCTGGGGCTCGGGAAGGGGCGGCGGTCGGCGCGGCCGCAGGGGGCGTGTCCGCGCTCCCCGACTCGGCGCCCTCGCATGCGGCGATGGACAGCGTCAGCGCGACGAGCGCGGCCTGACGGGTGAAGAGGCGATTCATCGGACCCTCCGGTAGGTCGGGTGCGTCACGATCCGTTTGACGAGGCGGCGGAAGTTCAAGTCATCGGCGACGAAGTCGTCGGTGAGCGCGTCCAGCCAGGCCTGCTCATCGTCTGCGATGGTCATCGCGCGTCCCAGGAGCCACTCGGTCGTGCGTCGGGCGACGCACCGGGGCAGACGGTTGTCGGCGACGGCCGTGAGCGCGAGGAGGCGTGGCCCCGTCTCGACGTTGCGCGCGTGCTCCGGCCTGCGGAAAACGTAGGCCTTCAACGCGCCGAGATACGGTCGCTCATCGGGCGAGATCGTCGTCGTCAGGTAGAAGCGCCGGCACTCGTCGGTGCATTGCTGTCCGGTGAGCGCACAATTGAGGCAGTCGGCCCGGGTCGGGGGGAAGCTCTCTGGCCGCAGCAGCGAGATGCCCTGCTCTGCGAAGCGCCCCCAGTGTGCGCCGGACGGCTCGAGCAGCGCGTGGCAGTACTTGCAGCCGCATCGCTTCTGCAGATCCGGCTCGCGGCTGCACTCGGCGTCGGCCGCGGGCAGACCGCCCGGGGGCGGCTGGAAGGGCTGGCACAGGAACGCGTCATAGAACCGCGCCGCCCGCGCGCGCTGGGTCTGGAAGCGCAGCAGATACGCCGGCTGGGTCAGCAATCCGGCGTGCCCCTCGGGCACCGTGATCTCGACCCAGGTGTTGCGGTCCGTGAACGGCAGGTCCGGCAGCGCGTCCAGATCGATCGGCAGCGGCTCGAAAACGACCGAGTTGGGCAGCCGCGCGTGGTGCCGGTAGAAGTGGACCAGGGGTCCGTTCACGAAGGATCGCCGCGTGGTGAAGAGCTCCGTGTAAGGCCGGTCCTCCTCGATGAGCGTGCGGACGAGTCGGTCCTGGGCCTCGGCGATCGACTCCACGATCGGCACGCGCACGGACTCGATCCCGCACCAGCGGAGCTCCGGCCCGCACCCGCACTCGACCTCGTTCACGGCCTGGGGACCGCTGCAGTCGCGGCCGGTGCTCGACACGAGCGCGGTCTGCGCGTCCAGGGCGCAGATCTTGACGGGTGTGTTGGGGGACCAATACGGATTGACCCAGACCCAACCTTCGAGACGCGCGCCGTCCACGACGCGTGTCACGAGGCGTCCGTCGTTGTCCCAGCGCGCCGGCTCGTCGAGGCATTGCACCTCATTGCCGCGGAGGATTCTGGAGGCGTTGCGTCGCCAGAAAATGTTGCGGTCGAAATTGAGCGAGAAGTTCGCGCTCAGCAACGCGACGTTCCGCACGCTGTTCCAGGTGAGCGCACGGTGCTGGCGGACGACCCGCTCGAGGAAGCCGTCGCCCTCGAGCCACTCGTCCACGAGGCCGTCGGGCACGTCGCCCCACTCGAGGATCGCGTTGGTCTCGGCCTCATCGGGCACGTCACCGCGCAAGTCGAGGCTCAGGGCTCTCAGGTACCTGCCGGCGTCGAGGGACACCTCGGGCTCGAGGCAGATGTCCTCGGCGTTGGGGGCCTGCGCCTGGGCGCTCACGGGGAGCGCGAGCGCGAGGACGAGTTGCAGTCCGTACGGGATGCGCGTCATGGACCTCACTCCGGGAAGCCCGCGTTGGACCAACCGACGAGCAGGGCGATCTCGTCAGCGGAGAGGGAGCGGTTCGGGGGCAGCGGCATCCGGCGCTCGCGCACCGCCGCCAGGGCCAGGTCGAACTCGGCGCGCAGGCCTGCGGCGCCGGGGATGGGGTGGGCAAAGCCGCGCGGGCCGTGGCACTGGGCACAGTGCATCTCGAAGAGCGGCGCGATGTCCGACGACCAGGTCGGCGGTGGGGGCTCCGTCGGCGGCGGCGGCGGCGGTGGCGGGACCGCAACGACAAAGTCGTACCGGGCCGTGGCCGGCGGTGCGTCCTGCCACGCGGTCGTGAGGGAGAGACGATGCGGTCCGTTGCCGAGCGCAGCGGCGTCCAGCGTGACGCGCCACGGCGGTCCATCGAGGTCCGTGACCGGCCCGTCGTCGAGCTGCGCCGTGACCCGCTCGACCTGCTCCGGCTGAGCCGGCAGCACCTCGACGACCGCGGACTCCGCCAGCGGGCCTCGGGGCGCGTCGATCCGAAAGCCCCGGCCCGGCACACCGAGGAAGACACCGTCGGCGCGTCCCAGGGCCACCCGACCCGCCGAGAGACCGGCCAGCACGACCAGGTCTCCCGCGCCCCGGTAGGGCACGAAGAGGCCATCGCGGTGCATCCACAGCGAGGCGCCCGCGCGCACCCACACCTCGGGCTGGTCGGCGCGCGCGGAGAGTGTTTCGGCCGGCTCCGGGAGCGCGAACCAGTCCGTCGTTCCGTCGGCGCGCAGCGCGCGGAGGGTCCCTGTGTCCAGGGCCCAGAGGGTGTCGTCGGCGTCGACGGCGAGCGCATCGATGCGCCATCCCGGGGTGTCGACCGCCCAGGCCCGCCACGCCCCGGCCTCGTCCGGCGTGAGCCACCACAACGCATCGTTGCGACTGACCCAGAGGCCGTCTCGGGCCGCCGCAAGGAGCGCATACTCAGGCCCCCCGACCTCGTCGCCGAAGCCGAGCCCGTAGAGCGCCCCTTCGCGCCAGGCGAAGAGACCGGCGTCGGTCGAGAGGAAGAGCACGTCGTCGACCGCGACGAGGGACAAGACGAAGCGGTCCGCGAGGGCGTCGGCCAGCGCCGGCGTGCCGAAATCGTCGCCCCGCACCGCGCGCAAGCCTTGCAGGGTCGCGAGCAGGAGCGTGCCGTCGGGCGCCACGGCGGCCGCGACCACAGGGGCGATGTCCCCGAGGTCCGACGTGCCGTTGGCGTCGATGCGCACGAGCGCGCCATCGACCACCGCGTGCAAGGTATCGTCGGCCGAGACGTGCAGCGCGGTCACCGTGCCGTCGGCGAGCGGTTCGGCCGTCAGGTCGGCCAGCGGTGGCGGCGCGATGGACGTCGGGCTCGGAGGCGGCAGCGCGGCGTCCGGGTTCAGGGGCGGCAGCGCGGCGTCCGGGTTCGGGGGCGGCAGCGCGGCGTCCGGGTTCGGAGTCGGCAGCGCGGCGTCCGGGTTCGGGGGCGGCAGCGCTGCGTCCGGGTTCGGGGGCGGCGGCGCGGCGTCGAGGCTCGGGGGCGGCGGCGCGGCGTCGAGGCTCGGGGGCGGCGGCGCGGCATCGGGGACAGGCAGCGGCCCGGCATCCGGGACCGGCAACGGCGTCGCGTCGACGACGATCTTCGACGCGTCCGGACCGGTGCTCTCGGCGGTCTCGGTCGACGACGGGGCGCACCCCGCCATCCACGCGAGCACGCTCGCGAGACAGACCTCGACCCTGACCGATGCCCTTCGGTGCCCAACCACGCCCCCGGCACTCGCAAGAGGCATTCCTCCGCACATACATCACAAAACGCTTCGTTTCCGAGGGTTTAGCCCGGCACGCGGGGTGCCTTGAGGCTTCCGGACGAGGCGCAAGTGGGACAAAGAGTGACAGAATGGGCCAGGAAGTGAGCGCCTCGGGCGCGTTGTGGCGCAGTCGCCGGATCGGCATCTCCAGGGCCCGGATCCAGGCGGTCGCGCTGGGGGGGGCATGGGTTCTGGCCGCGGGGATCGCGGGCTGCGCGCCGGCTTCGACCGACGACACCGCCCCGACCGTGGACGCCCAGATTCAGCCCGAGGCGGACCTCGATCTGGCGGACGCCGCAGTCTCGATGCCAGACGCGCCCTCGCTGGAGACCGACGCGGCGCTCCCCGACGCGGC
>JBMOFP010000328.1:0-3918 GCA_049318805.1 Bradymonadia bacterium
CTGGGTGAGGTCCATGCCGAGGAGGCTGGCGGCGGCCTCGCGCGCTCGCGCGGCGCGGTCCTCGGGGGCCTCCTCGCGGCTGGCTTCGACGAGCCGACCCGTGGCCCGCCGGAGCCGACCGGCGAGGTCGGTGACGATCCGGTCGAGCACCTTGAAGGCGAAGGGCCGGTTCGCCCCGAAGAGGCGGTCGAAGTCCTCCCGCTCGAGCACGAGCACGACCGCCGGGCCGTTGTGCGGCCGCGCACCGGCGCTCCGAGGTCGCCCGTCGATGAGCGCCATTTCGCCGACCAACCCGCCGGGCACGAGGGTCGCGAGGACCTCGACCCGTCCGTCGGCGAGGCGCTTTTCGATGGAGATGTTCCCGGACAGCAGCACGTAGCACGCGGCGGCGCGGTCGCCTTCGCGGAACAGCACCTCGTCGGGCGCGACCCACTTGGTCTTGAGCACGCCGCGGAGCGTCGAGAGCTCGGAGGCGTCCAGGCCGGCGAAGAGCGGCAGTCGCGTCAGCGCCGCGAACTCGCGCGCTTCGAGGCCTGGGGCGGGGGTCCCCGTGCGTTGCGGAGGCAGGGCCATTTCACCGCCTCCAGAAGGCGAGCTTGGACCACAGGCTCGGTTCGTCGGCCGTCGCACCGCGCGCCGCGCCGGCGTCGACCGCAGGCTCGGGTTCACCGCTCAGCGCCCGCGCGATGTGGTCGTTGGTGTCACGCAGCCTGTCGGCCAGCGTGAGCGAGAGATTCCTGAGCACCTTGAACGCGGCGGGTCTCAGGTTGCGGCGCAAATAGTCGAACTCGGTCTTGTCGAGGCGATACAGCGCGCCGTGCTCGGCGCAAACGACCGTGGCGCTGCGGGGCGCGCCGTCGATGAGCGCGAGCTCGCCGAAGACCGCACCCTTCTCGAGGCGCGCGAGCTCGAGCCCGCTGACGGTGATGCGCACGCTCCCCCGGTCGACGACAAAGAGCGCATCGCCGGGCGCCCCCTCTTCGAAGATGGTCTGGCCGGGGGTCATCGACTGCGGGCGCAACGCACGGAGTAGGTCCGTGAGGTCGTCGTCGGCGAGGCCGCGGAAGACGGGCAGCGCCCCGAAGTGGGCCGCGAGGGGGTGGGTCGACATGGTGCCATTCGGGCAGCCCGGCGCCCGGACGTCAAGCGCCCCGTTCAGGGCCTCCGGCGCCGTTGCGCGCGTCGGAGCCCAGGAAGAACAGGTCCTCGAAGTACCGTTTCTGCTGGAACGACATGAAGCCGAGCGAGATGAGCTGCAGCGCGGTCATCAACGCGAGGCCGCACACAAAAAAGGCGTGGGGTCTCTGCTGCCACACGAGGCCGATGGCGTTGCTGAGCTGGTCGTCGAAGTAGGGTCCGGGCTTGGCCGCGGCGAAGGCATCGGCGGTGTGCAGGCCGATCCAGCCCATCAGATACAGCGCGATGACCAGAGAGGTGAGACCGGGCATGACGAAGAAGATGAACGGCCGGAAATAGAAGCCGCTGAGGATGTAGGTCAGGATGCCCTTCGCCACACGGAAGCTCGACATGCGGCGGATGCCCTGGGACTGGAAGACCGACCAATCCAGGTGGGCCGGGATCTCGAGCACACGCCCCCGCAGCAGCATCGACTTGTAGATGATCTCGGTGTTGATCTCGATGTCGTTGGACTTCAGCGAGAGCTTGCGCACGAACGCCGTGCGGTAACCACGGACCATGCCGGTGATCGTGTGCAGGTCCACGTGGTGGCAGAAGAACGCGAGGAATCGGTTCGCCCGCTTGCTGAGGAAAAGGCGCAGGAAAGGCACGCCCGTGCATTTTCCGCCGGGCATGTACGGCGACGCGACGACGATGTCGGCCCGAGTCGCGACCAGGGTGTCGACGAGGCGCTCGATGTGGTCCGGGGCGTAGCTCAGGTCCACGTCGAGCACCACCAGGTACTCGCCCCGCGCGTGGGCGATGCCCGTGCGAATCCCCTGCCCCAGGTTCAGGTTCACAGGGTGGTGCACCACACGGACGTGCTCGGGTCGCTCGGCGGCGAAGGCGTCGGCGATGGCGCCCGTGCGGTCCTTGCTGCCGTCGTTGACCACCACCATCTCCCACCTGAAGCGGTCGCTCAGACCGTCGAGATGGGTTGCGAGGAGGCGCAGGTTCTTGTCCAGCAACGCCTCTTCGTTGAACGCGGGCGTAACGACGGTGACGAGGGGGCGCGGGTCGGTCATGGTCGGGTCAGCGTACTTCGACCCGCGCCGACCTCAAACAAAGCCCTCGAGCACCTGGAGCGCGACGCCGTGACGGTCGAACGGCGGCATGATGTAGGCCCCCTGAATCCGGTTGCGAAAGGCGTGTAGGGCTTCACGCGCGATGGCCACGCCCTCGGCCTGTCCCCGCCCCTCTTCGTCGGCCTGGCGCATACGCTCGAGCACGTAGTCCGGGATGCGCATGCCGGGCACGTTCTTGTGGATGAAGACCGCGTTTCTGTAGCTCGCGAGGGGCACGACCCCGAGCAGGATCGGGAGGCCCAGCGAGCGCACGTCGTCGAGGAATCGCTCCGCCACACGGGGGTCGTAGACCGGCTGGGTCATGACCGCGTCGGCCCCGGCGTCGCGCTTCATCTCGAGGCGTCGAAGCTCGCGGTCGTAGTCGAGCGCAGCCGGCTCGGCGCCCGTGAGTTTCACGAACTTCGTGGTCTCGGGCATGGGCTTGCCGGCGGGATCGAGCGCGTGGTTGTAGCCCGTGATGATGTTCAGCAGCCCGATGCTGTCGACGTCGTAGACCGCCGTCGCGTCCGGGTATGGACCCATCTTCGGCGGATCGCCCGTGATCACCACGAGGTTGCGGAGCCCCAGCACGTGGGCGCCGAGCAGGTGCGACTGCAAGCCGAGGAAGTTCCGGTCTCGGCAGCACACGTGCAAGAGCGGCTCGAGGCCGGTCTCGCGCATGACCTCGAGGGCCATGGCGAGGTTGCCCATGCGCAGGCTGGCGCGGGGGCCATCGGCGATGTTGATCGTCGTCACCCCGGCATCCCGCAGCGCCTTTGCGGCCTCGATGCGCTTGCGCAGATCGAAGCCCGTGGGTGGATTGAGCTCGACGCTGGTCACGAACTGCCCGCGCGCCAAACGTTCACCGAAGGCGGAGCGTCCCTCGAGCGGCGTCTCCGTCGTGCCGACGCCCGGCTGGGACTTCGGGTCCGTCCCCTCGATGCGCGGGCCAGGGATGCGGTGGTCGTCCACGGCCATCATGCGGGCGGCGCCGGCCATGCGCCGGATGTGGTCCGGTGAAGTGCCACAACAGCCGCCGATGACCCGAACGCCCGCCTTCAACAAACGGCGCGCAAAGACGCCAAAGTACTCAGGATTCGCGACGTAGATGGCCCGACCCTCGATGACCTCGGGCCGCCCTGCGTTGGCCTGCGCGAGCACCGGGACACCGAGCGGCACCATCGGGGTCGTGACCTGGAAAAGCAGCTCCGGGCCGCCCCCGCAGTTCGCCCCGATCACGTCGGCCCCGGCGGCGATGAGCCGGCGCCCCACCTGCTCCGGGCCGAGGCCGCCCTGCATCGTGGCGTCGGGCTGGAAAGTCGCGAGCGCGACGATGGGCTTGTCCGTGAGGCTCCGCGCGATGCGGATCGCCAGCTCCAACTCCGGGAGCACATAGAACGTCTCGAGGCAGAGCACGTCGACCCCGGCGTCCAAAAGACACCGCATCTGCTCCTCGAGGGCCGCCTCGACCTCGGCGCCCCGCGCCCCGACCAGCTCCTCCAGGGTCATGCCCGACGGACCCACACTCCCGGCGACGAAGGCGCGACCCCCAGAGACCTCGACGGCGAGCCGAACCGAGGCCGAGTTCAGCTCCGCGACCTTGTCCTCGAGCCCGTGCCGCGCGAGCCGGATCCGATTCGCGCCAAAGGTGTTCGTCGTGAGCACCCGCGCGCCCGCT
>JBMOFP010000329.1:0-3885 GCA_049318805.1 Bradymonadia bacterium
ACGCTCGAGAACGCGGTGGTGCTGGGCGTGGCGTCGGATGGCACGCCGCGCCCGGGCGTGGCCGGCTTCCTGCGCGGCGCTCGGGCCGACGCGGGCGTGGGGGTCGTGACCCTCGACGGTGAGACGGAGTGGCTCGAGGCACCGGCGATCGTACTGCCGCACCCGATCCTGCTCGCGGACCTGGACGACTGGCGCGGCCTGGCGACGGAGCTGGGCCTCGCCCAGGGCATGCCGCAGCTCTTCCGTGAAACGTTCGCGCGCCCCGCCGGCCTCGACCCCGAGGCCCACGCCATCGCCGACTACGCGGGCGGGGAGTTCGAGGCCCTGAGCCACGCCACAGGCCGCTGCCGCACGCTCGGGTACCGCGTCAGCGGTGGTTACGCGGTGTGTCCTGTGTGGGAGGCGGGCCGCCTGTACGAGGCCCGATTCTGGATCGGCGCCGACGACCCCGACTCCGAGACGTCGACGGACGACCTCACCTGGGTCGACGAACGGGAGCGCAGCCTGTCGCTCGGCGAGGTCGGCCCCGTGGCG
This sequence comes from Bradymonadia bacterium, assembly GCA_049318805.1. Taxonomy (GTDB): domain Bacteria; phylum Myxococcota_A; class Bradymonadia; order UBA7976; family UBA1532; genus CANLBD01. The sequence continues at coordinate 535 of JBMOFP010000329.1, forward strand.
TTCTCCGAGGGCATGCGCATGGCGAGCGCCATCTACGCCGGGCGCACGCCCGAGGCGAAGGAGGAGGAGAAGTGACGGACCTCGCGACCCGTGTCCGCGCAGGCGGCCTCATCCCCACCGACGGCCCGACACCCGAAAAAGAGCCCCTCGACGTCGTTCACGCGCGCGCCTTCCGCCACACCGTGCTCGGCGACCGTGTCGTGGTGCGCCTGACCGCCGCGGCGTTGGCGCCGGGCGAGGACGCCGAGATGAACTTCCTCGGCTTCGAGGCGGGCGCCGACCTCGGCCCCGTAGGGCGGCAGCGACGTCGCGCGCTGGGCTTCCCCGGCTGGGCGCTCGTGAACGACCCGGAGCGCGCCCGGTTCGCCCTCGAGGTCGTCGCGGGCCTCAAGCGTGCGCTCCGTCAGGCGCAATCGAAGCCGGGGAACGCAAAGATCGACGTGGACGCGCTCGGCGATTCGCTGTCGCGCTCGGTGCCGCACTTCCTGCCCAGCTTCTACGAGGAGGCGGGGCGGGGCTTCCTGGCCGCGGGGAGCACCAGCTACGCCGCGCAGTACTTCGAGAAGGCGCGGGAGGCGGAGCGTGTGCACGGCCTACGGGTGGACGAAGCGCAACGCCGCGAATCCATTCTGGAATTCGCGCTCGCGGGCGCGGTGTCGATCAAGTCGCTCAGCGCCTACGCGAAGGACCTGAAGCTCGCCCACGAGCCGGGCGAGGCCTACGCGCACTTTCGGGAGCTGGTGGTCCGCCGCACGACCGGGGGCCTGCCGCCCTGGGCTGGCATGGGGAAGGAGCTGCGGGCGCTGGCGGCCGCGGCGAAGCTCGACCCGCACACCGAGGAGCTCGCGCTGGTCCGCGAGATCCTGAGCGCGCCGTCGCTGAAACGCGCGCCCGCGGCCTTCTGGAAGGACTACCGCAGGGCCGTGCTCGAGGTGGGGCGGGCCTCACCGGGGCTGCTCCTCGAGCTCTTCCCGCAACCGTCGCAGTCGACGGAGGGCTTCCACACGGCGTGGATCGAGCTGCTCGAGGCGGCCGGTGCGCTGGACCACGTGGAGCAGGGGCGCCACGAGAACGCCGCGGCCTGGTTCGGCAAGCTCGTCGCGCACACCCAGGACCACTGGCGCGACGACAAGCTCCCGGCCGCGGTGCCCGTCCTGCTTCGGCGGCTGGCGCCTCGATTCATCGCGGACGCCAAGCCCGTCAAGCTCATCGGCCGATGGGAGTCGCAGATCGACGCCGACCTCACGGACCTGGCGCTGGAGCTGGGCGTGCCGGTCGCCGACCCCGACAAGGACGACAGCATCGAGCTCGAGCGGTGGGCCGAGAACGCGGGGCAACCGGAGCTGGGCCGCGCGCTCGAGCACCTCGCCGCCGACGCGCGTTTCGCGCCGCTCCTGAGCGCGGCGATCGAGTCGGTCGCGGGGGAAGAGGACTTCGAGCGCGCCGCGCGCGGCAAAAAGGGCCTGCTCGAGGCGCGCCGCCGCTGGTTGCACGGCCTGCTGGCCGAGGTGAGCGCCCACGGCTTGCCGCACTTCACCGAGCGCCTGGAGCGCCTGCAGAGCGCGACCTCGGCCGCGACCTTCGCCGAGTTCCCCGAAGCCCTGCCGGTCCTCGAGGCGTGCCGCGTCGCCCCTGCGCTCGCGCGCACACTCCAGACGGGCTTCATCGACGAGCTCGGCTGGCCGGCCCTCGACGCCGCGCTCGAGGAACTCGGGGACGAACGCTGGATCGGCGGCACGTGGCCCTACCTCGTGCTCGCGAATCGTCTGCGCATTCTCGCCGTAGGACCCGAAGGGCGCGTGCTCGACCTGACCTGGAGCTGCCCCCCGAAGGGTGAGCTGCGCGCGCTGCACTTCGCCGACGGCCAGGCGATGGTCGTCTACACCGACGACGACGACGACCCGCACGGCTTCTGGACGGGCACCCCGCAGGAGCGCTTCGACAAGGGCTCGAGCTGGGGCGATCCGTCGCCGAGCGGCTTCGCGCTCCATCTCGAGAAGGGTGGGGTGACCGAGGGTCGGCGTGTGCTGCGGGTGGGCGACACGGAGCATCCGGGTTCGCATCGGCTCTGCACCGACGGAACGACCCTCTGGCGACTCCGTTGGCTCGAGGGCGAGCGCGCGCTCTTCGAGTACGACCCGGTCACCGATGCCGAGGGGCGTCGGTCGCTCCCGAGCTTCTTCGAGGCCTTCGCGGCCGACGGCAAGACCCTCGACCTCGGCGCGTGCTGGCTGCTGCCCCTGCGGGGCCTCGAGACGAGCCCCCTCGGCATCCGTGACGGGCTCATCGGCCTCCGGGCACGCAGCGCCGTGAACGCCGAGGGCGAGGCGGAGGGCGACACCGAATACGAGGGCATCGACGGGCGCACGTGGCGCGGCACGACCGAGGACACCGTCGTGGCCCTGCTCACGCTGCCGGGCGCGACCGAGCCGCGGCCGGTCGTCGGCGACCGCGCCGGTCGCTGGGCCGACCCCCCACGCCTGCTCGAGCTCGACGGCGCCAGCGTCGCGAGTGATACGAGCAACGCGTACACTGCCGGCTCGGGCTACGTCGCGCCCTGGGAGTACTGGCACTTCTACGCGGCCCGAGACGCCGCCGCATCTGCAGCGCTCCGTAGGATCAGCGAGGCGGACGTCGAGGCCCTGCTCGCCGCGGCCATTCAGGATCGAGACGCGCAGGCCGACGACCGACCGAGCCTGAACGCCGCGCTCTCGGCCCATTTGCCGCTCACCGATGCGCGCCTGCGGCGGTCCCTGGTGGGGATCGTCGACGCGGCGGCCGAGCTCGACCGGACCTTGCGTGAGCTGACGGACGCCCGCAAAGGCGGCGAGGCGCCGCACGTGGACGACGGGGGCTTCGACGCCGAGGTGATCATCGCCGAGCTGGGGCAGCTCGACCTCGTCGAGAGCAGCTACGGCGGCCCGTTCGCCGTCCACCTGCGCGCCGCCGCGGCCTTCTTCGCCGGTGAGGTCGACCGGCGCGAGGTCCCCGGCACGGACCTCGAGTGGTGGACCTTGCCCGGCCACCTCGCCGCGGCGTGCTGGCGCGCGGCCTTCACGACCGACGACGCGGCGCGCGACCAGCTCCTGCGCTTCTTCGAGCTGTGGGCCTCGCTGCCGTTCACCGCGCACACGGAGCGCCTGCGTTTCCTCGAGTGCGAGGGCAAGCTCGACAAGAAGCTGGTCAAGCCCTACCGCGACGACGACGAGATCTGGCGCGCTTTCGAGCTCGCCGGCAATCGATACCTCGTGAAGCTCGGCGACCCCGAGTACGACGGCTCGTCCGAGGTGGTCGAGTACGCGCCCGACGGGGTCTTTCGTGACCTGCCGGGCTTCACGGTGAGCGAGACCA
>JBMOFP010000330.1:0-3880 GCA_049318805.1 Bradymonadia bacterium
CGCTACGTGCTCGACTATCCGCACAGCACCGCCGCCGAGTGTGTCCGCACGGTGCGCACGAACCTGCTCTTCATGGCGCCCGAGCGCGAGCTCCGTAAGCTGCTCATCACCAGCGCTGGACCCCGCGAGGGCAAGACCAGCACCTCCGTGAACATCGCGGCCACCATGGCGATGTCGGGGAGCCGTGTGCTGCTCATCGACTCGGACCTGCGGCGCCCGCGCATCCACCGCATCTTCGACCTCGAGAACAACCGCGGCCTGAGCAACCTGGTGCTCGAGCCCGAGCGTGACCTCGCCACGGTGGCGCAGCCGAGCGGCGTCGAGAACCTCGACATCCTCTGCTCGGGGCCGATCCCGCCGAACCCCGCCGAGCTCCTGCACACGGCGTCGTTCCACCGTGTCGTCGAGCGCCTGCTCGAACGCTACGACCGCATCATCTTCGACTCGCCGCCGGTCTGCGCAGTCACCGATGCGCTCATCCTCGGCAATGTGTGCGACGGCGCCGTGCTCGTCGTGCGCGCGGGCGAGACGAGCCGCGAGATGGTCAAGAAGGCCCGTCGACTCCTGGCCGACGTGAAGGTCAACATCCTCGGGGCGCTGCTGAACAACGTGGACGTGTCCAAGCGCGGCTACGGGCACTACTACTACCAGGACTACCGGCCCACGAGTTACTACCCCGACGAACAGCGCCCCGCGGAGTCCAGCACCGGCCCTCAGAGCTGACGCGCGACGCGCGACGCGCGGCCGTCACAACCTGTGGCGGTAGTGCACCAGGCGGTAGTACGTGCGCGGCCCAGGCCCGTGCATCAACGCCGTGCCGAGGCCCAGCCCCATCATCGACCAGAACAGGACGAAGGTCGGGAGGCGGTAGAACAGGTCGTCCGACCACATCAGGAGTGCGAAGCCGACCAGCCCGCAGGTCGTCGCCCAGAGGTCGTCGCGCGCGCTCGGGTCTGCGACACGCGGGGTCGCGCGCCACATGATCCCCAGCGCGCCGACGAAGAAAACGACGAAGAACGAGAACCCGACCAGGCCGTGGTCGGCGAAGAGCGACAGCCACGTATTCTCGGCCGTGCCGATGCGCAACCGTGGGCGGTTCTTGCCGGGGCGCAGGTTCTCGGAGGTCTGCGCATGCAGCGGCAGGACCCGGGCCCCGACGCCGAGCAGGAGACGTTCCGGCCGGACGGCCTCGACGACCTGGAGCTGTTGGGCGTAGTCGCTGCGGATCTCCGCGCCGATGTTGTTGAAGGCGTACCGGGGGTCGTTGGCGAAGCCGAAGGCGATGACGATGGCCGCGTAGGCTCCGGCAAACGCGAGGGAGAGCCTGGGCCGCGTGCGCACGAGGTACAGGCAGATGGCCACGGCGAGGCACGACAGGCCGGCCTTGCGCCAGGCGACGAGGGCCGTTCCGATGAGCACGACACACGAGGCGAGGTAGAGCACACGACGCAGTGAGGTCCGTGTTTGCCGGAGCCTCGCGAAGGCCAGGGGCGTCGCGAGGACGACCAGCGCGGAGAGCACGAGCGCGGTGTTGGAGCGGGCCGGGGGGGGCACGTACTCACCGGTGAGGAGCATCTGGCCGAGCACCGTGGACGTGGCGGAGATGCCCGCGATGGACGTGCCGAGCACGAGGGTGTTCACGAGGGTGGAGCGACGTTCAGAGACGAGGCGTGAGTTCAGCACGACGTAGAAGACGACCGCGCCGTTGCAGAGGAACCAGCCGAGCCCCTTCAGGGCCTCGAGCGGGAATCGACTGAGCGGCACGAGCAACGCGGTCACGGCGAGGAAGCCCAGCAGCGGCAGGTCCACGGGGCTGCGCAGCGCGTACATGCGTTTGTCGATGACGTCGCGCCGGAGCAGGTGCCACAGCGCGATGACCACCGGCATCGCATACAGCGGGTTCACGCTGACCGAGCCGATGGGCAAGGAGAGCTCCCTCTGGACCTCGGCGGGCAGCACCAGCACGGCGAGGAGGAGCCAGGCCACGAGGAAGCCCGTCGTGAAGACCTTGTTCATCACCCGAAGGAACGTCAGCACGATCAGCTGCAGGTCCATGCCGATGGTCCGGTGTTTGATGTACAGCACCTCGTAGAAGAGCTTGTGGCGCGCCGAGGTGTAGTACCCGCCGCGGACCTGAGCCTTGCCGGTGATGCCGGGGCGCACGGAGAAGCGCCGGGTGTAGCCGGGGACCTTCCGTTTGTGCTCCTCGAGGAAGATGGGTCGGACGGGGCGCGGGCCGACGAGGTTCATGTCGCCGTTGAGCACGTTGAGGAGCTGGGCGAGCTCGTCGAGCCGGTACTTGCGGAGGAAGCGCCCGATGGGGGTGAAGTGGTCCTCGCTTTGCTGCACGAGGCGTTGGCCGATCTTCTGTTCGGCGCCGACGTGCATCGTTCGGAACTTGAAGATGTCGAAGGGCCGCTCGTCGCGACCGACCCGCGCGCCCCGGTAGAGCGCGGGGCCCGAAGAGGTCAGCTTCACCGCGGCGGCGATGACGAGCAGCAACGGGGACAGCACCAGAATCCCGACGAGGGCGCCGAGGAAGTTGTAGAGGCGGGTGACGACCTCGTAGACCGGCTTCGGGGCGAACTGGGCCGTGGTCGGGAAGTTCGCGGCGCGCCGAGGCAACGCGGTGGGCGGGCCATCCGAGGGTCGGGTCAGGCTGGTGTCCTGGACGCCGGGCGGCGTGTTCATGCGACGCTCCTCGGTGCGGCCCGATGACGTTCTCGCCAAGCAGAGAGGCAGACCAGCGCCCACAGCGGGCGGCTGTGGTCGGTGCGGCGCGCGGCGTGCTCCGCGAGCAGCCGTTCGACCTCGGGCGCGGACCACAGGCCGAGCGCGCGCACGCGGGTCGGCGAGAGCGTGTCGTAGAGGCGGTCGCGCAGCGGTCCCATCAGCCATGTGGCCATGGGCACGTTGAAGCCCGCCTTGCCCCGCTCGAGGATCCGAAGCGGCACACGCCCACGCAGGGCGCGCTTGAGCACGTGCTTCGTGCGCAGACCGAAGAGTTTGTAGCGCGCCGGGAGCGCTGCGGCGTAGGTCGCGAGGCCCGTGTCCAGGAAAGGGGTGCGGGCCTCGAGCGCGTGCGCCATCGTCATGCGGTCGACCTTCACGAGGATGTCGTCGGGCAGGTAGAGCGTGCTGTCCGCGTAGAGCGCGGCGTCGAGCGCGTCCTGGAATTCGTGGGCGGCGAAGGCGGCATCGAAGAGGCGCGACGGCGACTCGAAGCCGGCCTGCGCGAGGCACAACGCCCGACGGCGCGGCGCCCGAAGGAACTCCTTGAACCCGAAGAACGCCTGGGACGCGGGCGCGCTCGCCGCGGCCACGAACTGACGCGCCTTGAGGTCGAAGCTGACCTTCCGGTGACTGACCGGGAGCCGCTCGACGAGCGCGGGCACGAGGCCGTCGCGCACGGCGACGGGCAGCCTGCGCCACAGCGCCGCGAGGCGCAGCGCGCGATGGGTTCGATAGCCGGCGAAGAGCTCATCGCCCCCATCGCCCCCCAGGGCCACCGTCACGTGTCGCCGCGCGAGGCGCGCCAGGTACCAGAGGGGGATGGCCGAGCTGTCCGCGAAAGGCTCGTCGAAAGCGTCGACCAGCGGCTCGAAAAAGGTCTCCGGCTCGGGTCGGATCGTCTCGACGTGGTGCGTGGCGCCGACACTTTGGGCCACCAGCCGCGCGTGGGCCGTTTCGTCGTAGCTGGCCTCGTCGAAGCGGATCGTGAACGCCTGGATCGGCCGGTCGGAGACCCGCGCCATGGAGGTCAGCACCGCGCTGCTGTCGATGCCGCCGCTCAAGAACATGCCCAACGGGACGTCGCACACCATGCGGCGCGAAACGGCCGCGTCGAGGCGCTCCCGCACGCCCTCGGCGGCCTCGCCCA
>JBMOFP010000331.1:0-3858 GCA_049318805.1 Bradymonadia bacterium
CACTTCGGCGCAGCGGGGCTGAAAAAGTCCATGGACGGACTTTTTCAGCGTCCTGTCAGGGGAGCGAACCGCTCAACCGAACTCGACCGAGCGCCGCGTGAACGACGACCCGCCGACCGCGTGCCAGAAGCCCGTGATCGGAAAGCGCACCGGACCCGACACCGTCGAGGCGGCGCCGGCCGCGACGACGACGGGCGCGAAGTGCTCATGCGTCGGCAGGCTCTCCCGAACGCCGGGGGCCTTCTCCCTGTAGGCTTGCAGCGCGTCGAAGTCGCGCCGGCCGAGCACCTCGCCGCACCACTGGTCGAACTCGCTCGCCCACGCCGGGGTCTCGCGCATCCCGAAGGTGCGCATGTTGTGCGTGAGGAAACCGCTGCCCATGACGAGCACACCCTCGGCCCGCAGCGGCGCCAGGGCCTGTCCCATCCGGAAGAGCAGCCGCGGGTCCATGGACGGCAGCGAGACCTGCAGGACCGGCACGTCGGCCTTGGGGTACATCGCCACGAGGGGCACGAATGCGCCGTGGTCGAGGCCTCGACCCGTGCCGGGTGCGGGCAACGGCGCACAGGGCATGCCCGCGGCCTCGAGCACGTCCTTCACCAGCGCGGCGAGGGCAGGGGCCCCCGGCGCCGGATACTTCACGGCGTAGTAGCGCTCCGGGAAGCCGTAGAAGTCGTAGACGAGCGGCACGGTGTCCAGCGCCCCGAACGCCACGGGGCGAGCCTCCCAGTGGGCCGACAGCACCAAGATGGCCTTCGGGCGCGGCATCGACACCGCCCAATCCGTGAGCGACTTCATCCACCCGTGGTCGTCGAGCAACGGCGGGGCGCCGTGCGCGAGGAAAACGACGGGCAGGTGCTCCACGCTCAGTCCTCGATGCGCGCAGACGCCGGACGCTGCTTGAACGCCGCGCCCAGGTAGTCGCGGTTCATCCGGGCGATGAACTCGATGCTGATCTCCTTCGGGCAGACCGCTTCGCACTCACCGATGTTCGTGCAGTGCCCGAAGCCCTCGGCGTTCATGCGCTCCACCATGGCCACGGCGCGGCGATCGCGCTCGGGCTGACCCTGCGGCAGCAGGCCGAGGTGACCGATCTTCGCGGCCGTGAACAGCGACGCGCTGGCGTTCGGGCACGCGGCGACACACGCCCCGCAGCCGATGCACTGCGCCGCGTCCATGGCGCGGTCCGCGGCCTCCTTCGCGACCGGGATCGCGTTGCCGTCCGGGGCGCTGCCCGCGTGCGCGCTCACGTACCCGCCGGCCTGGATGATCCGGTCGAAGGCGCCGCGATTGACCGAGAGGTCCTTCAGGATCGGGAACGACTGGGCGCGCCACGGCTCGATCCAGAGCTCGTCGCCGTCCTTGAACTTGCGCATGTGCAACTGGCAGGCGGTCGTGCCCTTCTCGGGGCCGTGGGCGACGCCGTTGATTACGAAGCCGCACATGCCGCAGATGCCCTCGCGGCAGTCGTGGTCGAAGGCGATGGGGTCCTGCCCCTGCGAGACGAGGCCCTCGTTGAGCACGTCGAGCATCTCGAGGAAGCTCATGTCCTCGCTGACGTTCGGCGCGTCGTACTTCACGAACTGCCCGGCGTCCCGGCCGTTGCGCTGCCGCCACACATGGAGTGTGAGTCGCATTACTTGTAGCTCCGCTGAGACGGTTTCACGTAGTCGAAGGTGAGCGGCTCCTTGACGAGGGCCTGCGGGTCCGAGTCGGACCTCCACTGCCACGCGGCCGTGTAGCAGAAGTTCTCGTCGTCGCGTTTCGCCTCGCCCTCGGGCGTCTGGTGCTCTTCGCGGAAGTGCCCGCCGGCGCTCTCTTCGCGATTGAGCGCGTCGCGGCACATCAGCTCACCGAGCTCGAAGAAGTCGGCCACCCGACCGGCCTTCTCCAGCTCCTTGTTGACCTCTTCGCCGGAGCCCGTGACGTGTGCTTCGGTCCAGAAGCGCTCGCGCAGGGTCCGGACGCGCTCGATGGCGCCCTCGAGGCCCTTGCGGTTGCGGCCCATGCCGCACTCGTCCCAGATGATCTTGCCGAGCTCGCGATGGAACGAGTCGACCGTCCGTTTGCCCTTCATCGACAGGAACCGCTTCGTGCGGTCGGCCACCTCGGCCTCGGCCTGCTTCACCGCCGCGTGGCCCGTGTCGATGCCGCCGGCCTTCACGTTCGCGAGGTAGTTGCCCAGCGTGTACGGCAGGATGAAGTAGCCGTCCGAGAGACCCTGCATCAGCGCGCTCGCGCCCAGGCGGTTCGCGCCGTGGTCGCTGAAGTTCGCTTCACCGGCCACAAAGAGGCCCGGCACGTTCGACATGAGGTCGTAGTCCACCCACAGCCCGCCCATGGTGTAGTGCACCGCGGGGTAGATGCGCATGGGCACCTTGTAGGGGTTCTCGCCGGTGATGCGCTCGTACATCTGGAAGAGGTTGCCGTAGCGCTCGGCGACCACGTTCGCGCCGAGGCGCTTCACCGCGTCCGCGAAGTCGAGATACACACCCAACCCGCCGGGGCCGACGCCGCGACCTTCGTCGCACACGGCCTTCGCCGCGCGGGACGCGACGTCGCGGGGCACCAAGTTGCCGAAGCTCGGGTAGCGGCGCTCCAGGTAGTAATCCCGGTCGCCCTCGGGGATCTGGTCGGGGGAGCGCTTGTCGCCGCCGCTCTTGGGCACCCAGACGCGGCCGTCGTTGCGCAACGACTCCGACATCAGCGTGAGCTTGCTCTGGTAGTCGCCCGAGACGGGGATGCACGTGGGGTGAATCTGCGTGTAGCAGGGGTTCGCGAAGAGCGCGCCCTTCTTGTGGGCGCGCCAGATCGCGGTGGTGTTGCAGCCCTTGGCGTTCGTCGACAGGAAGAAGACGTTCCCGTAGCCGCCGGTGCAGAGCACGACCGCATCGCCCACGAAGGACTCGATCTTGCCGGTGACCAGGTGCCGCGTGACGATGCCCCGGGCGACGCCGTCGACCACGACCACGTCCAGCATCTCGGTGCGGGCGTGCATCTCGACCTTGCCGAGCTCAATCTGGCGCGCGAGGCCCTGGTAGGCGCCGATGAGGAGCTGCTGCCCGGTCTGCCCGCGCGCGTAGAACGTGCGGCTCACCTGGGCGCCGCCGAAGGAGCGGTTGGCGAGCACGCCGCCGTACTCCCGGGCGAAGGGCACGCCCTGGGCCACGCACTGGTCGATGATGCGGACGCTGTTCTCGGCGAGGCGGTAGACGTTCGCCTCGCGGGCGCGGTAGTCGCCGCCCTTCACGGTGTCGTAGAACAGCCGGTAGATGCTGTCGCCGTCGTTCTGGTAGTTCTTCGCCGCGTTGATGCCGCCCTGGGCGGCGATGGAGTGGGCGCGGCGCGGGCTGTCCTGGAAGCAGAACGCCTTGACGTTGTACCCGAGCTCGGCGAGCGACGAGGCCGCCGAGGCACCGGCGAGGCCCGTGCCGACGACGATGACGGTGTACTTCCGCTTGTTGGCGGGGTTGACCAGCTTCATGCCGAAGCGGTGGCTGTCCCACTTCTTCTCGATGGGGCCGGCAGGAATGCGTGCGTCGAGTTGCATGACAACCTTCCTCAGGCCGGAATCACGCCGGCGAGTACGGCCAGCGGAATGGAGATGAAACCTGCGGCCAGCGCCAGCGCCACGATGCGTGCGCCGATACGAATGCGAGGCGTGTAGGTCGGGTGGCTGAAGCCCAGCGTCTGAAAGAAGCTGTAGAGGCCGTGGTACAGGTGCAGGCAGAGCGAGGTCATCGCCACCAGATACGCACCGACGACGATGGGCTGCGAGAAGGCGTAGACCACGTTCGCGTAGACCTGACCCGGCTTGAAGTCGCCGTGGGCGGTCCCGACCGTGAAGTGCAGCAGGTG
>JBMOFP010000332.1:0-3700 GCA_049318805.1 Bradymonadia bacterium
AGGCAGTACGCGGACCTTAGGTCAGCCGCGAGTCGGCATCACCAATCGGCACTGCCAGTGGTATCTATACGAACGTCACACGCTGCACTGACAGCCTAGGTTGAACAGGTTCAACTCGGCCCGATGAACGACCCGAGCCTGAGCCCGTCGCGAATGTGAATATCGGCACGGCTGCGCCGACCCATCGCCGATGTCATGCTGATGAGGCAGTAAGCGGACCTCAGGTCAGCCGCGAGTCGGCATCACCAATCGGCACTGGTCTGCATGAGGGTCTTGCACACATCGGATTGGCACCTGGGCGTCGATTACTTCGGTCGGCCTCGGCTCGAGGAGCAGGCTGCGTTCCTGAGCTGGCTGCTGGACACGGTCGTCGCGCGCCAGATCGACGCGGTGGTCGTGGCGGGCGACATCTTCGACAAGGGCGCCCCGAGCGCCGAGGCGCAGAGCTTGTACTACGCCTTCTTGGCGCGGCTGGGCGCGCTGGGCGACCGCACGGTGGTCGTGGTGGGCGGCAACCACGACTCCGCCTCGCGGCTGGACGCGCCCCGTGAGGTCCTGAGCGCGCTTTCGACCCACGTGGTGGGCGGCTACGCGGCCGAGCGCGAGGGGCAGGGCGCGCTCGCCTTCAAGGAGGGCGTGCTCGTGCCGCTGCGGGCGGGCAACGACGTGCAGGCCGTGGTCGCCGCGGTGCCCTATCTGCACGACTGGCGCATCAGCGTGCGCGACCTGACGGCCGAGCCGAGCGTCCAGCACGCGCAGCTCTCGGGCGCCTTTCGGGACATCTACGGCCGCCTCGCGGACGCCGCTGAGGCTGCGTTTCCAGGCGTGCCGCTGCTCGCGACCGGCCACCTGACGTGCTTGCCCCGCGCAGGGCAGAAGCCCACCGAGGACGACTCAATCCCGTACGAGATCAACCGCGTCGGCACCCTCGGCGCGTTCGGGCCCGACATCTTCGACCCGCGCTTCACCTATGTCGCGCTCGGGCATATTCACCGCGGGTTCGCGGTCGATGCGGGGCGGCGCGTGTGGTACTCGGGCACGCCCGTGCAGGTCAGCCGCGGCGCGTGCTCGTGGTCGACACCGAGGCCCGCACCGAGTCGGGCGCGCTGGTCGTCGAGGCGGTGGCCGTGCCCGTGACGCGTCGGCTCGTCCACGTGACGGGCACCTTCGACGAGGTCGAAGAGCGCCTCAAGGCCCTGACATGGGACGCGAACGAGCGCCCGCCGCTGGTCTCGGCCGAGGCGGTGCGTGACCGCTACATGTCGGGCGCCGAGCGGTTTCTCCGGGAGGCCGCGCTGGCGAACAGCACCCACCCCGTGGACCTGGTGGAGGCGCGAGTCGTTGTGCAGTCACCGTACCCGCTCATGTGGGTCACGATGAGTGGCCCCGCGGACCCCGTGGAGCCACGGATCGCCGTGCACGCCAAAGCGGAGGTCACGGTCGGGGCGGTCGACCTGCCGAGGGGAGACGAGATAACGCCGGAGGCGGCGTTCAGCTTCGCGTGGCGAAACGCGCACTACGGCGAGGCGCCGTCAGATGAGGTCTTGGCGCACTTCCGCGCGTTGCTCGAGGCCGAGGTCTAAGGAGGCACCATGCGCATTCACAACTTGACGCTTTCGAACCTCAACTCGCTCTACGGCGAGCACACCGTGTCCTTTGACGGCGCGCTCGGGAGCGCGGGGCTCTTCTTGATTCACGGCCCGATGGGCGCGGGCAAGACCACGCTCCTCGACGCGATTTGCCTCGCGCTCTATGGCGCCACACCTCGGCTCTTGGGGGGGCGAGAGGCAGAGTCCTTCCAGGTGATGTCGCGCGGTGAGTGGAACTGCCGGGCGCAGGTCGAGTTTTCGATGGTCGAGGCCGGCGGCCAGCGCGTGCGGTACCGCGCGACGTGGCGCATGTGGCGCGCCTATTTCAAGGACATCGGCGCGCCGCAGAACCCAGAGCGCACGCTCGAGCGTATGCAGCCGAGCGGCGCGTGGGATGTGGTCGTGCAGACCCAGGGCAAGAGGGAGGCCGAGGCCGCGTTCGCGGGGGTGCTGCAGGGGCTCTCGTTCGACCAGTTCCAGCGCACGGTCCTGCTCGCGCAGTTTGCGTTTCGGCAGTTCCTGGACGCCGACGAGGCGACGCGGGCGGGGCTGTTGAGTCGCCTGACGGATGGCGCGCGCTTCCGAGCGATCGGGCTTCGAGCGACCGAGCAGGTGCGTGCGCTCAAGCTCGAGAAGCAGCGGCTCGAGGGGGCCCTCTCGACGGTGAGCTTGCTCAGCGCAGAGGAGGAGGCGGTGACGCGGGCAGCGCTCGAGGCTGCGACGGCGGAGGCCGCACAGCGGACGGCAGAGCGCGACGCTGCGGCCGCGCGGACCCGCTTCTGGGACAAGGCGAAGACGTTTGCCGACGAGGTGGCGCGTGAGTCACAGCGCTGGGCCGCCGCGCAGGCTGAGCACGCGGAGCACGCCGACGCCCTGTCGACGCTCGCTCGCGACGAGGCCCTGACGCCGGCGCGCGAGGCCCTGAGCGCGGCGCGGCAGGCGGAGGCCGAGCTCAAGGTCAAGGCGCGCGAGCAGGCCGATCTCCAGCAGTCCGACGCAGACGCGCGGGCGGCGCACGCCGAGGCGGAGGCGGCGAGGCGCGGCGCCCAGAGCGTCGAGCAGGCGGCGAGGACGCAGCGTGATGCGGCCGGCCCCGAGCTGGCGGCAGCGGACGCCGCATGGGAGGCGGCGCGCCACGCCGCGCAGACCGCGGGCGCAGCGCAGCAGGCGCAGAGCGAGCGCGCCCGCTCGGCGGCGCAGGTGCGGCAGGCGGTGGACGTGTGCCTCGCCCGGCACGCCCAAGTCACCGAGGCGCGCGAGGCGGCCCGCGCGGCGCTCGAGACCGTGCCCCACCACGCGCACTTGCCCAAGGCGCTGGCCAAGCTGAGCGAGTCGGGGCGCGCGCTCAAGCAGGCCGAGCAGGATGCACAGGCGGTGGCCGCGCGTCGGGACGAGGCCGCCGCCGAGCTCGAGGTCACGCGGCAGGCGCTGGAGTCTCTGCACGCCGAGGGCGAGGCGCTCCAGCGTGCGCGGGCTGAGGAGCAGCTCAAGAGTGAGCAGGCGAACGCGCACCTGGCGGCGGTGCTCAGTGGCGCGACGCTGGAGTCTGCGCGGCGCGCGATCGCGCTCGAACGACAAGCGCTCACGCGGCGGATGGACGCGACGGACAGGTATGCGGCGCTGGAGGTCCGCCGGGCTGAGCGCGCGGTGGAGCACGCAGGTCTGACGACCCAGGCGCGCGAGGCCATCGAGGCGGCCACCCGTGCGCTGGGGGCGCGGGACGCTGCCGTGGCCGAGGTGGCCGAGGCCACGCGGTCCTTGGAGGTCGCGCGGCTGGCGCACTTGAGCGCTGACAAGGCGATGCACACCCACGAGCTGCGCGCGCTGCTGGAGCCCGGCGCGGCGTGCACGCTCTGCGGCAGCACCGACCACCCGTACATCGCAAGGCCCGAGAGCGCGCCCTCGCTCGACGCGCTCGAGGTCGCCCGCGCCGAGGCCGAGCGGGCGCTCCAGGGCGCTGAGCTGCGGGTGGAGCGGGCGCGCGCGGCTGAGCAGTCGACCGTGGCCGAGGCCGCCCGCGCAGACGCCCACGCCAAGAGCGCGGCGAGCGCGCTGGTCGCCCACGCGCAGAGCGTCGCTGAGCTCGATGCGCAAGCCGCCCGCGAGGCCGA
>JBMOFP010000333.1:0-3699 GCA_049318805.1 Bradymonadia bacterium
GAGCGGCACGTCCGGCATCGGCACGCGGAGGTCGTCGAAGACCCGGACCGCGTCGGCCTCCGCGTCGGCCTCCGCGTCGAGGTCGGCGTCGAGGTCGGCGTCGGCCACTGCGTCGGCCACTGCGTCGGCCACTGCGTCGCCTGCCCCCGCATCCTCCGAGCGCGCATCGCCGGCCGGAGCCGAGTCCGCCCCGGCCGAGGCGTCAAGGTCCGCGTCCGAGGCCGCGTCGAGCTCGGCGTCTGTCGGCCCCTCGGCCGCGTCGGGCACACCGATCTCCTCGGGGGGCGTCGCGTCCTGTCCGGCGTCCAGCGCGCCGTCGACCTCTTGGTCCGGCGCCACGCTCACGTCGGTGGCCACCGCGAGGTCCTGGGCTTCGGCGTTGGCGTCGAGGGGCGCGGGGACCTCGGCGTCGGTCTCCGTGACGGCGGCGTCGGTCTCCGGCGCGTCCTCGCCCTGTCCGTCTCCGCCTTCACCGCAAGCGGCCAGGACCGCGAAGGTCAGTCCGCCGAGCCACCATCGATTCATGTGTCGTCCTCCGCGTCCGCGGCCCGCACCGGCTCGCTGTGTCCCAGGGCGTGGTCGGGGAAACAACGGTCGCGCAGCGCGATCTTGAGGTCGCGGGGCTCGGGAAAACGTCGCGCCTCACTGCGCGAGAAGACCCGGACGCCGTCGACCAGCACGTCGAACGTGCCCGGGGCCGGGGAGACCAACGCCACCTCGCCGAGGGCGTTGCCGAAGGTCGTGAAGAGCTCCTGCGCCAGCCACCCGGCCCGAGTATGCCAGCGACACGCCGGGCAGAATCGAATCTCTACGCGGGGTCCCATGGGCTCTCGGCGCCTGTTCTCGACCCTGAGGACCGTAGCAAGCCTCGCCCGGATTGCAAGGCTTCGAGGGGCCGAAGGCCCCGTCGGGTCAGAGCACCTGCGGCAGGACCAACCACGCGAAGGCGGTGGCGCTGCCGAGGAGCACGCTCACGAAGCGGGCGGCCCGTGCCAGCCCGGGTGCGCTCGCGTCCAGGGCCGGGGGCACGGTCGGGCTGCGAAGGAGGGCTTCCTGGACCCCAGGGAGCGTGCAATCGAGGGCGTGGGTTCGGGCGGCTTTCACGGCGGCATCCATCTCTGTGCAAGGGTGCTTCGGTCTTGCCGCTCTATTCGTCGATCCGCGCTCCGGGGTTGGGGGGTGGGTATTTCAGCGCAGCGTCTCGGCCTTGATGCGCTCGATCACCTGGGTGTAGCTCGTCGTCCGCACGAGCTCCGTGAGCTGCGCCGTGTAGGTCTGAACGAGGTCGGAACGACCGCGCTCGCGCGCATCCTGCAACGCCTTGTAAACGCTGATGAAAGCGCGCTCCGCGTTCACGAAGTGTTCGAGCGCCTCCACGACCACCGAGACCGCCGTGGCGACCAGGGAACGTCCCTGACGCTCGAACTCGAAGAGGTTGCCCTCACTGTTTCGGACCGTCAGCGAGACGACCCCCACGGCGTCGGAACCCGTGCCCGCGCGGGTGGTGTCCATGCGCGCCCGCACCGCGAAGCCCGTGAACTGAATCGTCTCGAGGGACCGGAACTCCCGGGCGTAGTGGGCCATCAGCCCCTGACACACGGCGTCCACGAACCCGACCCCCTCGCCCTCGATCGTCGCGGACTGGCTCTGCCCCTCGTGGTGCAACCGCACCTCGATGCGACAGGGGGCCCCGTCCGCGACGGACTCCGTCACCGAGTAGGCCTCGACCACGGGCGCGAGGTAGTCGTCGCGCAGAATCTGGCGAATCAGGTCACGGGTGGACTCGACACGGGTCATCGGGGGTCTCCAGGCAGTGGAAGGCGTCGAGCATGGTCGCGCCCGAGGGGACGACGCAACCCGCCGTCTTGGCGGGCCGTGGTTTACTCACGGGGCACGCTGTTGCAGGATGCTCGCCGTGAAACTCGGATGCGCGGTCGCAGTGTGCGTGGCGGTGGCGGTGGCGGCTTGCGGCGGACCGCCGAGTCGCAGGTCTCCGTCGGGTCCCTCCGATGCGCCTCCGCCGGACCTGTCCTCGGCGCTCCCGCCGGACGCCGCCTTCACGGCGACCTTCTTTCCGGCGGCATGGCGCGCCCTCACCGAGGCCCTCGGGCAGCGCGCCGTGGGCCTCGACCAGGCCTTCCGCAAGAGCGACGCGGGCTTCACCGTCGAGGCTGAACTCTGGCCGGCCCTGGGCATCGACGAGCGGGCGCCCGCTTGGCTCGCGGTGCGCGGCGGGCCCGTGCCGGCCTTGCTCGAGCTCTCCGACGACCTGGAGCGTGTCCTCAACGCGCCGGACGCCGTGGCCGCGTGGCTGAACGAGACCCCGATGCCCGCGGCCTGGCTGCACGTGCGCCTCGTCGGGACCCCGACGACGACGCCGCCCGGGGACGCGACGGCGCTCTGGCTGTCCGAGCGGTTCGGAGCCATTCAGAGCGTTGGGCTCGACGAAGGCAGTGACGCGCTGGCCGTGGCGCTCGAGAGCGATCCGCACCGCGTGGCCCCGCTGCACGCTGCCCTCGTCTTGCGTGGCCAGGGCCGTGTGCATCGATTGCTCGAGGCCACGACCCCGACGCTCGTCGTCGTCTCCCGCGGGCCGGACCGCGTCCTCGTCGACCTGGTGCAAGACCGCGGCGTGGGACCGGGCGCGCTGGCGGCGGGCTTGGAGGCGGCGCTCAACCCGTCCTTGCCGGCCGACGACGTCCTCGACCGCGTGGACGGCCCGCCGGCGCGGGGCGAGGCCCTTCGGGCGGTGGTCGCCCATCGGTCCTTCGCACGATGGGCGCGGGCCATGGGGGACGCCGAGGTGGTCCGGGCCGCGCTTCAGTCCGAGCTGATTCCGCCGGAGGCGCGTGCCGCCCAGGTGCAGCGTGGACGGCGGGATGCAGGCTTGCCGGAGCGCCTCGCCGCCACGGGCCTCGACCTTTTCCGCGCGTCGGTGATTCGCGTCCGGTCCACCGATGCCGCGCTCCTCGTGGACGTCGAGAGTCGCTATACGAGCCGCGCCGCCCCCCTCGGCCAGCTCGGCCGGGGTCACGCCGCCGTGCCCCATCGTCTCCTGCAGTCGACCGCCGCGGTGCGGCTCACCCTCGCGACACCGGGCGCCCCGGCGCTCCAGGTCCTCGACGAGGTCGCGCCCGGGGCGAGTGTCCCACTCGACCTGCACCTGGCCGAGGCCATGCGGTGCGGTTTCGTCTGCTGGCCGTCCCTCTGGACAGCGCTCCCCGCCTACGGCCGCAAGCCCATCGAGAGCTTCGGCGCCGTCTTCCCCGAGGTCACCACCTTCGCGGCCGCGCTCGCCGGCGCCCAGGGGGTGTCCGCCACCGTCGTTTTCGAGCCCACCGCGGGCTTCGCGCTCGCGCAGCGCCCCGCCCTTCAAACGACCGTCGCCCGGACGACCGCGCAGCGGGCCTTCGAAGGCGTAGAGCATCGCGCCGTCGTTGCGCCCGACGGCCCTGTCGAGCTGCTCGGCAACGACGCCGGGCAGCTCGGCGCGCTCGAGCGTGCGTTGTCGTCGAGCGACGCCGCCGCGCGCGAGACCCCGCTCCTGCTGGAGCTCAGTGTCGCTGGCGCGCTCTCGACCGTTTTCCGGGGGGCGGACCTGCGACTCGGCTTCGAGGCCGAGGCCATGCACCTCGGCCTGGTGCTGGCGTGGCTGCCGCTCGCCCCGACCCCGGCCCCGTAGCCTCTCCCTAGTCTGGC
>JBMOFP010000334.1:0-3634 GCA_049318805.1 Bradymonadia bacterium
GCGGCGCCTGCGACCCGAACGAGGCGCAGTGCGCCGCGGGGAGCGCGACGCCGATCTGCGACGGCACGAACCTGACGTGCCGTGGCTGCGCCGCGGACGGGGAGTGCGCGACGAACCCGAACGGCGGGCAGTGTGTGGCGGGATCTTGCGAGGCGTGTGATCCGGCGACCACGGACGGGTGCCTCGAGACCGCCGCACGGCCCATTTGCGATGCCAACGGCACGTGCCAACCCTGCGCGAACGACAACGAGTGCATCAATCGCCCGGGCAACCGGAATCAGTGCGTGGCCGGCGAGTGCAAGACCTGCGATCCGGGGAACGCCGACGGCTGCGCCGAGAACTCGGCGACGCCCATCTGCAATGCGCAGGGCGCGTGTGTCGCGTGCGCGAACGACGGCGAGTGCCTCGCCCGTCCCGGGAACGGCAACCAGTGCGTCAACTCGGTCTGCCGACTCTGCGATCCGGCCGGAGACGCGGGCTGCTCCGGCAACACGCCCGTCTGCAACGCGGGCAACTTCACCTGCGCGGCATGCGCCGTGGACGGGGACTGCAACGCCCCGACGAACCAGTGTGTGGGCGCGGGCCCGAGCGCGGGGGCCTGCGGGCGTTGTGACCCGAACAACGACCAGGGCTGCGGCGCGGGGAGCAATACGCCGAGCTGCGATCTGGCGACGCTGACCTGCCTGGCCTGCGCGGCGGACGCGGACTGCGACGGGAACGCCAACGGACTGCAGTGCATCGACGGAGGCGCCGACGACGGGGAGTGCCACCTGTGTGACCCCGACGACTCCCTCGGGTGTGGCCTGGACGTGTGCAGTGCGGCCTACGCATGCGGCAACTGCGCAGACGATGCCGACTGCGCCGGGCACAACAACGGCGAGGCCTGCGTCGCGGGCGACTGTCTGGAGTGCGGGGACAGCGGCGACTGCGCTGGTCAGGTCTGCACCGCGAACGCCTGCTTGCCTTGCGCGGCGAACGCCGACTGCGTGGGCCATCCGCTCGGCAATCTGTGCGATGGCACCACGGACGTCTGTCGCGCCTGCACCAACAACGGGGATTGCACGAGCAACGGCTTCGCGGGGGGGACGACGTGCAACGGCATGGGTCAGTGCGTGCCTTGATCCGCCGGGGGGCCTGCGTCGCGCTCGTTGTCGCTTCGGCGGCGGGCTGCGCGACGCCGGTGGACGACGGGCTCGAGCTTCGGGTCGGGCTCGGCGGCGTCGCCGTGGCGCCACGTGCGCTCGTCGTGCACCTGCGCGACGACGGCCCGCCCGTCGCGGTCGCCACGAACACCTTCGACGTCGCCCCCGAGGTCTTCAGCGACCCCGACGCGCGCCTCGCGCTCGGCCTCGAGGTGAGCAGCGCCGCGCGTGGGCTGCTCACGGTCTACGTCGCCGCGTGCGGCCAGCCCGTGGCGTGCAGCAGCGGCACCGATGGGCTTCCCGTGTGCCCATGCCTCGGGCTGGACGGCACGCCCGCGGAGCCCTCGGCGGTCGCGGCCGCCCAGACGCGCGTCCGCGGGCGGACGGTCGTCTCGTTGACGCTGAAGCCGTTCACCCCCGGCTGCGACGCCGACCACGACGGCTTCGTCGACGCCGAGGCCCCGGTCTGCGCCGCGCTCTTGCCGCCGACGCTGGGCCAGGCCGTGTTGGACTGCGACGACGGCGAGGCGAGCGCGTACCCCTTCCGCGCCGCGGAGCCCGGCCCTGAGGATGTGGCGCGCGATCCGGCGCTGCAGCGCCGAAATCGGCTGCTGTGCGGCAATGAAATCGACGAAGACTGTCGCGGGGGCGCGGCGGCCTGCGCGACTGGGGGGGACTCCGACGGCGACGGCTTCGTGGACGAAGAGGACTGCGCGCCCAACGACCCGGACATCAACCCGGGGCGACCCGAGAAGTGTGAGACGACCGCCGACGACAACTGCGATGGGGTCTTCGCGGCCAGCTGCGACCCCGACGGCGACGGCGTTGCCGTGCCGGAGGACTGCAACGAGGGCGACGCGTCCGTGCACCGCGGCGCGCGAGAGGTCTGCGGCGATGGTGTCGATCAAGACTGCGACGGCCGTGACAGCGACTGTTTCGGGAACGACGAGGACCTCGACGGCGACGGATTCGCGTGCCCCGGCCAGCTCCGGTGGGACTCGCATCGATGCGCCGGGGCAGGGCTCGACTGCGACGATCTGGACGCGGGCACCTACCCCGGGGCCGAAGAGGTCTGCGGCGACGGCATCGACCAGGACTGCGACGGTGCGGACCAGCCCTGTGTGCCGGGCGACGCGGATGGCGACGGCGAGCGTCGTCCCGCGGATGGCGGCAGCGACTGCGACGACACGAACCCCCGCGTGAAGCCGGGCGCGGCCGAGAAGTGCGGGGACGGCATCGACCAGGATTGCTCGGGTGCCGACTTGCCCTGCGCCGGTCTGCCGGACGCCGACGGCGACGACTACCCGGACGGTCAGGACTGCAACGAGCGCCTCGCCACGGTGAACGCCGGGGCCGAGGAACTCTGCAACGGCATCGACGACGACTGCGACGGCCGGGCCGACGAGGGCAACCCTCTGCGCACCGTGCCCGGCGGTCCCGAAGCGACACCCCTGTGTGGGAGCGACTGCGCGAACCCCGGGGTCGCGTGTGACTGCCGACGCGCGCCGAACGCGTGCGTGCGTTTCGCGGCGCAGGCCGGCCAGGCCGTGGCCGGGGTCGTGTGTCTCGGGGTGACCGCGGGGGACAACCCCGAGGTGGCCGTGACGGACTGCAACGGGATCGACGACGACTGCGATGGCACCGCCGACGAGCAACTGCGGCTCCCGTGTTACGAAGGCGGGCAAGGCACCGAGGGCGTGGGCCTGTGCGTCGGGGGTCAGCGGACCTGCGCCAGCGCCCTCGGCTCGAACCTGACGGTCTGGACCGAGACCTGTTTCGACCAGCAGATCCCCAGGCCAGAGAGCTGCGACGACGCCCGAGGGGACTGTTGCGACCTGGCCGACCAGGACTGTGACGGCACGCTCGACGAGGCGTCGAGCGGCGGTCCGTTCATGCGCCCCTGCTTCGAGTTCGGCCCGGCGATCCCCGGCGCGGGACCCTGCCGCGAGGGCATCGAGACGTGCTCGAACGGGCGGTTCGGTACCTGCGACGGGCAGGTCGGGCCCGAGGTCGAGGATTGCGACCGCATCGACGACGACTGTGACGGGCGCCCGGACGTCTCCCGCAACGGCGACCGGCCGACCCGCGCGTGCTACTCCGGCCCGGGCGGGACCGAGGGCGTCGGTCAGTGCCACGGCGGCCGCCAGACGTGCACCGGGGGCGCTGATCTGTGGGGCGGATGCGACGGGGAAACCGTACCGCGAAGAGAGCGCTGCGACAGCGAGGACGACGACTGCGACGGGCGCACGGATGAGGACTACGATGTGCGGCAGCCCTGCAGCGAAGGCACGGGCGCCTGTCGCCGGGAGGGCGCGCGCGTCTGCCGACGCGACGGCGACGGCACGCGCTGTGGGGTGTCTGCGGCCACGCCGAGCGACGAGCTGTGCGGCAATGGGGTCGATGAAGACTGCGATGGCCGGCCCGACGAAGGCTTCGACGTCGGGGCCGAGTGCGCCGTCGGCGAGGGCATCTGCCGTCGAACGGGCCAGCGC
>JBMOFP010000335.1:0-3534 GCA_049318805.1 Bradymonadia bacterium
GGCGCGGTCGGCGCGGCGTCGACGGGCGGCGGCGGCGGCGGCACGGCATCGACCGGCGGCGGTGCCGCGTCGACCGGCGGCGGCGCGGCGTCCACGGGTGGCAAGACTGCGTCCACGGGCACCGCCGCGTCCACCGGCTGGTTCGGCAGGCACACGCTCACCACATCCGGTGGTGTGTTCTGCACCACCCGACAGCCCCAGCCGATCGGGCAGCCATCGTCCTCGAGGCACGTCACCGAGCAGACCGGGCCGCGCTCCGTCTCTACGCACCACCCGCTCTCGCAGTCCTGGTTCGTGTCGCACGCCGCGTTGAACGGGCGCCCCGGCGCAGCGTCCTCGCGGACGCGTGCGGCGTCCTCGAACGCCGGGAGCGCGTCGCGGGTCGCGATGAGCCCCGGCGAGCCGTCGGGCTCGCTGCCCTGACGCGGCCCGCCCTCCGAGCCCGCGTCGGCGCAGGCGGCGAGTCCCAGACACAACCAGGGGGCGAGAGAGCGACGGGTGAGCACGCGCATCCGCGCAGTGTAGGCCCGCGGGCGCGAACGGCTCAATCCTGCGTGACGCCGCCCGCGACCGCTCGGGTCTGCACCTCGAGACACACCTGCATGATCGCCCTCTGAATCTGCGCCAGCTCGGCCTGACTCAACGGCGCGGGCGGGTCCGCGCCCAACCGCGCGACGACCTCGGCCTCGCGCGCCTCGTCGCGCAGCGGCCGCCCGAGCGCGCGCTTCGTATGCCCCAGCGCGATCGACAGCCGGGCCCGGGCCGCGAGCCGCGTGACGATCTCGTCGTCGAGCGCGTCGATCTCGGCCCGCAGAGAGCTTACGCGGGCCCGCAGCGCGTCTTCCGTCACCGGAGCACCCGCATCGTGCCCGCGGTCACGCCGAACTGCTCGTGCGCGCCGATGCGCTTCGCCAGGGCCGGCGCGTCGAGTCGCCCCGAGAGCAGGTCCTGCCAGCCCGAGAGCACGGTTTCGGCCTGCGCGCGGTTCTCGCGCACCAGCTCCACGCGAAAGCGACGCACCCCGCGGTCGAGCAGCTTCGGCACGAGCCGCGCCGCGCTCTGGGCCTGGGCGTTGAAGACCGTGTTGCGGCAGCCGACGTCGACGATCACCGGGTGCTCGCGCCCCGTGTGGTCGCGCAGCGAGACCTGGTGCTGCTCGCAGGGCCGTCCGCACGAGCGGAAGTCTCGGCCGTTGCTCAGCAGGTGCGCGTAGACACAGTGCTCGGTGTGATAGGTCGGGATGTGGTGATGCACTGTGACGGCGACCCGGTCGGCGGGCACGTGCTCCAGCAGCGCGAGCACCTGCGCCTCGTCCAGGTCGTGGGACACGGTCACGGTGTCCAGGCCCAGGTCGAGCAGGTGGTGGAAGGTCAGGCTGTTCGTCACGTTCAGCGAGAAGTCACCGTGCAGCAGAGGCCGACGCGCGCCGGTCTGCCGCGCGAAACACATCACCGCGCCCCAGTGCCGCGCGAGGATCGCGTCGGGCTCCAGGCGCGCGAGGCGCTGGTCGTAGCCTTCTTCGCCGGGCTTCTGCACACGCACCGTCGCGAGCGTGATCCGCAGGCCCGCGGCCCGGGCCCGCTCGACCGCCCGCCCCAGGCCGACGAACTCCATGTAGTCGAGCTCGACCTCAGGCAGGCCGAGAGCGAGCACGGCGTCGAGCTGCGCGTCCGTGCGCACCAGCGCGCGCAGCTCCGGTGTCACCGACGCAGGCGCGATCTTCGCGGGATGCGCCCGCTGCGCCGCGACGACGCGCTCCGCGACCACCTCCAGCGGCGCGATGGTGCGGGTCGCACCACGCTCGACCTGCGGGCGCAAGGTGTCCACCAGCGCGCGCCGCAGCGCCTTCAGGGCCGATACGGGCAGGCCCAGGCCCGCGGGCAGCGCCGAGGTGTCGAGCGCCCCGAGGTGGAACGGTGTGCCGCCAAAGGCCGCGAGCTTCTCGGTCAGGAGCGTGTTCGTGAGCCCGGCACCCTCGGTCTGGGTCAGCGGCACCGACGACTCGGCGCGCGCGACGGCGTGGCCGGCCACCGCCTCGACGACGAGCGGCGCGTCCGCGGACCCGCTCACGCGCAGGTTCACAGGGATGCGGCCCGCCGTGCCCTCGCCCGACTCCGCGCGGGCCGCCGCGCGCTCTGCGGCCCGCTGCACCGCCGGGTCCGAGTTCAACCACACCCGCTCGCCGGGTGAAACACGGCGCAGCTCCGGCCCCGGTCGCCCGAAGGTCAAACGCCAGCCGCCGTCGTCGGCGGGCTCCACGCCGAAGAGCGGCCCACCCTGCTCATTTTTGTCCTCGGGCAGACCGGCGTCGAAGACCACGCCCATGCCCGCGCGCGGCGCCACCGGCGCGGGCGCGGCGCCCGTGGCCGCGTTCGGCGCGCCGCCCAGGGCGGGCAGGGGAGACGACAGCGCGCCCTCCGCCGCTCCACGTGCCGCACCCAGCCCCAGACCCCCGGTACGCGGTCGGCCTTCGGCGTCCGGCGGGGCGACGACGACCACGCCCTGCGCCGCGTCCACGTGTCGAACGCGCCCGAGCAACACACCGCGGTGCTTCGGGAAACGGCCCTCCACCAGGGTCTGGTGGTCCGAGCCCGCCAGGAAACCATCGGAGAAGCCGCGCGAGTAGGTCACGGCCATGTCCGACAGGTCGCGGGCCATGGTGGCCTCGTCCTCCGGCGTCGCGCCGCGGGAGAGCGCCTCGGCCCAGCGGCGGTAGCCCGTCGTCGCCGAGGCCACGTACCCCGGGCCCTTCAGGCGGCCCTCGATCTTCAGGCTGTGCACGCCCGCCTGCATCAGGCCCTCCACGGCCCGCAGCCCCGCCAGATCCTTGGGCGACAACAGGTAGCGCACGTCGCCGAGGTCGCGGACCGTGTCGTCCACCACCAGGTCGTACGGCATGCGGCACGACTGCGCGCACTGACCGCGGTTTGCCGAGCGGCCGCCCCAGGCCTCGCTCGTGAGGCACTGACCGCTCCACGACATACACAGCGCGCCGTGGATGAAGACCTCGAGCTCCAGGTCCGTGCCCGCGGCGAAGCGGGTGATCTCGGCCACCGAGAGCTCCCGGGGCACCACCACACGCGTGATGCCCAGCGTGCGCGCGAACTCCGCGCCCTCCGGGCTCGAGATGGTCATCTGCGTCGACGCGTGCAGCTCCAGCGCCGGACACAGCGCGCGCGCCGCCAGCGCCACCGCCGGGTCCTGCACGATCAGGGCGTCCACCCCCGCCTCCGCGATCGCCTGCAGCACCGACGCCAGGTGCGCCAGCTCCGGCTCGAAGACCAGCGTATTCATCGTCACGTACAGCCGCGCCCCCGCGCGGTGCACCTCGGCCACCACCGCCGGCAGGTTCTCCCGCGAGAAGTTCTGCGCGCGGGCGCGGGCGTTGAAGCCCTCGTCCAGGCCCAGGTAAACGGCGTCCGCCCCCGCCGCCAGCGCGGTGCGCAGCGACTCGAGGTCCCCCGCGGGGGCGAGAATTTCGGGGCGGCGCGGGTGCATGCGCGGGGGAGGGTAGCAGAGAAGGGGAGGCGGGCG
>JBMOFP010000336.1:0-3514 GCA_049318805.1 Bradymonadia bacterium
CGGCGCGCGGGCCTGGGCGCGTAGGCTCCGAGACGTGTGACGCGCGCCGGCGGCGGACAAAGAGCACGGCGCGCGGGCCTGGGCGCGTAGGCTCCGAGACGCGTTACGCGCGGCGTCGGCGGCGGAGGAAGACCGCGGCCAGCGGGAGGAGCGCCCAGGGGGAGACGGGCAAGCCCGGTCGACTGTTGCAGCCAGTCACGCTGCCGCTGCTGCCCTCGTTGTCGACGCGGGTCGCGACGGGGTCGCCGGAAAGCCCGGCGTCCAGTGTGCCGGGATCCACACCGCCCACGGGCTCGGGCGTGTCGTCGTCGGGCACCGGGGTGTCGCCCCCGGGCGCCGGGGTCGGCTCACCGCCGCCGCCGCCGTTGCCCCCGGCGGGGTCCGGCTCGGGCTCGGGCTCGGGCTCCGGCTCGGGCAGCGTGTAGTCGTCGCAGACCTCGCCCTGCTGGGCGACACAGAACCAGTTGAAGCGGTCCTGCTGAGCGCCCGGCATCGAGGGCACACAGCAGAAGTTGTTCGGGCAGTCGCGGTCCACCTCGCACAGGATCGTGCACACCGAGGTGCCGACCTCGAGGGCGACACATCGCTCCGCCACGGCCGGATCGCAGTCGGCGAACGATTCACAGCGCGCGCCGACCTCGCCGGGACGTGGGCCGGGGCCGGGTCCGGGCTCGAGCCCCGGATCACCCGCGCCATCGGCGGTGGTGAACAGGTTCGGCGGGTCGTAGCCCGGCTGGGTCGCGTCCGCCTCCCACTGCGCCTCCCATTCCCGGCGGAGCTGGTCGACGACCTCGAGGGTGCGGTCGCTGATCACGTCGTTGCGCTTCGCCGCGAGGATGAAGACCATCGACCACTCCTTGCGGGACTGGTCGTAGTTCGGGCGCCGCTCGCCCTCGACGGCGATGACGTCGTCGATGGACACGTCGACCCGTGTGCCGCGCACGCTCACCTGGTCCTGCACCCCGCCGTGGATGGGCGGGTAGTACGAGGGGTTCAGCTCGCGCCCCTGGTACTGCTGGTCACAGTCCCACGCGCCGGCGTCCGTGATGAAGAACCAGGGTGCGATGGCCTCGGCCGGCGCGAAACCCATCAGGTAACGGTCGAGCCCGCTGTAGCCGAAGTCGTAGAAGCTCGTGTTCGTCGTGAAGGTCCGGTTCCCGTTGTCGATCCAGACGTTGCCCTCCATGGCGGAGTTGCCGGAGTCCATCAGGAACGACCAGTGAGAGCAGTCGCGCCCGAGCATCTCGGTGGAGGGCCCGTTGCGGTCCTCGAAGTAGACGTGAGAGCCCCAGCGGTGCCCGAGCTCCTGGTTGAACGTGAGACGTCCGATCGGCGCGTACTGGCCGCCGTAGTTTCGGAAGCTGTTCATGAAGAGGATGCCGTCGAGCGCGAGCCCGGGCACCGAGTCGAAGGTCTCCTCGCCGACGACGACGTGCCGATAGCCGATGCCCCGAACGTCGTTCGCCAGCGGCATGTAAAAGGCCGCGAGGCTCTCGACCGCGAAGGTCGTCAGGACCGTGACGAAGTGGGGGTTCCGACCCCGATGTGTGTCGTAGTAGTGCTGGATGACCGTGAACAGCGCGTCCTGGAGCTGGTTCTGGTCGTCCCAGTTCACATCCAGCTCACCCTGGTCGCCCCGGATGATCGTGATGTTGCCGCGGTCCTCGCTGACGAGGCGCGCGGGGGGCGGCAGTCCGGCCAGGCGCCGCGCCTCCGCGGACTCCGGCGCAGGTCGACCGAGACGTTTGCGCAGCGCGGCACCGGCCGCGAGCACGGCGGGGTGGCGGGTGTCGTCTCGCATCGGTCGAAGGCCCAGCGGCACCGGCGGGGGCTGCTGGAAGTACGCGTTTTTTTCATCGGCCGCGGACGCCTGGCCGACGGGCCCCAGGAACCCGGCCAAACAACCGACGACGAGCGTGGACCGGCGTGCAAGGGACAAAGGGAGCCTCCCCGACGTAGACGTGCGTTTCGTGACGGCCGCGCCACGCTAGCAGGATCCGTACCTCGTTTTCTTCACGGCGCCGGAGCCGACGGCGGGACCTCGAGATGCGCCGTTCGCCGAGCCGCGCCCGATCCGACCGTGAAGACCAGGTGCACGGGTCGGTAGTTGGAGGGCGCCGATCCGGTCTCACCGCCCGGGTCGAGGCCCGCGTAGTACGGGTCGATTCGCCCCAGGAGCCAGGCGTTCGAATCGAGGAGTGCGTCGGGCGTGAGGCGCCACGCGAGGCCGGCCGCAAGGTGGGCTCGAGACGCCAGGTACCGCGCGTCGGCTTCCAGGGCGAGCTCCGACCAGTCTTCATCCGAGTGGTTCGAGAGGACGAGGACGGGGACGTCCCCCACGGCATGCACCTCGACGCCGACGTCGAGCACCTGTCGCCCCCGAACGACCACGGGCATCAGCCCGAGCACTGCGAGGCTCCCCCACCCGACGGTGAGCCTCACACGCGGCGGCACCGCGCTGACCCAAGCGTCGACCATCGAGCGCAGCGCGAGAGACATGGTCGAGAGTGTGCGGGGCGCCCTCGAACGGCGCAAGGCGTGCCGAGATCCGGCGGGCCTCGCGCGCACGGCCCCATGTCGAAAATTGCCGACGCTCCGTCGCGCTGATAACCTCCGCGCAAAGTCGCTCCCGGCCGCCGTCGCGCGCCGAACTTACGGACCCGCCGCTCCCAGGACACCACGCCGCATGAAATTCCGCTGCGAAAAGTGCGGCACCCGCTACACCATCGCGGACGAGAAGGTTCGCCACAAAGTCCTGAAGATCCGGTGCAAGGTCTGCGAGCACGTGATCCAGGTCTCGGACCCGGAGCTCGGCGCGGTCCCGGGCCCGGCCGCGACGCCGCACGCCCCGCAGGCTCGCCCGGCGACGCTCAGCGCCGTCCCGGCCGTGGCCCCCAGGTCTCCGATGCTGCCCCAGGCGTCCTCGCTGCGGGGCCCTTCCGGCGTGACCAGCGCGGCGGACCCGCTCGCCCAGGCCGACGACGTCGAGTGGTACGCGGCCCCCGAGGGCGGGCAACAGGGCCCGATGCCCATCGAACGGCTGGTGGACCTGTGCCGCCAGGGCACGGTGAAGGGCGAAGACTTCGTCTGGAACGAGGGCATGGCGGATTGGCGCCCGGCCAACTCTGTGCCCGAGCTCGACCTCGTCTTCCGACCCAAGCCGGCGGTGAAGCCGCCGCCGATGCCCCCTGCGCGCCCCGCGCCGCCCCCGATCCCACCGCCCCCCGCCGCTGCCGCCGTCGTGACCGTCGCGCCGGCTCTGCCGCCGACGCCTCCCGAAACCGACGACGAGGACGTGGGCGACGAGCCGACGGCCTTCGGCCTGCCGACGATGTCGCAGGAGGCGTTGCCGGAGACGCTCGACCTCGACCTGCTGGCGGGGCCCGCGGCCCCGACGACGACGCCGCCGTCGGACGAGCTGTCCGCGTTGATGGACGCCGAGCTCGGGTCCCAGCCCACGGCGCTCGCGCCCGCGCTCTCCGGGGCCTCGGCGCCGCCCGCGGCGTTCGGAGAC
>JBMOFP010000337.1:0-3460 GCA_049318805.1 Bradymonadia bacterium
TCCCCCGCTGCCACCTCATCCCCACGCCGCTCGGCAACCTGTACGAAGGCGGGGCCGCGCCGCCTGAGCCGTGTTGTTGAGTTGCACGCCCCCAGCCCCCTCCCGTTGCACCCTCGATGGCACAGCCCTCAACCCCGCCCGCGCGCTGGCGGACGCGCCGCCGGCTTTGCCTCTTGCACCACCAGCAACTGACAGTACGACTCCACCTGCATCTTCAGGATCCTCACGACGCGCACGAGGCTTCGGGCAAGGTCGGAGGTCGCAGACGTGTCGCCGCCGGCGTGCACCGCCGCCAACATGGGTTCAACCACGGCAAGCTGCGACAGCAGCGTCGTGAGTACGGCGAGCTGAGGGTGCTCGCGGAGTTGTTCTTGCGTGAGCGCGCTCATGGCGCCAGGCTCGCGCGCGCGTTGACGACGTGCGTCGAGCCCACGCGGTCCGCGCCGGCGTTGTGGGCGGCCTCCATCGACCGGCGGGCGAGATGGTCGGTCGCTCGTGGGTTCCCCTTGCCCATCTCGAACAGGGCCTCCATCGCGCGGTCGTCGAAGGTCGTCGCCGCGGCCCCCGCGATCTTGCAGCGGTGGATGACGTACGCGCGCAGCTCCTCGCGCGTCAGCGGACGCAGCGTGCCGTACCAAGCCAGGCGTTGCGCCAGGTCTTCCAGCTCGGGCAGCTTCAGCAGCCGAGCGAGCGGCGGCTGGCCGATGAGCAAGACCGACAGCACCAGGCGACTGTCCATCGCGAAGTTCGTCAGCACGCGCAGCATGCCAAGCACGTCAGGCCGCATCTCGTGCGCCTCGTCCAGGATCAGCACGGTCCGGACACCATCATCCGCGCTCCGCCGCTCGACGGCGGCCTGGACCGCGCGGACCAGCGCCGGGTAGGTGCCGGCGGGCGGGAGGCGCATCACCGCGGCGATCTCCCTGCACATGTCGCGCTTCGAGAGGTCCGTGACCTTCACGTAGCGCACGGCGTAACGGACCTCCGGCAACGCGTCGTACACCTCCCGCGCCACCGTCGTCTTGCCCAGGCCGGCGGGCGCGATCAGCGCGCCCGACATCCGCTGATCGACGACGAGCTTCAGGCCCTCCAAAGCGGCCGTCCGCTGCGGGTGTGGAAACAACTGCTCGACGGAGATCTCTCGGGTGAACAGCGTGCATTGCAGGCCAAAGCGGGCGTTCATGTCCATGACGGCGGCTCCTGGTCGGGGTCGACGTCGGCGAAGCCGCCGTCGGGCTGGGTGATCGGGGCGAGCGCCAGATCGGCGGCCCGGGTTGCGGCGCTGCCGGTGGTCGGCTCAGGCTCGGTCGCGGCTGGACGAGCGCCGCTGCGGCGCGTGCGCGCGTTGGCCTGCAGGTCGACCTCGCGCAGACGGATCGAGCGGCCGTCATGATTAAGACGCAGGTGTGAAGGGTCAAACACGTCGCGGGCGACCGTGATCCGTTCGCCCGCGAGGCCGCGGGGGACCTCGTACCACACGCTATCGACGCTGATGATGTGGTCGTTGCTGACGAGGCGCTCCTCCTCCACGAAGAACTTCTGGCGAAGGGCGTCGGCGTCCGGATACGGACGAAGCGGGCGATCGTCGCGGAGGAACGCCTCTTGAGGCGATATTCCGTGCAGGCTGCTGTGCTGTTGGGTGTTGTAGACCTCGGTGAGGTAGTGCGCGAGGCGCAGCTCCAGCGACGTGCAGTCCGGGTCGATGTCATCTCGCGTGAGGTGGCGTAGAATCGACTCTTGCGCGGTCTGGTTGAAGCGCTCGATCTTCCCGCGACCGGGCGGGTACCCAGCGGTGCCGTGGACGTGGCCGATGTCGAGGCCGCTGATCACGGCGTGGGAGGCGTCAGCCGAGAACCCGGAGCCGTTGTCGAAGTAGACGATGTCCATGCGGCCGACCCGCTGCAGCACGCCGTAGAATCCCCGTAGAAACAGGACAGCAGTCTCGGATGTCCCGACAACGACGTGGATCACGAAGCGCGTCGCGTCGTCGAGGAAGAACAGCGCGACCCGCCGCGCGCGGTGCTTGCCCGCCAAGAAGTGCTTGCCATCGCAGAGCACAATTTGCATGCGGCTCTCCTTCGCGAACCGCCGCTGGTCGGGATTGAGCTTGATGCCGGTGCGGGTCGGCGCGCCCAGGCGTCGGAGCGCACGCCAGACCGTGGTGCGGTCGACGTCGTCGGAGCTCGTGAGCAGCCCGGCGACGACGGCCCGCCGGATCAGTTCGGGCACGCTGGCGCGGGGGTCGGCGAGCTTTTCGGTGTGGATGAACGTGAGAACCGCGGGATCGAGCACGACCGACGCTTCGGTGCGCGTGCGCGGCTTGGGCACCAGGGCGTCGACGCCGCGGCCCTCGGAGGCGAAGACGAACCATCGGTAGACGGTGCGGGCGCTGACGCGCCAAGGCCGCCCGTCAGGGCCGTAGTGGTCGAGCTTCGCCACGTCGCGGACGGCGCTTGCGCGTGTCTCGCCTCGAAGCACGCGTGTGCGGACCTCGGAGATGACGGCGAAGCGGAACTCGGCGAGCGCTCGGGCGCTCAGGCGGGCGGATTTTCGAGTCAACGGCGCTCCCGGTGGACGCCGCCAACCTCACTGGGAGGACGGCGGACCGCGAGGTCCCGAACTCGTGGATCGTCTGAGCAGGTCGTCGGGTACGATGGCGATCAGGCGCTCCGGGGCGGTCTGCCATCGGAACGCAGGCCCCCACACGGCGGTCAAGAACCCAGCAAGCAAGAGCCCTTCGAGCGGGTCAGGGCCGAGCGCGTCGATAATCTGGAGCGCTGCCCGGCCTCGGGAGCGGTAGCCGTTGGCGCGTTGCGCGCCCGTCAGCAGCGTCAGCGAGACCCCGGTGGCGACGGCGATCGCCTCGCGGTCGCGGTGATCACCACCGCCCCCCACCGCGTGAAAGAGGCGTTCAAGAAGCCGGTTCTGCGTGGGCCACCAGCGGTCGGTGCCGCCCGGCGCAGCGCGCTGCCAGGCCAGGCCCGCGGCGGCGTCCGCGGCGACCTCGCGGAACGATGGCGTGCTCGTGAGCGCACCACCCAGCAGCGACCGGCGGGCGTACGGGACGAAGCCGGGCGGGTAGACGGTGAAGGCGATGTCATGGGTCAGACAGCGACAGACAGCGAGAGGGTGGGTTGGCCCAGTTTTTCTCTGGCGGAGACTGTGGACCAAGATGACGCAGTCAGCGTCTGCGGAGCGCCACGGACACTGCCCCGGGAGGTCCCGGAGGACGTCATCGGCGTAGTTGGCGAACACGAAGGGGCGGCATCTGCCGCGAAGCGGGTTAGCGAAGGGTCCTGCCTGTGCAGGTACCCTCGGTTTGGCCCAGTAAACTTCGCCGAGGGTACGGGCCCGCGGTTTACGCCGCGGGCCCACCCAGCGCCCTGGTGCGGCTGCGGACCATGGGGTCCGCGGTTGGGGTTCGCTTGGTCAGGCGCGAGCTTCACTTCGC
Organism: Bradymonadia bacterium; assembly: GCA_049318805.1. Lineage (GTDB taxonomy): Bacteria > Myxococcota_A > Bradymonadia > UBA7976 > UBA1532 > CANLBD01. The sequence goes on from JBMOFP010000337.1 coordinate 3,452, forward strand.
CAGCGGAGA
>JBMOFP010000338.1:0-3416 GCA_049318805.1 Bradymonadia bacterium
ACCCTCGAGGGTGACCCCGTTCAGGTGAAGGAAGACCTGGGCGGTGAGTAGGCCGCCGACATCGCGAAGAGACCGACATGCGCGTAAGCGCCGCCGAACGAGACCTGTGGCTGGGCCACCGCCGACTCCAGCAGCCTGCGATCACGGAGTCCCGCGCCGCCGCCGAAGCGCTCGAGCTGACGCTGATGGAGTGCGAGCACCACCTCGACCGTCAGAAACTCGATCTCGGCGAGGGGGTCGCTCACTTGGCGAGCTTGCGGTACGTCTCTTCGTGCGCGTCCATGAGCCGGTCCGCGGCGGCGAGCGCACGATCCATCAAGGGCGCCTGCCTCACCGGGCGGATGATGAGCGCCTCACCGTCGGTCTTGACCTCGAGCAGGGTGTCCTTGGTGATGTCGAGCAACTCCAGAATCGGCCGCTCGATGATAAGTCCCAGGCTGTTGCCCACTGCGGAGAGCTTCTTGACCATCATCGGGCACCTCGTTCGTACGTACGTATCACGCTGAGTATAACCATGGTGCCGTGCATGAACCAGAGCCGATGTCCGTCGACAGCGTCCACGGTCCGCTTCAACGCCCCGGGCCGTCGACTTACCGCGGACTTCGGTTCGTCAACCAGACTTGGCCCCACGTGGATCTCGAGATGTGGCCCACCTCGTAGCGGGTTCCGGGGTCGGCCCGGCGCGACAGCCTTGTCCACCACTCGGGCGACGTCCCGCGGTCCGACCTCGTTCCCGTGGTGGTGTACTTGATCACGTCTTGCGTGCTTGACCAGCATGCCCACGACCAGCGCGCCCTCACTCACCGGTCGCGCTCCTTCCACCTCGCTCGCGACAGAATGAGGGGATCGGCCAGGAGCGAGACCCCTTTCAGCACTGCGATCTGCCCCACTCAGCGACATCGGTCCAGGCGTCGGAACGAAGACGCCCCGCGTGCTCAGCGCCGCTCGACGCTGTGCTTGCCGAACGCGTGGCCGGCGGCCTTTGCCTCGGCCTCGAGCCGGGGCACGGCCCGCGCCGCGACCCGCAGCATGTAGCGCTCGCCGAGCGGGCTCCACAGCAAGGTGCGCAGCGCGGCGAAGAACACGAGGCTGCGCGGCACGTAGACCGAGCGCGCGCGGCGCTCGACCGCGTCCACGAGCGCCTTCGCGCACTTTTCGACCGGCGTGACCGCGCCGAAGGGACCGGGGAGTCGCGCCACGACCCGGTCGAAGGTCGACAGCTCGGCGCGGGCATCGCGTACGAGGTCCGTGTCGATCCACCCGGGCAGCGCCACGCCGACCGACACTCCGAGGTGGTGGACCTCGAGGCGCAACGCACGGCCGAAGTGTTCGAGCCCGAGCTTCGCGGCGGCGTAGGTCGAGAGGCCCGGCAGGGTGGTGATGGCCGACGCCGACGCGATGAGCAGCACGTAGCCCCGAGACTCGACGAGGTGGGGCAGACACGCGGAGACGGTGCGAACCGCACCAGACAGGTTCACGTCGATGGTCCGGATGAGGGCGTCGATCTGCCCCGCGCGCACGACCGAGTTGCTCGCGACCCCCGCGTTCACGACCACGGCGTCGAGCCTGCCGAACCGCGCGAGCCCCGCTTGCACGGCGGCCTCCAACGCGGCCTGGTCCGTCACGTCCGCGGCAACGGCCAGGGTGTCGGGGCCGAGCTCGGCGGCGAGCGTCTGCAGGCGCTCAGGCTCGAGCCCGACCAGCAGCAGGCGCGCGCCGCGTCGGTGCAGTACGCGCGCCGTGGCCTCCCCGATGCCTCGGGCCGCCCCCGTCACACACACGACCTGGCCTGACAGGGGTGTCGCCTTCATCGTTTCTCCGGGGGGGTGTACTCGTAGTCCTGGGCCACAAAACGACGCAACCGCGCCGCGAACCGGCTCGCGAGACCGATCCAGAGTGTGGCGTTCCGACCGTGCTCGTCGAGGTACCAGCTCCTGCAGCCCGAGAGCCAGACCGTCTTGCGCGCCCGCACACGCAGGGCCGCGTTGTAGGCCGCCTGCACGGCTGCGCGCGGCACCGCGGCCGCGAGCCCGTTCGCCCGCAGATGCGACAGCACGTGCCTAATCTGGCGCGCCTGCGCCTCGATCATCACGAGCATCGAGTTGTGCCCGAGCCCGGTGTTCGGCCCGGTCATCAGGTACAGGTTCGGGAAGCCCGCGACCATCGTGCCGAGGTACGCCTCGGCGCCCTGGGCCCAGGCGTCTGCCAGCGAACGCCCCTCGGGTCCGACCACGCTCAGCCGTCGGTCGAGCGCGTGGACCGCGAAGCCCGTGCCGAACACGAGCACGTCGGTCTCGACCCGATACGGGCCGTCTTCACCCTCGAGCTCCACGTGGCGCGGGCCGACGCGTGTGATCCGGTCCGTGACCACACGCACGTTCGGTTGGGCGAGCGCCGGATAGTAGTCGTCGGAGAGCAGCAGTCGTTTGCAGCCGGGGGTGTAGGTCGGCTCCAGGCGAGCGCGCAACGCCGGGTCCTTCACGGCCCGTGCGATGTGGGCGCGGCCCCAGCGCTTGACGAGCTTCATCAGGGCCGGGTGCTCGAACGCCAACACCCGCGCCTCACAGCGCCAGAAGATCGACTGCCTGTAGAGCCAGCGCAGCCCCGGTACCTTCGCGAAGGCCCACCGCGCGAACGGCCCGTAGGCGCGGTCGCGACGGGGGAGCACCCACGGTGGTGTACGTTGCACCACTGTCATGCGTGCGGCGTTTTGCTGGAGCCACGGCACGAACTGCACCGCGCTTGCCCCCGTGCCCACGACGAGCACACGCTTGCCGCGCACGTCCAGGTCTGCCGGCCAACGCGCGCTGTGCACGACCGGACCGTCGAAGTCCGCGAGACCATCGAGGTCCGGCACCGCGGGCTCGCTCAACGCGCCGGTGGCGAGCACCAGGTGGTGCGCGCCGTACCAGGTTCCGTCGGCGCAGCGCACCCGCCACACCCCGCCTTCGTTCGTGGCCTCGACGACCGCGCGTCCGAACTCGAAGTGCCGCTCCAGGTCGAGGTCGCGCGCGACCTGCAGCGCGTAGTCCCTGATCTCGTGCCACGGCGCGTAGGTGCGGCTCCAGTCGGCCCTCGGCGCGAATGAGAGCGAGTACAGGTGCGAGGGCACGTCGCATGCGCACCCGGGGTAGGTGTTGTCGCGCCACGTGCCGCCGAGCGAATCGGCGCGCTCCAACACCCGCACGTCGTCGAAGCCCGCCCCGCGCAGCTCCGCGAGCACCGCGAGGCTCGAGAAGCCCCCGCCGACCACGACGACGTCGTGGACTCTGGGGCGGAGCGCCTCCGCCTGCTGCTCCGTCTCGGCCATCGCATTCCAGTCTACGCTGTTCGGACGCCGCGCCGGTCGTCCACGGAACGCTTTAGCAGGCTGCTGAAAAAGCAGCCTGCCCGGGCCAGGACGGCCCGGCGGAATC
>JBMOFP010000339.1:0-3400 GCA_049318805.1 Bradymonadia bacterium
GAGAGTGCCACGGAAGCGACCGGGTCTCGCAACGCCGACTGGAAAATCAGCGCTCGACAGACCGGGTCGGCGGGTCGCACGTTGAACCCGGCACAGACCTTCGGAGAACGAGAAACATGCTGCCGTACCGTCGCTCCCCCGTCCTGGCCTCGATGCTGACCGCGCTGACCCTCTTTTCGGCCTGCAACGTGAACGGCCGCGAGGCGCTGCGTCCTTTGCCCGACGAGCCCGCGCTGCCCTCCGTCGTTCAGGGCTTCGCCGTGACCCTCGAGAGCTCGGGCGGCGCGCTCCCGACCTACACCTGGCGGGGCGGCACGTTCGTCGAGGGGCGGATGGGCGAGGCCTACGCCGTGCGCGTCACGAACCCGACGCCGGAGCGTGTCGAGGTGGTCGTCACCGTGGATGGACGTGACGTCGTCAGCGGCGACGAGGGCGACTACGAGCGCCAGCGCGGCTACATCGTCGAGCCGTGGGGGAACCTGCGGATCGACGGCTTCCGCAAGTCGTTGAGTGAGGTCGCGCAGTTCCGCTTCACCTCGCCCGGCGACAGCTACTCCAGCCGGCGCGGGACCCCGCAGCATGTGGGTGTGGTCGGTGTGGCGGTGTTCCGCGAGCGCCCGCGCCCCATCGCCGCGCCGGCCCCGATTCAGCCGTACTACGAGCACCCCGAGGGCGCCCGTGCCGAGTCGAAGGCCGCCGACGACGCCACGGCGCAGCGTGGGCGCCTGGGCACCCAGTATGGCGAGCAACGCTACGCCCCGGTGACCGAGGTCACCTTCGAGCGCCGCGACGCCTCGAGCCCCGACGCTCTCCTCGCGCTGTACTACGACGACCGCGATGGCCTCGTTTCGCGGGGCGTGCTGCCGCCGCCCTACACCCAGCAGCCCACGGCCATCGCGCCGCAGCCCTTCCCCCGCAACGACCGGTTCGCGCCGCCCCCTCCGTGAGGGCGCGGACCTCGGCGGTTACTCCACCGGGGCAACGAGCCAAGCCGGGGGACGCCAGGCCACGGGCACGCCCTCGATGACCGCGTCGTGGGTCAGCGCCAGGTTCACCACGATGAAGCGCGCGGGCCGGTAGGCCTGAATGAAGCTGCGGGCCGAGCGGGTCAGCTCGGGGCGCGTAAGGGCCGCCGCTTTGCACTCGATGCCGACGAGCCCGCCTCCGCAGTCGTCGTCGAGCACGAAGTCGACCTCGGCCTTGGACGTGCTTCTCCAGTAGCGCAGCGTCCCGCCGGGGTGCAGGGGATCCAGGTGTTTGCGGAGCTCCGCGGCGACGAGGTTCTCGAAGAGCGCGCCCCGATCGACGCGCCCCTCGAAGGGCTCGAAGCGACCGGTGATCGCGTTGAGCAGGCCGTTGTCGCAGAAGTAGACTTTGGGGTGGCGCGTCAGCTCGGCGCGCTTGCCCCCGACGTAGGGTGTGACCCGTTGGAGCACCTGGGACTCGACGAGGAGGTCGACGTAGTGCTCGACGGTGTCCCGGGACACACCGCAGAGCGCGGCCCATTCGGAGGTGTTGACGAGGCTGCCCACCTGCCCGGCGATGAGAAAGAGCAAGCGCCGGAAGGCGTCCAGGTGTTTGATGCGAAAGAGATCGGACGCGTCGCGGATGACAAAGGCCTCGAGCAGACTGCGGAGCGTGCGCTCCGGGCCGGGTCGCGTCACAACCTCGGGGTACCCTCCGAACACTGCGGCTGTCTCTGCCAGCGTCCGCAAATGAGCCTCTGCCAGGAGGGGCGGCAAGTCTCGCGGCGCCCTCTCTGCGAGGCTCAGCGGGTGCATCAGCGCACGCGCGGCCCGCCCCGCGAGCGATTCTCGAGTCCGCGCATGGAGATGCCATGTGCTCGAGCCCGTGACATACAGCGGATTGGGCAGTTGGGCGTCCACCAGGCCCTTGATGAGGAGCCCGGCCTCGTCCAGGTGCTGCGCTTCCTCGAACAGGATGGGCGCCGTGGGGCGTGTGAGGCGACGGAGGTCTGCTGCGACGACGCTGGCCGAGCGCGCCCACGTGCGGATCGCCGACTCCTCGCAGTTGAGCAGCAACGGCGGTTCTCCGGCGCCCACGTGCGCGCGGAGCCATGTGGATTTTCCGACCTGCCGCGCGCCGACCAGCAGGTGAGCCTTGCCGCGAACCGGCCACTCCGACGTCCCTCGGACGACCCGGGGGATGTAGGTGTCCGGGCGCCTCGCCCACTCGGACAGCCGCGCTGGCGCGTCGAGCCATGGGTTCCCGGCGCGGATGACGTCGATGAGGTCCACAACCTCATTTAACCCCGGCGTTTGCGGTCGTCAACCGCAATTGACGGGGTTGTTTGCAAGGTGGCGCGCTACCGCGCGCTGACGCTGAGAGTCAGCGTACGCCCTTCATCCTCGGCGTTGCGCGCGATGGACAGGCGATAGTCGCCCGGCTCGAGGTGCCAGACGTCACGCTCGGGATCCCATGTGGCGAGGTCGGCGACCGAGAGCGAGATGACCCCCTGGGCCTCCGCGCCCGGCGCGACCTCGAGCTGCACGAAGCCCCGCAAGGTGCGGACACCGCGATCGACCGAGGTCTCGGGCGGTGTCACGTAGAACTGCACGGTCTCCGTGCCCACTCGCGCGCCGGTGTTCCTCACGGCGACGTGGACCAGGACCGAGTCCCCGGCGGTCGCCGCGCTGGGCTCGACCCGCGCGTCTCCGTATTCGAAGGTCGTGTACGCGAGCCCGTGGCCGAAGGGGAAAAGCGCCGCGGTCCCTTGTCGCTCAAGGTGGCGATAGCCATGCCACAGGTCGTACTGCACGGTCAGCGCCACGTTGTCGAACGGCGGCAGGTCCACCTCACGCGCGGGAAAAGTCACGGGCAGGCGGCCCGTCGGCTCGGCGCGGCCCAGCAAGACCTCGGCCAGGGCGCGGCCGCCCTCGGCGCCGGGGTACCAGGCCATCACCACCGCCTCGACGGCGCCGAGCCACGGCATCTCGAAGGCGCCGCCGCCCTCGAGCACCACGACCACGCGGGGGTGGAGCGCGCCCACCTGCTCGATGAGCGCGCGTTCCTCTGCCGGCACCTGGAGCGAGGACCGGTCCCCGGCGGCGATCAGGGCCTCGCCCTCGTCGGCGGCGAGATTGCCCGTGAAAACGAAGACCACGTCCGCCGCGGCGATGGCGTCCAGCTCTTCCGGGGTTGGCGCCACACCCACGACGTGCGTGAGCGTCGCCCCCGGGAGCGCCTCCCGCAGGCCCTCGAGCGCGGTCACGACCTCGCGCGGCCGCACGTTGCTGCTGCCCGCGTCGCCGATGTTCTCGACGTCGGCCACGCGCCCCAGGACCGCGACACGCAGGGCGGTCGCCGGGTCCACCGGCAGCGCGGCATCGTCGTTCTTCAGCAGCACGAGACCGCGCCGGGCCGCCTCCCGTGCGAGCGC
>JBMOFP010000340.1:0-3322 GCA_049318805.1 Bradymonadia bacterium
GTCTCAATCCGTCCCGAAGGACGGCAGGTTCAGCACCTCCCCCCCTCCGAGGCCGTTGCGGCAGAGGGGGGCGAGAGGCCGAATTTGCACGCGATTGGGGGGGATCCCCCCCCTCGACCGATCAACATGATCCGGAGCGACATAAGGTGCTGAAATCATTCATTTCACAGACCTGCACGCGATTTACGATTTCGCAGATCGCTGTATCTTTTGTCAAGGATCCGGATCGCGACTCGTTCAAGGCACGACGAACGGCTCGTAGGTGTCTTCACCCCGGATGTGGCGCGCAAGTCGCCAAACCTGTGCCTGAAGGACCTGCCTGTAGGTGAGGGTGCGGTCTTGAGGCGCATAGTACACGCCTTCACTCAAACGCCGTTCCATGGAAACGAACCACCGCTTCGCGCCGTCTCGGCTCAACTCGAGGACCCGCTCCGCCCGTCCAGGCGTCTCGTCCTCGTTCCGGTACTCCCGCGCCCACGCATCCTCGACGGAGCCGGCGTCGTCTCGTACCCGAATGAAGTCGGTCGCACGCACCTCGCGCCGATTCAAGACCCGAATGACGGTGGCGTCGACGATCACCGGGCGAAACTCCTCGATCAGGTCCAGCGCGAGCGAGGCGCGACCTGTCCTCGCCTCGTGGAGCACGCCCAGGTAGGGGAAGAGTCCGCTCGTCTCGATGATACCGGTGAGCGCATGCCCAAGGAGCGTGTACCCGAAGGACAACAGGATGTTGGTCGGGTCCGTGGGCGGCCGCCGAACCCGCCCGGGGAAGGTGATGCCCTCGACCTTGAGCGTCTCACCGAATGCCCGGAAGTAGGCCGCGGCCCCCGCCCCCTCCAAGCCCCGCACCACGTCGAGGGTCGCGGCCCCGTCGAGCCGCTCGATCAACGCCCGGAGCTGGACGAGCGCGGCCACGTAGGCGGGAGACCGCTCGAAGTTCCGCTGCCGCATGAGCAGCCGCCGCTGGTTCTCGAGTTTGCCCCGCACGAAGGCGCGCGCGAGCGGCAGCGCGACCGCAAGGTCCCCCAGTCGCTCGAACTGCTGGCGAATGAGCTCGGCGTTGCGCCCCCCCTGCGCCACCAGCCGCCCCAGATGCCGCCCGCCCTGGTTCTGCCAGACCACGTCGACGTCCTGCTCGAGCAACGCCCGGATGGCCTGCGCGCTGACCTGCACGAAGCCCGCCAGCACGAGCCGCTCGAGGTTGTCGACACGCTCACTCGCAAGCCGGACCTTGCCCTTGCGCACGACGATCCGCTCGTTCCGAAGCCCGACCTCGGCGCCGGGCTCAGACACGTAGATCACCGCCATCAGGCGTCTCCGGCCTTGCCCGGCGGCTCGAACGTCAGGGCCAGGCGCCCCGGGCCGTTGCCGCTCGAGTCCACGACGAGCCGGAGCGTGCCCGCGGGTGTGCCGAGCTCGTCGAGCTGCTGCTCGACCATCACCTCGCGCAGCCGCTTTTCGAGCTCCCCGGCCACCCGACCCAACCGCGCCGCCTCGGCCCGCGCGCGCAGAAGCTCGGCGACGAGCCGCTCGACCTGCAGCCGGCTCAGGTCGGTGGCGGCGACCTGCCCCGGGCGACCGCCGGGCATCTCGCGGATGTGCAAAAGCGGCGTCGGGTAGCTGCCCGCGCCCTCGGCGAATCGGCAGTCGCAGCGGTGGGCCTGCGCGACCTCGGGGATGCGCGCTCGAATGCGCGGGCAGCTCATGGGGTGTCCGCGCATCGGTCGTTTGAGGAAGGCCTCGGGCTCCACGTTGAGCAGGCGCCCGAGCACGGCGTTCACGGCCTCGGCGCCGCGCGTGAGGTGCCCCATCGTAAAGGTGAGCACCTGCCGCTGGTCGCTCGACAGCACGGCGGTCGTCTCGGCCCGCGAGACCACGTCGGCCAGGACCTCACAGCGTGTCAAGAGCCACTGCGCCTCGGCGTCGTCCTCGAGCCGATACGGCGGCTCGGCGACGATCTCGGCGCTGAAACGACCGGGCTGCGCGGCCGCAGAACGCCCCCCTCGCCGCGGCGCGGTCTCTTCGTCCCACGGGGCCTCGACGCCCTCTCCTGAGGAGTCCGGCGCGACCTCGTCGATGGTGTCGACCGGACTGAACGCTCGTTCATGCACGGGCGGCCCGGCCTCCACGAGCGCGCGCAGCTTCGCGCGCGACACCAAAGGGACCTCGCGCAGCAGCTCGAAAGGAGCCTCGACCGCGCTTCCATCGGCGTTCAGCAGCGGGCACCGCCGACCGGTCACCTTGTGGTAGCCCAGCGGGAGCTTGATCAGGTTGCCGAGCTTGTCCTGGGCGATTCGGCCTTGCTTCGGGAAGACCTCGACCGTGACCTCGGCGGGGAGGTCGCCGACCCTTGCCGCGACTCGATCCGCGAGCCTTCGCGCCGCAGCCGCAGGCACGGGACCATCGAAGAAGACCCACACGTGGCGCCCCTTCCAGCCCGAGTCCTCGATGAGCCCGACGACGTCGTCGACGGCCAACGCCTCGACGACGCGCACCGCCGCGCCATGGACCACCGCCTCGAGCGCCGCGTGACCTTGGGGGGTGTGCATGCGCGGACGCGCAGCCGGCGAGACGTCCAGGTCGAACGCGAGGAAGCCGACGCTGTTGTCCATCCGCAGCGGATACACACCGACCGTGATGGCGCCGAGCAGATGCTCCCGCAGCACACTGCCCGTGAGCGGCGCCCGCACGGGCTCGTAGCCGTGCTGTCCGGTGGAGGGCTTGACCCACTGCCGCGCGTGCACACCCTCTCGACCGCTGAACCGGGCCGCGAGCGTGAGCAGCGTGCTGTCGTCGGGCGGCGGGAACGAAGACGACCCCTCGGTCGGGCGCGGCCTCGACGGTCGTACCAGCTCCGCCTGCTCATCACGCCCGGCGCGCTCGAGCGAGGTCGCCAGCGCCTCGGTCGCCTCGTCGTCGCCCGGCGCGAGCTCGAGCACCTTGCGCCACGCGTGGGTCGCGCGGTCGAGCTGGCCCTGGTCCGTGCGAATGCGGGCCAGCCGCCGAATAACCTCGACGTCGTCGGGCGTCAGGGCGAGCGCGCGGTGATAGAACCGCACCGCCCGCTCATAATCCCCGAGCGCCTCGGCCGATTGCGCCGAGAGCTGACAGGCCTCAGGCTGGACCAGGCTCGCCGGGTCCACTGACTCCAACAGCGCGCGCAGACCCGTCCAGTCCCCGGTCACCAGCGCCTCGCTCATGCGCGCGAACGTCGATTCCGTCATGGAGCGTCTCCCTTTCGTCGAGGGACCACCGCACACGCCCGAGCCCGAAGGCCGTGTCTTTGCCCAGGTGGAGCGCCTGCGCGGCCTCGAGCCACCAC
>JBMOFP010000341.1:0-3257 GCA_049318805.1 Bradymonadia bacterium
CCCGACTCCAGGAACATCTTGTAGGTGTTCAGATCGGCGCCGCCCTGGTGCAGAAACGGATGTCCCGGATCGGCGTAGCCGCGCCGCACGGACCGCAGCTCGGCCCACACCGCGTGCAGGCGCTCGCTCTCCTTGCGTTGCCGTTCCAGTGCGAAGCGTGTGCCGTCGGCGGCGCCGTCTCCGAACGGCGAGCCAGCGTTGCGGACCCAGTTGCCCAACGCCTTGAACCGCTCGTTGTAGGCCGTCCATTCGGCCTCGACGCGGGGGTCGCCCTCGAACATCGCGCGCTGCCGCGACAGCGCCTCCTGCTTGCCGTAGGTGCGATACAACGGGTCGACGTTCGAGAAGAACTCCATCGAGTTCGGCTTCTGGATGTCCCACGGCGGGTTGCCGATGATCGCGTCGAAGCCCGAGCCGGCCAACGTGAACACGTCGGGGAACTCCAGCTCCCAATGGAAGAAGCGCATGCGGCCGGCCAACTCGCGGACGGTCGCGGCGGTCTCGTCCGAGGGCCGTGAGAAGTCCGACGGGAAAGGTGCCGAATCAGCGTCGGCCGGCCAGAACCACGCCGCGCACCAAAGGTCGAAGGCCGCTCGCAACGCGACGAACGCCGGGTCGTCTTCAAGCGCCTTCCAACCCGCCTCGCGGGCCTCGCTGTCGTGGGACGGCAGGGCGTGGATCGCCTCCAGCCCGCGCTGGGCCGCGTCATGCACCGCGTGGTCCGGCTCGGCCGCAGCCGCCGCAAGCTCTGGCTGGTGGTGCCCGAGAATCCAGGCCCGCATCTCGTCTCTGAGACGGTCGGTGTAGGGGTCTGCGCCCTTGGCGCCAGCTCCGCGCCCTTCGGGCTTTCGGCTGAGCCCCAGAACGGGCACGTCGCGGAACCGGTCGAACCAGGTGCCCACGAGCGCGTTGCCGCACTTCAGCTTGTGATCCAGGAAGCCGAACGGCAGGTCCCGGTCCATCGTCTCGATCCAGAGGGCCGTCCGCCCCAGCTCGACTGCGAGGGGGTCCAGATCGACGCCGTAGATGCACCGCTCGACGACGTGCCGCCGGAGCTGCGCGCGGAGCTTGTCGTCGAAGTCGGGGTGCGAGCGCGGGACCTTCACGGTCTCTTGCAGCGCTGGCGCCGGCCCGCCATCAGTGAGCCGACACAGCGTCCGGTCATCGTCGTCGTCCAGCCGGCCGTGGTGATAGAGGCTCTCGCGCAGGACCTCCGTCACGTGCCGAAGCGCCGCGACGAGGAACGAGCCCGATCCCATCGCCGGGTCGCAGATGCGGATCGCGAGGATCTCCGCGGGATGCCGCGGCACCCGGCCGCCGCCGGAATCAACAAACAGCAGCGGTTCGAGCGCGCGCCGAACCATCGGCCCGGCGATCTGCGGCCGCGTGTAGAACGTGCCAGCGCCCTTGCGAGTGCCCCCCCATCGGACGAGATACCACTCACCCGGCAAGACGACGCGTCCCACGAGCGCCCGGCCCTGGGCGGCGACCTCGCGGGACCAGGCATCGCGCACGCGGGGGTCCGTGTCGTTCTTGGGGTAGCGCACGAGCCTGGCGGCCTTTACGGCGCGCTCGGCCCAGTCCTGGATGAGCTCGTGCCAGTATCGGGCGGCGTCCTCAGGCTCTGCGTCGCTTTCTCCCGGGGTTTCGGCAACGTCGGGCGCGGCGGCCGCCGAGTCGGTGGCACCGGCGTCCGGTTCTTCGACCTCGGCAGGTTCGCCGGCCGGGTCTGGCGGCGCCTCCGGCTCTTCGCCGGACTCGTCATCAGCGCGTTCTGGGCCCCGGGCGGTCTTGAGCTTCGACAGCAGCGAGGCCAGCGCCTCGTTGTTCATGTCGTTGAGCCGCGTGAACGGCAGGGCCGGCTGGTCCCCCACGTTCACGAAGATCACCGGCTCGTCGGACGGGGCCCGCCGGAGTTCGAAGTCCAGCAGGCCCTCGTACAGGATGCCGATGTACTCCGACGAGAGGTCCGAGAAGTCGACGGGGGACTCGATCCAGATGGCCCCGCGGCCCTGACGAACGCGCGTCCGGCTCCGGCACAGGAGCCCGAGAATTCGGTGCATGACCGCATCGCTCGGGCAGTTCGCGGGGGCCTCGAGGGCCGCCAGGGCGCGGCTCACGGGGTCCTTCGATGCCGGGTCGCCGGCCCGGAAGAGACCACCGCCATACCGGGGCACGAGGAGACCGGAGCCCCACGAAGACCCGGGGTGAGCCACGCCCTCGGAGACGAGGCGCCCCAGCGCCAGGAAGCGCGGCCAGGCCCCGCTCGCGTGGCGCAGGCGCTCCAGGCCCCGCCCACCCGCGCGGCGCTCCAGTTGCTCGCGCAGGCCACCGAGGCTGTAGTGCTCCCAATAGAGCGGGTTGCCCGTGGGCAGAAGCTCTCGTGCCTCGGCGAAAAGGACGATGACCGCCCGCATGACGACGCGGGCTGCGGCGATGTAGAGATCGCGCGGTTCGGCACCATGCGCGGCTTCGAGAGCCTCGCGAGAGGCATCGAGCAGGACCTCGACGGCTTGGCGCACGCGCTCCCCGAGCACAGTCGAGAGTTCGGCCTGACCGCGGCGGGAGGCGTTGATCGCTTGAACGAGGCGCGCCGGTTCACCGGCGCGAGCCGGCGTCAGGGCGGCCGGCCCGACGAGCGCCCGGAGCGCATGCAACTGCCGACCCGGTCCGCCCTCCTCGAAGAAGAGCGCGGTGTCGGCCTCGGACCAGGCGAAGGCGTCCGGGTTGGCGTGGATGATCCGCCACTGGCGCCCGTTCGTGAGGAGCGCGACCGGGCAGTCGGCCCGACGCAGCCACTCCACCGCGCGGGCCGTCGCGCGGCGCCCATGACCTACGGCCAGGCGCTCGACGGCGTCGTCGACGAAAACCGGCAGGACCGCGTCGTGCGGGCCCACCCAGACTCGCCGGGGCTTGAGGTGCTCGCCCGCGACCGAACGGTGCGCCCAGGCTGCGCCCACGTCGGGGCCCTTCAGCCATTGCGGTCCAGGGAGGCCGATCACGTCTTGGAGGACGGTGTCGAGTAGCTCACCCAGATTCCCGCGGTCGAGGTCTCGGCGGAGCCTGTCGGCGACATAGCCGGACAGCGGCGGCAGTGCGTCGCCGAAGTACTCGGCCACCCGCTCGGGCGCCAGCAGCAGGCCCCCATGCGAGAGCGAGGACCACCAGTCGGTGTTGACCGGGAGTGTCATGCGCGGCCCCCTGCATTCGAGACCGTAGGCCGTGTGTCCAGCGGCAAACGAATCTCGACGGCCACC
>JBMOFP010000342.1:0-3214 GCA_049318805.1 Bradymonadia bacterium
TAGCTCAGCCCCGTGCCGGAGGTGTTCTTCACCTTCAAACCAAATCGAACAAGCGTGCCGATGGTGTCTGCCGTGCCGGCGATCTGCAAGGCGGTGGTGCCGTAGGTCCAGCCGGCAGCCGTCACCCAGGTGGCGGAGAGGGCCTCGCCGTCGGTCCAGGTGAGGCCGCCGTCGTTGGAAAACTGCGACCACATCTTGACGCTCACGTCGCCCATGGACTGGCCGAGCCAGACCGCCGGGAGGACGGTGACCCAGTCCATCGTGTCGAGCGGGCCCGTGAGGGGAATGAAGACCGGGTTGGTGTTGTCCTTCGGCGTCCAAATGGCCTGACGCGGAGTCTCAAGGATGCCCATCGCCGCCTCCAGCGGGGAAAATGAGGGAGAAGGAAGCCATGATCACGAACGCACGTCCACGCGGATCGTGACGTAGCCGAGGGAGCTGGTGGTGCCCGTCGTGTTCTTGGCGAGGACGCCGAAGCGCACGAAGCGCTTGGTGAGCGGCAGGGTGGTGAAGTCTCCGGCGACGTCGGGGCCGCCGTCTGCGATGAGCGCGTTGCCGAGGACCGGGCTCGCGACCTGGGTCCAGGTGAGGCCGTCATAAGACTCCTCGTAGTAGACCTGAACCGACAACACGCTCGTCTTGCGGTTGAGCTCGATGGAGACGCGGACCGACTTGACCCCGCTGGAGGGGATGGCCTCGGTGAACGGGTGGAGGAAGCCGGTGGTGTCGTTCGCCCACACCAGGGTGGACTCAGAGGTGTACGAGTTCACGTGGTTCTCCTGGTGATCAGTAGGGGAGCGCGTCGATGGCGAGCGAGAACAGCCCGGGCTGCGCCTCGGAGCCGCTGTGCTTGACCTCAAGACCGACGCGGTAGAACAGGGCGCCCTTGGTGCTGGAGACCACGGCCTTGGAGTAGTTCTGCACACCGCTGCCGGTGACGTAGGTGGCATCGATGGTGTCGTTGCTGACCCCCGTGGAGAACGTGGGGTCGCTGGAGACCTGGTAGACCGGGCGGTAGCTGACGGCGGACCCCACCGCCTCGGCGTGGAGTGAGACGACCAAGGTGAGCACGTTGTCGGTGTTCAGCGGGCCGGTCAGAAAGACCTTGTCGCCATCCGACGACGTGGTCGTGGTGATGACCGTCGGTGGAACCGAGATCGTGGATGCGGCGCAGGAGCAAGCCATCGCTTCCTCTCGTGGTTCGGGTTTACCTCAACCGTGTACCTCGTTGATGCAACGACGGGATCGTTGCTCCCCCCCTTTCTTGACATTTCGAGACAATCGGACGTTGACTTGCCTGCAGAACAGTCTTCGTCTTTTCCGGCCTTCCGCATATCGAACAGGTCCAAACAGCGTGTTTGAGCCCAGGCTTGGGCGGGCAGTTGATCGAAAACGAAGCTTTGAATTTTTCGTTCTCGCGGGCCTCCTAGAAAGGCGGCGGCAGCGGTCGCGGCTCCGGGGCGCCCAAGGCTCGCGGACGCGAGACGAAGGCGGTCCCAGCCCACCGGCCGCCGAGCGCCGCGGAAAAACCGCGGAGGTGGGGAGCCGGTCGACATAACAAGCTATAACATCGGCCTTGACTCACTATCCCATTCCTACCAGCGCTGGATCGCGGCTATCGTGCCGTCCCCGGGGAAGGTCATGGTGCCTCACGGCCCCTTGTGACCGAACGACTTTCCCTTCCATCGCTGTTCAATCTCGGTACGCGAAGCCGCATTCAGTTCCGTTTACACGCCTTAAGCCCGCCTGGTCATCGCACGACAGCAGCCCGTTCGCCGTGTCCGCCCAGCGCTCAACAGTTTGGGCGCCTTCCGACGACCCAGCGCTCGCCACGATCACCCTCGGGTCGCGCCTTCGACCGCCTGGACTACGCGTCCACCTTCGGCGGCGACGTGCTGGACGACCTCCCGCAGCTCGCCGAGGTCACGGCGCTGGGCCTCGCGGCCTGGCACGGCCCCGCGCTGCGCCTCAACGCCGCCGGGCGCGCCGCCAGCGACGGGATCGGACAGTGGCTGCAGTCGGCCGAGGTGGCGGCCCTGCGCGCGGCGTGGACCCCGCGGTGAGGCTGCTGGTCTGGCGCGGCCACCTCGTGAGCTGCAACTACGCCTGCGGATACTGCCCGTTCGCCAAGCGCAAGGCCGAGCTCGCCACGCTGCGGCGCGACCGCGAGGCGCTGGACCGCTTCGTGGCGCACGTGGCGTCCGACCCCACGCCCACCGACGTGCTGATCATGCCCTGGGGCGAGGCGATGATCTGGCCGTGGTACCCCGAAGCCCTGGCGGCGCTGGCCCGGCTCCCCCACGTGCGCGCCGTGGGCATCCAGACCAACGGCTCGTTCCCCGCCCGCGCGGTGGCGTCGCTGCCGCCCAACGTGCAGTTGTGGATCTCGTGGCACCCCACGCAGATCGAACGATCGGCGTTCACCGCCGCCATCCAGGCCCTGCTCGCCCAGGGCAACACGCTGTCGGTGGGCACGGTGGCAGCGCCCGAGCACCTCGACGCGCTGGAGCAGCTCCGCCGCGACCTGGACGTGCCGATGTGGGTGAACGCGCGCAAGCCGGGCGGGCGATACACGCCTGAGGAGATCGTGCGCTTTTACGCCATCGACCCGGACTTTGAGCTGGAGCTGCGCCCGGTGCGCTCGCGCGGCAAGACCTGCGCCACCGGCCACGACGTGTGGATGGTGGAGGCCGACGGCACCATCCCCCGCTGCCACCTCATCCCCACGCCGCTCGGCAACCTGTACGAAGGCGGGGCGGCGCCGCAGGGGCCTTGTACGAGGGCCGGGTGTCATTGCTTTGTGGGGTATGCGTTTTTGGAGGAGGTGGGGGTTTGGAGGCGGTGGGGGGAGCGGTTTGTGGGGAGGAGGCGGTAACGGGTGTTGCCGTGGGTCGGGCCCCCGCCGTCGAGCGGCGTGCGCGAAAGGACCAAGCGCCGCTCAGCGTTTCCGTTAGTCTTCGTTGTTTTCAGTGACCTCCCATATCGCCTTGGTCAGGCTACCATCGTCTTCAAATACGTCATCAACACCGTACTCAATCTGTAGGAATGCGTCGGGATCGAGCCTATGGGCCGCCACCCGAAAGGTTGATGCGGAAAAGGCCGGGTCAGAGCTCTGGATGCTCCAGCAAGAGGGACCTTCGGAGTCTCCAACGACAATCTGGCAATCGGCAACGCGCGGGTCTGAGGCAGTGAGTTGCCACGACCGGGTCTGGTT
>JBMOFP010000343.1:0-3188 GCA_049318805.1 Bradymonadia bacterium
CCGGTGTAGTCCCCCGAAACAGTGTCGAGGCCGGCCACGTCGCCGCCCCGAGCGCCCTCGAAGAGCCCGTGCGCGACCGACTCCGCCGTGACCGCGGGTTGGCCGATCCGGTTCGTCAAGGCGGCGCCGTCGAAGACATAGACACGGCCCGTCGAACCGCTCCCGCGCGCCAGCGCGTAGGGTGAGGCGACGATCAGGTCCCCCGTGCCGTCGCCCGTGACGTCGCGGCTCGCGATCACACGCGTGCCAAGGCCGTCGCCGTCCGAGAAGCCGACACTGCCCGGCCGAACGCCCCGCGGATTGCGCGGATCTCCGATGGGCGTAATGCCCCGGGAGCCCGTCACGACCGCGGCGTTGCTCGGATCGACCACCGTGTCGATGGCCGCGCGACCCCGCACCACGTAGACCTTACCGGTCACGACCGCGCCGTCGACGGTGGCGTTCGGGGCGCCGATGCCCAGCTCGGCCCAGCCATCGCCGTCCAGGTCGTCGAGCACGGCCACGTCGAGGCCGAACATCTCCGCGACCGCGCCGGGCGCCGGGCGCAGGGTCCAGGTCGGCGGCGCCAACGGCACCGGCGTGGACCGTGTCTCGGGGCCCGCGCCGCCGTCGGCCTGCGCCACACTCGCCGCGCAGCGGAGAGACTCGACGGGCTCGAGGTCCGAGGTGTCGAGCGTGGGTGCGTCGGCGCCCACGATGAGCACGTCGTCGGCGTACCACCGGTAGCGCACGACAGGCACGGCGGCGCAGCCCGGCACCACGTCCTCGGCGACACAGTGAAGCTGCTCGCCGGCCCGCGCGGAGGCCTCGACGATGCGGGTCGAGCCGACGCGACCGCCGTCGCCCTCGACCCGCGCGGGGTCCGAGGTCGCCTCGGCTTCAACGTTGCCCTTTCGTGCGATGACTCGACACGCGAGGGTTTGCCCGCCGGCCACCGGCACATCGTCGGCCGAGACCTCGACCACGTTCAGACCTGGGGCCAGGTCGGCGCGGGTCCGCGTCTGGCCCTGGGCCACGCCGTTCACGAGCCACTCCACGTCCAGGTCCAGGGCATACGGCGCCAGCGCGGCGTCGTCGTCCTCCACGGTGAACGTGCAGGTGCGCACGTCACAGGGCGACGACACCTCGGGACTCAACACCGCGGAGCTCACCTCGGGGGTCGACGACAGCAGCGGGAACGGAGGGCTCGTAGCGAGCACCGCGCCGCCCTTGCGGGCGACACACCGCAGCGAGGCCACGTCGGCGGCCGGCCCGGCGCCGTCCCAGGTCCATCGGGTCGTGCCGCTCAACCCGTTGCGGGACGTGGTCGCGACAGTGGTCCAGTTGCCCACCGCTTGGCCCGGGGCCCAGTTGCGCTCGAGGTCGATCTGCAGCTGCGCCGACCCGTCGGGATCGGTGTACGCCGCGTCACAGCGTGCCTCGAGGCCGGGGGTCAGGTCGTCGATGCCGAGCTCACCACGGCCCGGGTTTGCAGGGTCCAGCACCGCGACCCCGAAGGTGGTCACCACGGCGGGCGAGTCGGCGACCGCGATCCATCCAGACGGCGCCGTGGCCTCCGCGCGGCCGTCCGTCGCCGTGATCTGGCATTGCAATCGCTGACCCGCGCGCCACGTGCGGTTCGCCATGTCGAGGTCCCGCACGAAGAAGCTCGCGGGACCGGCCACCAGATTCGAGGCGATGGTGGTCGTCGCGACGTTCTCGACCCGGACCTTCGCCGTGTAACGCACCGCGTTATTGTTATCGAGCGCGGTGGGGAGCCAGTCACAGGTCACGCGCGCGGTGCGCACGGTGTCGATGTCGAGGGGCACGTCCGTCGAGATCGACACAAAGGAGCCCGGCGGCCAGGTCGGGTCGAGGTTGTTGTCGCGCATGCCGCGCACCCGCACGGAGGTGCCCTCCCCGGCGGCGTCCACCGGGCGGGCCTCGCAGTCGAAGACCAGGCCGGGCGACACGTTGGCCATGGACTTCGTGCAGCCCGGGCCCCAGTTCAGGGGTGTGTCGGGGAACTGGAACCACCGGCAGGTCGTCGAGCGCACGTCCGCGTCGAAGTCCTGCACGTTCGAACAGCCGCAGGTCACGGTCTGTTGGGTGGTGTAGCCGGAGGCCGGCTCCCGCGGCGAGAGCGTCGCCGTATTGCACCGCGGCACATGGTTGCCCACGGTCCAGCTGATCTCGACCGGTGCACCGTTCACCAGTCCATCGTTCGGGACGATGCGACACAGGACCACATCACCCAGCGCGAAGGGGCCGCTGAAGTTCAGCGTCTGTCCCGGGGTGATCGCCTGGTTCCGACGCTGCTGTCCGTTCACGAACCACAGAATCTGTGCCGTCACGGCGTCGCCGTCGGCGTCCGAGAGGCGGTCCAGGGCGCACCCGAGCGTCGCGCTTCGCCAGGTGGTGCCGCCCTGGGTCGGGCTGGTCGCCGTCGGCGCGCGGTTGAGCACCGTGGCGTCGTTCGAGGTCCGCTGCACCACCGCGTCGCCGTCGCGGTAGACCGCGGTGCAGCGCACGGTCTCGGTGCGCGACACCGCGGCCGCCGCGAGCTCGGTCCCGTAGGCGTCCAGGGTGCGACGCACGCCGTTGCGCTCCGTGGCCTCCCAGATGACCTCGAAGGTCAATACATCCGGGTCCACGTCGGAGGCGTCGATCACACACACAAAGGTCTCGAAGGGCAGAACCGGCGCCAGGGTGACGGAGTCGATGACGGGGGCCGTATTGCCGACCGGCGCGGAGGACCAGTCGGACCACGCGCCCTCGCTCGCGGTCAGCAAACGCGCGCGACACCCGACGATCTCGTCCTTCTGGATCGCGCCGCCGGCCGCGTCGCCCAGGGCCGCGAGCGTCGTCTCTGCGTCTGCGTCGTGGGGGGCGACGCCGCGCAGCACGGTCTCGTCGCCGACGGCCCACTCGACCTCCCACACGAGCGCGTTCGGCGCAGGGGCCTCGAAGACTGCGCGGCAGAGGATCGGCGCATCGGGAGCGCCGGCCTGGAAGGGCTCCGGGGGCTCGAGCGTCGCGACCGCACCGCAGTAGGCGATGCACGTCGGGCTCGCCGCGCCGAGGTCCTCACAGAGACCCGGCGCGCCGCACTGCTCGGCGCCACCGCCGGCCCCGCAGGCGGCGGGGGTGCAGGCGCTCTCCACACTCCACGAGAGCACCTCGTTGCGCGCGCCCCCAGCCCCGCTGCG
>JBMOFP010000344.1:0-3165 GCA_049318805.1 Bradymonadia bacterium
GACGTGAGCGCCGATGACGAGCTTTCCCCGCCGGCGCCCCCCCGTCACAGACGCCCGATCGCCCGCGGCGCGTTGTGAATGCGCTCGTTCGTAGTGTTGGCGTTGAAGTACTCGGAGATCGTGCCGCGCGAGCGGGGGTCTGAGCTCGACAAGAGCGGCGGGAGGTTGCCCGCCGTGATGGTGCGCGGGTCCTCCGGCGCGCGCGACGGGTCAAGGCCCATGCGCTCGTAGAAGTTGCCCCAGTTGCCGCCGTTCGGGAGGAGGCGGTGAACGCCGTTCGGGTCCGTCAGCGTCATACTGCCGGCGATCGCGGCGAGCTCGGGCTGCATGGTGTCGAAGATCGGCTGCAGAATGACGAGCTGCTCTTGGAAGCCGACCTGCAGGTTCGCCTCTTGGGCAAGCGGCACGAGCGACGCGCGCAGTCGGCCAGCGGCGGTCTCGTCTGCTTCGCAGGCGATCTGGTCGGAGATCACGCGCATACGACCGTAGAGCTCGAACGCGCGCGAGAGGAAGCCATTCGTATCGCCCGGAAAGCCCATGCGGCCGGGGTTGCCGTTCGGCGCCGAGTTCGCGGCCGTGAGGAACTGATGCGCGGCGGGCGCGACGTTCTCGTAGATCTGGCGGTTTCCGCGGACCATGTTGTTGCGTATCCGCACGAGCGACTCGACGACGGCGGGGATGCCGCCGAGGAGCCGACCCGCCACCGACAGCACGTGCCAGCCGAGGCGAGCCTGCTCGAGCGCGACGTGGCCGGGGATGAGGTCGTACCAGTCGGTCGTCGTCGCAGCGTTGTACTCCTCGACCACTTGATTGAGCTCGGAGACGCTCACGCCGGCACGACCGAGCGTGAGCTGGATGGCCTGAGAGACCATGCCCGGCTGCTGGACGAGGCGCACGACTTTGCGGATGGCGTCGACGGCGGCCGGGACCTGCTGAAGCGCGGCCGCTGCGTCAGCGCCGCCGAGCGTGAGCGAGGAGAGGGCCGACAGGGCATCCCGCAAGATGGTCAGGCCCTCGTCGAGGTTTCGAATCTGGGTGCCTGCCTCGCGCGAGGCGTGCTGGCCATACGTGAACCAGTTCGAGATGGTCACGTGCGGCCCGAAGTACGCACCGAAGGCCGTGTCGAACTGGTGATAGCTCTGGTTGATCGCCTGATTGCGCGCGACCGGATCGGGGATGGTCGCGACCGGCACGACCGGGGGGACCGGCACCGCGCGGGACGGTGCGCAGATGCCCAGCGACGCCGCGCCCGACTGCGGGGCCGCGCCCGACTGCGGCGACAACATCGCGCGCCCTTGACTGTACGAGGCGCCCCGGACGCCGGCCGGCGCCCGACTCGCCGGCGCGGCGGTGGGCGCCGCTGATGGCGCGGCGGTCACATCGGAGATCCGCCCGGTTACTTCGTTCGCCGCCATGGAGCCTCGGAGGGTGATGCTGTGAGTCGAGTGGGCGACCGCGACCGGCCTGACCCAGCTCAATCCTACCTGCGAGGCGCATGCCGTGAAGCCAGAAACGCCCATCCCATGAATGTTTGGTGGCCGCGAGGTGCCGTCCGTGACGTCGTCCCCGTCGCCGCTTCGTCAGACGAGCGCCCGCCGCGTTCAGAAGTGGCTGAAGCCGCCATCGTCGGCGAGCACCACCGGGGCCCCGTCACGGCGCCACACGATCCCCGCGCCAGCGGCGACGCGGCCGATACACGTCGCTTGGCACGGCGGTGGACCGTCGCCCGTGAAGAGCAGCTCGTAGTCCTCCCCGCCGTGAAGCATGAGGTGGGTGGCCCGGTCCGCGCTCACCAGCACGAGGCCGGGGTGAGGCGGGATGCGGTCGAGGTCGAGCTCGAGTGCGACGCCACTCGCCGCCGCGAGGCGCGCGGCGTCCTGCGCGAGCCCGTCGGACAGGTCCATACAGGCGCCGACGCCAGCCCATCGCGCGAGCGCAGCGCCCTCCTCCAATCGGGGGGTCGGCGTCCGGTGCGCGACGATGGCGCTCGGGACGAGCTCGGCGCGCGGCACGCCCGTCTGCAGCGCCGCGAGCCCGAGCGCGGATCCCCCAAGGGTCCCCGTGACATAGACCGACTGCCCGACGCGAGCGCTGCGTCTCAGGAGCGGCTTCTCCGAGACCAGCCGCCCCAGCACGGACAAGGACAACGACACGGGCCCAGGGCTGCCCGTCACGTCGCCACCGCAGACGGTCATATTGGCGCGCGTGGCCTCCGCGGCCACCCCGTCGAGCAGCGACAGCACCCACGTCCATGGCAGGTCGCGCGGGAGACTCGCGGTGAAGAGCGCGTAGGTCGGCACACCTCCCATGGCCGCGATATCGCTGACGTTCACCGCGACCAACTTCCGGCCCACGGCCTCCGCGGGGCTCCACGTTCGGTCGAAGTGGACGCCCTCCATCATGGCGTCCGCGACGGCGATCATCGGTTGCGGGTGGTGGAACACGGCGCCGTCATCGCCAATCCCGACGTCGAGCGGCTGGACCTCGCCGAAGCGCTCTCGAATCGCCGCGATGAGCGCGGACTCGCCGTATTGGCCCAGGGTGTCGACGGGCGCCGCGCCCGGTGTGGTCACGGCTCGAGGTGGCGGCGGAGTGCCGCCCGGAACTCGGCGCGTTCGGGGTGGAAGCTGACCTGTTCGAGGCGGGACAGCAGCTCGAGCGCGACCGCGGAGTCGACGACGGGCGTCTCGACCTCGAGCTTGACGAGGAGGTCGCCCCGCTCGCCCTTGGAACCCGAGGCGGACGGGCAGCCCCGCCCGCGGATCCGGAGGGTCTGTCCGCTGCGGGTTCGCGGCGGCACGCGAACGGTGACCGTACCGCCTTCGAGGACGGGGACGGTCGCTTCGCCGCCAAGGACGGCCTCCGCAATCGAGATAGGGACGCTGCAGCGGAGATCCTGTCCTTCACGCTGCAAGAGCTCGTGCGGCTTCACGGCAAGCTCGACGAAGAGGTCCCCGGGCTCGCCGCCGGCCTGCCCTGGCTCGCCGTAGCCCCGAAGGACCAAGCGGCGCCCCGGCTGTGTTCCCGGAGGCACCTGCACGGGCAGGTCGAGCACCCGATCGAGCTCGCTCATCCCTTCACAACCCGAGCACGGCGACGGCGCGATTCGGCCCCGGCTCTCGCAGAAGGGACAGACGTTCTCCACGGCGAGCAGCCCAGACCCGC
>JBMOFP010000345.1:0-3084 GCA_049318805.1 Bradymonadia bacterium
CCGCCGGGCCGTCCTGGCCCGGGCAGGCTGCTTTTTCAGCAGCCTGCTAGGCGTCCCAGGACCTCAGCAACTGACGCACGGCGTCCCACCCGGCCGCGCGTGTCACGTCGTGTCCGTCGACACGCAGGGGCTCGAACACACCCTCGAGGTGCAACTCTGCGAGGTCGCGAGCCTCCTCGGCCGTGGCGCCCAGGCGGACCGCGCGTTCATGCGTCCACGCGGCGGGCCGCGCGTCGAGGTAGAACCAGACGAGGCACTCGAGCGTCACCGACCAGCGCTCGGCGGCTTCGGGCGGGCCGGCCTCGAGCGCGCGCGCGGCGGGCAGAAGCGCGAGGACCGCCTCGAAGTCCTTGCGGCCGGCGTCTTTGCCCGCGGTGCCGGCGAGTGCCCGGCTCGGCAGGTCGAATACTTCGGCGAGGCGCGGCCGCGCGCGGCGCGAGACGATCGCGCTCTCGAGCCAGGCATCGTCGAACCCGGCCCACTCGCCCGCGACGCTGAGCAGGTTCGAATACAGAAGGGGATGCAGCTCCTCGTCGAAGATCCGACGCAGCGCAGTCACGTCGAGGCCGCTGCGGGCGCAGACCCTTGCGCGCCAGGGATGCGCGGGCCGGGCCTCGGTATCCAAAAAGAGGTCCGACAGCGCCCCCCACACCGGCCGCCGGCGCTCGAGCTCTTCAGAGGTGAGCGGGGCGGTCGCCATCTCGGGAGTATGCGCGGTCGTCGGCGCCTACGTCCATGTGCGACGCGACCCGTCGCCGAGGGTTGATGACATCGCGGGCGTTTCGGCCGAGAGTTCGAACGACGCACGCCGAAACCCGCGGAGTCCCCGCCGGAGGTCGCCATGAAGAAGTCTCAGACGCCGGGCGTGTACGCAGTGGGGATGTCCGCGTTCCCGAACACTGTCGTGCCGGTGAGTACTTCGGTCGTGGCGTTCCTCGGATACACCGAGCGAGCGTCCAAGGGACTCCAGGGGCTCCGCATGGTCCCCACGCCTGTACGGACGCTCGCCGAGTTCGAGAGGCTATTCGGCGGCGCTCCACCAGGGCACTTCGAGCTGGTGGTCGAGGACGATGCCTCCCATTCGGCGGCCATCGTGCTTGCTGGGAAGCCACACCGCCTCGTGCGTGCGGGGGGTCACTTTGGCCTGTATTCAGCGGTACAACAGTTCTTCAGTCATTCGGGAGGCCTCTGCTACGTCGTGTCGTTGGGGGAGTATGCCGAGCCGCTGGAGGCCGGGCGCTTCATCGACGGCCTCGACGCGCTTCTTCGTGAACCAGAGCCGGCGCTCGTCGTCGTGCCCGAGGCCGTGCGACTGCCCGAGCCCGAGTGCATCGAGGTGCAGCGCGCGATGCTCGCCCACTGCGGGGGTCAGTCGGGCTGCCGGTTCGCAATCCTGGACCTCTGGGGCGGTCACGCGCCGCGCGACGCACCCGAGGGCGATCCCGTCTCTCGTTTCAGGGCGCGGATCGGCCACGAATTCCTCAGCTTCGGGGCGGCCTACTACCCCTGGCTGGACACGCGCCCGTCCGACGCCGAGCAGAGCGCGACCCTTGGAGCGGAGTCCATCGGGCCGGTCGGCGTGCTGGAATCGCTGTCGCCGACGGAACGCGAGGCCATGCTGCTTCTCGCCGAACGAGAGCTGCGCCGACATCCGCCGAGCGCCGCGATCGCGGCGGTCTATAGCCTCGTGGACGGTCAGGTCGGTGTCTGGAAAGCACCGGCCAACGTGAGTCTCCCGGGCGACGTCGCGCCCAGCGTGGCGATCCGGCCCGAGTGGCAGGGTGACCTGAACACACCCGACGACGGCAAGGCCGTCAACGCGATCCGAGAGCTCCCAGGCACGGGGTTGCTCGTCTACGGCGCGCGGACGCTCGATGGCCACAGCGTCGACGGGCGGTACATCGCAGTGCGGTGGACCGAAATCATGCTGAATGCGTCCATTCAAAACGCGGTCAGGCCTTACGTTTTCGTACCCAACACACCGAAAACCTGGTCCTCGATCCGCGACATGCTCAGGCGTTTTCTGAGTTCGGTTTGGAAGGAGGGCGGCCTCGTCGGCGCGACACCCGAAGACGCCTTCTTCGTCCGATGTGGTCTGGGCGAGACGATGACCGACGACGACGTGCGCGCCGGCAGACTGCCTGTCGAGGACGGGGTCGCGCTGCAGAATCGGGGGGAGTTCACCGTGCTGGTTCACTCGCAAGTGATGGCGCCGGCGCTCACCGTGTGAGTGCGCGCTCCAGCCCGTCGAGGACGAGCGCGAGCCCGAAGTCGAAGTCCAGGTCCGCGTCGGCCGTGCGTCCATACACGAAGCTCATCATCTCCACGAGGTGGGGGTACGCTGCGGGGTCGACCTCGGGTGCGAGCGCCTGAATGACCTCCGGGCGCTCCTCGGGCGCGAAGGGCCACCAGACCTCCTGGGCCACGAAGCCGTAGACGAAGCTGTCGAGCGACAGGATCGCCACGAAGGCGGTCTCCGTGGAGAAGCCGGCGGCGCGGACCAGGCCCAGCGTGGCGTCGTGGTGTCGCAGGCGGGCCGGGGCCGGTGTGATGCGCGACTCGACGAGACCCGAGGCCCAGCGATGGCGCAGGAGCACCGCGCGCATGCCGTGGCAGCGCTGGCGCAGTCCTTCCCGCCACCCGAGGTGCGTCGGCGGCAGTGTCATTTCGGCCATGACACGTTCAACCAGGCCGTCGAGCAGGGCTTCTTTGTTGCGGACGTGTTTGTAGAGCGACATCGCCTCTACGCCGAGTCGCGCGGCCACGGCGCGCATCGTCACGGCGTCGAGGCCCTCGCGATCGGCGAGCGTCAAGGCGGCGGTGAGCACCCGCTCCTGCGTGAGAGGGATACGTGGGCGCTTCCGGGCGGTGGACTTGGGCTCTGGGGTCCGCGACACCCCTTCACTTCGACAGGATTACAGCGTAAGCTTCAAGGGTCTCGACGTCGCCGGAGGCCACCACGATGAAGCGCCACCTCGAAATGCGCGCTGCCTGCCTCACCGCCTACGGAGGTCCGGAGCGCGTGGTGCTGCGCGACGTGCCGAGACCCGAGCCAGGCCCGGGCCAGGTCCGCATACGGGTCGT
>JBMOFP010000346.1:0-3069 GCA_049318805.1 Bradymonadia bacterium
GCCGACTGCGTCGACGCCGATGACGACGGCGACAACATCCCGGACGCGACGGACAACTGCCCCTATACCGCCAACGAAGACCAGTCGGACCTTGACGGCGACGGCAAGGGCAACGTCTGCGAGAACGATCTCGACGGCGACCTCGACCCGGACGGCGCCGACTGCGCACCCCAAGATCCCTCGATTCACCACGGCGCGACCGAGCAGTGCGACGGCAAGGACCAGAACTGCAACGGGATCATCGACGAAGGCAGCCCCGACTCGGACCTCGACGCCATCGCCGACTGCCTCGACACCGACGACGACGGCGACGGCATCGTCGACGAGGCCGACAACTGCCCCGGCGGGAAGAACCCCGACCAGCTCGACACCGACCAGGACGGGCTCGGTGACGGCTGCGACGGCGACGACGACGGCGACGGCACGCCCGACCCGCTCGACTGCGCGCCGCTCGACCCCAGCCGCAAACCCGGGGCCACGGAGTCGTGCAACGGCAAAGACGACGACTGCAACGGCCTCGTGGACGAGGTCGGCGCGCAGGGCTGTGTGGAGCGGCTCTACGACGGCGACGGCGACGGCTTCGGCCTGTCGGGCGTCGTGCTCTGCACCTGCGCCGCGTCCTTCCCGTACACCACGGTCGAAGGCGGCGACTGCAACGACGCGAACTCACAGGTGTTCCCGGGCGCGACCGAGGCCTGTAACGCCAAAGACGACGACTGCAACGGCATCCCGGACGAGCCGGGCTCGACCGGCTGCCTCGTCCGCTACGAAGACCTCGACAGCGACAGCTACGGCACGACGAGCGCGTGCGTGTGCGCCGGCACGACCGGCTACGCGCTCCTAGCGGGCGACTGCGCCGACGACGACCCGTCTCGAAACCCCGGGGCGGACGAGGTCTGCGACGCCGAGGGCGTCGACGAGAACTGCAACGGCGCGGCCGGCGAGCAGAACGCCAAGGGCTGCACGACGTGGTACTTCGACGGTGACGGCGACGCCTGGGGCATCGCGACCAGCAGCCGCTGCCTCTGCGCCGCCGAGGGCAAGTACGCCGCCGCGGTGTCCGGTGACTGCAACGACGGCAACGCGGCGATGGCGCCGACCCTCGCCGAGACGTGCGACCTCCTCGACAACAACTGCAACGGCCAGGTTGACGAAGGCGTCATGTCCCCGTTCTACAAGGACAATGACGGCGACCTCTACGGCGGCACGTCGGTGAAGGAGGCCTGCACGGCGCCCATCGGCTACGCGCCGGACGCCGGCGACTGCAACGACTACAACCCCGGCATTCACCCCGGCGCCACCGAGGTCTGCGACGACCTCGACGGCGACTGCGATGGCCTCGTGGACGAGGGGCTCACGCTCCTCACGATCTACCGCGACAACGACGGCGACGGCTTCGCCTCGAGCGCGGCGGTCGCGACCCAGAAGTGCAACATCCCCGTTGGGTATACGACGGCCAAGGACGTGACGGCCGACGGCAAGAGCGACTGGGACTGCAACGACTCGAACGTCGTCGCCTACCCGAAGGCCGATGAGATCTGCGACGGCGCCGACAACGACTGCGACGGCATCGTGGACGTGCAGTGCCCGGACGCGTGCCCCGGCACCTGGCCCTACGACGTCTCCATCCCGCACCACACCCCGATCCGCCTCATCGACCTCGACGGCGACTCCATCGACGAGCTGCTGGTCATCGACTCCACTGGCAAGCTGACCCGCGTCTCCCCGAACGGCACCGGCACGGCCGTCTGCCCGTCGCTCACCTTCAGCGGCGGCGCCGACGCGCGCACGAGCTTCACCGTCAACCCGGCGCTCGGGAACTGGAAAGTCCACCTCGTGCAGGGCACCCGGATCTGGGACCTCGAGGCGTGCGTGGAAGTGAAGGCCGCGGCTGGCGACCTCACCGGCTTCGGCGTCGTCGGCGACTGGGACGGCGACCTCGCGCTCGACTACGCGGGCCACCTCCAGGTGAGCGCGTCGACGTGCTTCAAACGCGCCGCCACCTGGACGACGAGCTGCGTCGCCTCGCCCTCGGGTAAACCCTGGGACGGCGCGATGGTCGTCTGGGAGCTCGACGGCGACGGCCGTGACGAGGTCATCGCCGTCCGCGGCCGCACCTTCCCAGGCACGACCTACTACGACGGCTACACCGACATCTTCGGCTGGAACGGCACCGCGATGGTGGTCGAGGCCTCCATCGCCCCGCCGAACGCCAGCTTCGTCGGCTCGCACCTCGTCGCCCCGACCATCGCGGACTTCGGCAACGACGGCTACGCGAGCCTCCGCCTCCTCGCCGGCAACGTCCTCCTCGACCCCGTGAACCTCGTCGGCGCGGGCGTCTTCCCGACCATCGACACGGTCCCGCTCCCGCAGCTCGCCGACCTCGACCAGGACGGCGACCTCGAGGGCGCGGCCCGCGGCGCGCTCGTCGACCTCGACGGCGACGGCAAGCCCGAGTCCATCTCGGCGGCCGGCAACGAGATCACGGTCCGCTCGGCCGACGCCCAGAAGCTCCCCCTCGACGGCTGGCCGCAGCTCGCCGGCACCTTCGCGTGGAGCGTCGACGTCGTCGTGGGCGACGTGAACAACGACACCCGCCTCGAGGTCTACTCCCCCTCCGTCGACGGCGCTGTCTACTGCAACCGCCTCGGCCTCGGCTCCGCCAACCCCGAGCGCATCATCGAACGCGGCGACGCCAACTGGCTGAACCGCACGAACGCCAAGGACCCCTTCGAGCCCTCGAACACCATGGCCCGCGCCTGGCCGCTCCGGTTCCCGACCAAGGAGATCCGCGCCTACCTCACCAAGGGCGACGTCGACTACTACCGCCTCCCCGGCGTCGGCGGCATGATGGTCCAGCTCGTCAGCCCCCCCGGCGAAGACTACGACTTCGAGCTCATGAACCAGGACGGCACGAAGGTCTACACCTCCGGCAAACAGGGCGTCGGCAAGCTCGACTCGTCCGCCATCTGCGTCGGCTGCAACGAGACCCCACCGCCGACCTACCTCGTCCGCGTCTACCCGAAGGACGCGGCGCAGCACTTCTCGGCGGGGCGGCCTTACGTCCTG
>JBMOFP010000347.1:0-3042 GCA_049318805.1 Bradymonadia bacterium
AGTGTCGGGTCAACGTGGGCCAGCGTCGAGACGTGGTTCGTGCAGCGGATACGCACGTACCGCTGGCTGCTCTGGACCTCGCGGACGAGCTACGACGCCGCCCACCCCGACGATCGTCTCTACCACGCCGTCGCCCACGACATCACCGAGCGCAAGGCCCGGGAAGAGCAGCTCCGCCTGCAATCGGAGAAGCTCGCCCGGTCCAATGCGGACCTGGAGCAGTTCGCGCACATCGCCTCGCACGACCTCCAGGAGCCGCTGCGGATGGTGACCAGCTACGTGCGCCTGCTCGAGAAGCGGTACAATGGCCACCTCGACGCGCAGGCCGACAAGTACATCCACTACGCCGGGGGCGCCCGAGACCGTACGGTTTACGGTGGCCGACCGGGGCATCGGGATCGAGCCGCACCACTTCCAACGCACCTTCGAGACCTTCCAGCGGCTGCACGGGCGCGGAGAGTATCCGGGGACGGGCATCGGTCTGGCCGTCTGCCAGAAGATCGTGCAGCGCCACGGCGGGCGGATCTGGGTCGAGTCCGAGGTCGGACGCGGCACGGCGTTTCACTTCACGTTGCAGAGGGCAGGGCCATGACACTGAAAACCGACGTGGGCGTCCCGATCGAGATCCTCCTCGTCGAGGACGATCCCGGGGACATCGAGCTCACCCTCGAGGGATTGGCCGAAGCGCGCGTCCGCAACCACATCAGTGTGTCGATGAACGGTGAAGACGTCTAGGCATGGCTGACGCGCGCCGAACCCTCCGCGGACCACCCGCGGCCGGATCTCGTCCTGCTGGACCTCAACCTGCCGCGCCTCGATGGCCCGGGCCTCCTGACGCGCATCCGGGCGACGGCGGCGCTCGCCCACCTGCCCGTCGTCGTCCTGACGTCGTCGGCCGCCGAGCGGGACATCGTCCGATGGAGGTGGTGCGGCTGCCGACCTGAACTGGTCCGGTTCTTGCGAAGAGGAGGGCATGCACGCACCACGCCCCGCCCGAACCCTTCAGCTCGCCGCCACTCTGCTCCTCTCGGCCTGCGCGTCGACTGCCGGCGACGACGGGGGCGACGCGGGTCCCCCCGAGGGGCTGCAGTCCCTGCCGCCGGCCTGGGACGCGGACGCGATGCTCCCGGCCGAGCCGACGCCGGCCCCACCGACCCAGGCCCCCTCGGCCGGACCGACGGCCGCGCCGTCCGGAGAAGCCGCGCCAGCGAGGGACATGGGTGTCCCGGTGGTCGAAGACGACCGAGGCCTCGAGGTCTCATCAGACGCCGGTGAACCCTCGCCGGCGCCGGGAGAGGACGCCGGGGCGGGTGGAGAAGCCGCGCCCCCAGCGCCCCCTCCGCCCCCCCCGCCCCCGGACGCCTGCGCCGGTCTCGCCTCGGCGTGCGAGACGTGCGCCTGTCGACTCTGCGAGGCCGAACTCGCGGCGTGTGCCCAGGACCCCGGATGCCAGGCGCTGGTCGACTGCGCGCGGCGGACCGGCTGCATGGGCGTCGACTGTTTGGGGAGCTGCGGGCCGGAGATCGAAGCCGCCGGCGGACCCTTCGGCGCCGGGGTGGCGGCGGCCCAGGCGGTCTCGACCTGCGCCGAGACCCGCTGCGGGGTGGACGAAGCCGTCTGCGCCGACCGGGCCCCGCCGCCCGAACCGCCCCCGCCGCCCGAACCGCCCCCTCCGCCCGAACCGCCCCCTTCGCCCGAGAACCCCGACGATCCCGAAGCTCCCCCACCGCCGCCCCCCGACGAGCCCGCCGAGCCCGCCGAGCCCCCGCCCCCGCCGGACCCGGACCCGGACGCACCGGTACCCGAGGCCGGCCGTTGCGACGTCTTCGAGGCCGCTCTCGACTGTGGCCGGGGCGTCACCGGCGAGGGGGTCGCGTTCTGCGAGTTCTACGTGGAGTCCGATGGCGCGACGTGCGACGAGGTCTGTCGTGCGGGGGGCACCGCCTGCCTCGACGGCTGGAGCGACGCCGACGACGACTGCCGCACGGACGATCGGGTGGGGTGCCAGGCCGACGCCAGAGACCAGATCTGCCGCTGCGCCGCGCCCTGACTGCAACAGCGCGGCCTATGAGATCCGCATGAGGGCGGCCAAACGGATCCGCTCGACTCCCCTCTGACGCGGCCGGCTGATACCGGCCTTCACCTGGCGGCACACCTCGGTGTGCGTGGCCCGCGACGAGCGAGCACCCTCCGTGGCTGACGATCCAGCCGGAGGTGCCGTGAGTCGAAAGAGGACGGGAATGCAGAGGTTGCAGGAACTGGTGCGTCTCCATCGAAATGGGGCCGGCAGCCAAGCTGGCCTACCACTGATGAGCATCCTGAGGATGGGTTCTCCCAGCAGGGCGTAGACCGAACCCGCCTTCTCCATCTGGCCGAAGGCGAGAACGGAACCCCCGCTCGGCGCGCGGGTTGCAACGTCGACGTCGAGGTCGCGTCGGCAGAAGGGGACCGTCTTGTCGGCCTCGCTGGCCTGGGTATCGCGTGACGTCGTGTCGTCGTAGCCACCGAGGAGGCCGGCGAGGACGAGCGTGAGCGCGAAGACAAAGTGACGTGCACGGGTATCGCGACGATGCATGGGACCTCTGGGAGTGGGGCGTCGCTCGGGTTTCGGGGCGAGGGAGCGCAAGGTCGAGACCACATTCGCGCGCGGTTCGGTCAGCGCAGTGTCTCGCTGCGAGGCCGAGGTGTGTCCTGCGGTTCACAGCCCACCGTGAAATCGAGCGCGTCTCGTCTCCGAAAAAAGACGACCGACTCGCAAAGACTCGACCCTCGACGCAGGACTGCAAGTGGCGTCGACCATTCATGACCCTCCCACTCCGGCCCCCCACGAGGTTTCCCATGCGCGCTCCAACTCTCTGTCTCTTCTCGTTGATCCGTCTTTCGCTGGTGGTTCTGACGGCGTGCGGCTCTGCAGTGCCCCGGGTCCAGTCGCCCGCCGCCCAGCGTTCGCCCACGGAGAGCCAGCGCGAGCGCACTGAAGACCCCTACACCTTCGTCGGCGCCGTACTTCTGCGCGAACCGACTTCGGTAGAGCCCGGCGAT
>JBMOFP010000348.1:0-3027 GCA_049318805.1 Bradymonadia bacterium
GCCGCCTCGAGACGCCCGACGAGCGCACCCACCTGGGCCTCGAAGGCCCCGAGTCGCGCCGCGTCCGCCTGTTGCGCCGCTGCCTGCGCCACCTCGAGTCGGCCGACGACGGCCTCGACGTGGGTCTCCAGGCGCGAAGCGCGCGACCGTTCGTGCTCACCGGCGCGCTCCGCAACCGCCTCCAGTGCGGCGCCGAGGCGCTCGCCCTCGGCTTGCTCCCAGATGTGCCGCGCGCGGGTGACCTCGGCCTGCGCGGTGGCCCAACGCTCGAAGGCCGCGGCGCCGGCCTCGGCGAGGCGCTCGGCCGCCACCCCCCCGAGGCTCAGCATCGCCTCGTGGGCGCTCGCGGTGCTGCGCTCGAACCCCTGCCCGATCTCGGCCTGCAGGCCGCGGAGGGTCGACTCGAGTGTGGCGGCGACCCGCTGGGCGCTGCGATCCTGGGCGGCGTCCAACGCGGGCCCCACGGCGTCGAGGCGGGTGACGGCGCGCTCGAGCGCGGCCGCGGCGGTCGGGAGCGCGTCGGCCTGCGCGGACAGCGCCTCGAGCGCGACGAGTTGGCGCGCGGTCGGTCCCTGGGCAGCGAGGCGGGTCGTGAGGAGGCGACGCAGCGACCCGTGGGCCCGCAGCTCGATGCGGCGCGCCACGGCCGCTGCGGCCCCCAGCGCCGCGGATGCACCCACCCCCGCGAGGGACACGCCGAACGCGCGGCCCAGCCCCGCGAGCGGCTGGGCGAGGCCCGACTTGAGCGTGTCGAGGTCGGGGCTCCCGGCGATGGCCGCGCGGGCCCCGGCGAGTGTGTCCACGAAGCCCAGGAACGTGCCCAACAGGCCGACCATGACCACGAGGCTGACGAGGTAGGGCGTGAAGCCGGCGGGGGGCGGCCCGGAGATGCGACCGGCGCGCCACGCCGCGTCGGCCTCGCGCACCGTCGGGCTCCCCGACTGCGCCAGCGCTTCGAGCAGCGCCGCCTCGGACGTCGCGCTCGACAGCGTCGCGACCTCGGTCGTCAGCCGCTCGGCGGCGCGGGCGCGGAGCCACAGCTCCACGATGCCGCCGAGGAACGCCGCCCCGATGACGTACACGAGCGCCTGCCCCACGGGCTCGTGCCCGGCCTGAGAGGCCGCGGCGAAGAGCACGAGCCCGGCCCCGAGCGCGCCGATGAGCAGGATGAAAGGAGAGAGTCGAAGCATGAGCAGACGCGCGGCGTGCCCCATGCCGACGCCCTGTGTCAAGCCCGGTGCAGGGCGAGGCACGCGTGCACGAGGGCCTCGAGCCGATGCCGCTCGTGGGCGAAGACGGCGAGCACCATGCGGCGGGCGTCGTCGAAGGTGGCCCGCACCGCGGCCTCGGGCGCCCACAACGCCTCGAGGTCGGCCGGCGTCGGCTGCTTCGGCAGGGTCTTGAGCGCGCCCCGCAGGCGCTCACTCAAGAGCTCCTCGAGGCGATGGCGAGCGCGACGGTGCAGGGCCTCGGTCTCCGCGGCGCAGGCCAGGCGGAGCGCGGCGTCGAGCTGCTCGAGGCGCGCGGCGTCCTCGCCCAGCGCACGCAGCGCCGGGCCGAGCTCGGCGCGCAGGTCGCGCAGCCCGAAGCGTGCGCGCTTCAGGTGCGTCTCGAAGAAGTCGTCGAAGGGGGCCCACAGCGTGCGGGTCGCGGCGGTGAGGGCACGGGCGCGGGCCTGTCCGAAGAGGCCCGCCTGTTCGAGCAGCGTGAACGCGCGGGCCGGTGTGGGGAGCCGGTAGCGCGGCTTGAAGGCGTGCTCCAGGGCGTCGTCCAGGCGCGATTCCAGGGCCGAGAGCTCGTCCAGCAGCCGGACGCGGAGCTTGGCCGGCTCCGCCCGCTCTTCGGTGCGGAACGGCGCCTCCAGCTCGGCGAGGGCGTCGGCCAGCGCGACGCCGCCGCGCAGGTCGATCAAGGTCCCCAGGAAGACCGCGGGGTCAGCGGGGACGCGGCTCTCCGGTGGCAGGAGCGGGGCCACGGCCTCGGAGAGCGGCCCGACGGGCATGAGGGGGAGCTGGGACACGGGCGCCTCGATACCAGACCTGCGCCCGCCCGGGGCAAGCCTTTTCGGGTCAGAAGAGGCGCGCGTCGAAGTGGAAGTCCGCGTCCTCCACGTGCACCTCGACCCCGTGCCAATCCGGGTGTTCGGGGTTGAGCACCACGTTGCGCTCCCGGGGCTCGATGAACGAGGGGACCCACAGGCCGAGCGCCCCGCGCCGCTTCAGCCAGTCGAGGCCGAACCGCTGCGAGTAGACCATGTCGCTCGCCCAGTCACTCCGCAGGCCGAGGTCGACGGCGTCGTCGAGCTGCGCGTGGACCGGCAGTCGCAGCCGGATCAGCGCCTGGTCGGCGGGCTGCGCACCGTTGCAGTGCACCCGCTTCTCGAGCTGCGTGATGGCGCGTGTGCCGCCGGCGTAGACCACACGGTGCCCGAAAGGCGGGGCGCCGTGGCGGTGCCAGCGACCGTCCGCGAGGGTCGAGCCGTAGGGCAGGTCGGGCAGCGAGAGCGCGCCGTTCCAGCAGATGCGAAAGACCTCCGTGGGCATCGGCGTGCGTCGAGTTTGCTAGACGACGCCGCCGAACCGAATCGCGATGAGCACCTCGCGGACGCGCCGCGCGGCGAACTCGTTGTTCGCGTAAACGAGGGGGGCGCGACCGAGGAAAACGGGGTGGGGGCGTCGCAGCCATTGAATCCCGGACTCCAGGGTGCCGAAGACGGTCGCCGCCAGCGCGGCGAGGTCGAGGACCCGCAGGAGCTGCTCCGTCACCGCGGGCGGCGCGGATTTGTGGGCCTGGGACCACCGCGAGACGGTGCTCTTGTCGACGCCGAGCACCCCGTAGGACTCGACGGCCCCCATGTCCAGCAAGGTCGAGAGCCCCGTGACGGCCTCGACCGGTGCGCCGGCCTGGACGAGGGTGTCGGCCCGCGCCGAGTCCAGGCCGACGTAAACGGCGGTCCCGTCGACGCAGAAGGGCGTGCGCCCCTTGTCCGCGGCGTCCGCCCAGTGGCGGCGAAGCCAGGTCAACCAG
>JBMOFP010000349.1:0-3026 GCA_049318805.1 Bradymonadia bacterium
CGCGCGGGTGCCCCGCACCCCCTCGGCGCCCGTCGAGGTGCCGCTGGGCACGGGCGCTTCGGGGGCGGCGTCGTCGACCGCGGCGTCCCACTCGAACGGTGCTCGGAGCACCCGCTCCGACGCATTCATGGCCGCGTCTTGGTCTCGAACTCCGGGGGTGGTGTAAGGGTGGTCCGTGCAGGACGTCAGGAAGAAAATGAGGCACATCAGGCCAGGTCGGCGCGCGGGGGATGGGGTCGGCATCGGCGTGTCCGTTTCTTCGAGTCGGTGGATGACTCGACTTCGGCCAAGCCGGACGTTCGTCGCACAGACTGTGCACTTTTCGGCGGACGCCACTGTGACCGCGCGTTCACGAGCGTCCGCGGACGCCCCTCTGCGTCCCCGATCGAACGGATGGCACGCCCCGTGCTGAGGACTGGATTCATGAACAAAAGAGCAAGACAGGCCCCCTGGTACTCCTGGCTGGCCCTGGGGTCGATTTTGGGGCAGTCGGCCTGCGGCGCGGATGGCGCGGCCTACGACGCCAAGTTCGCCGATTCGGACGGCGGTGCGGGTGGGAACCCCAGCGGGGCCCCAGGGCCCTACGACGATGCTGGGGCCCCGTCCCCAGAGGATGAACTCGAGGCCGCGGCGCTGACCTTCGGCCCGCCGGCCGTCGGCGCGACGCACGTCTGGGTCCCCAGCAGCGACAACGACCTCGTGCTGCGGATCGACGCCGTGACGCGGAAGATCGAGCCGGTCTCGGTGGCCGACGCCCCGAACGCCGTCGTCACGCGGCCGGGGCGCGAGTTCGGCGTCGCACTCTGCCCCGGCAGCGACGAACTCGTGCTCATCGACGCCGAGACCAGCCCCAGCGAGGTCCGCTTCGTCGCTCTGCCGCGTCACTTCAACCGCGTCACCCTCGACCCGTCGGGCGCGACGGCGTGGCTTTGGTTCGAGTTCGACGACGCGACCGCCGGCGAGGACACGGGCGCGCTGCAGGACCTCGGCGTCGTCGACCTGGAGACGCAGACGGTCGACCTCGTGACGACGGGCTTCCGGCCGCAGAGGCCCGTTTTCCCGGGCAACGGAGACGTCGCCTATGTGGTCACGGACGACGGCCTCGGCCTCGTACCCCTCGCGGCGAACGCCGGCGGCGAGCGCGTCGGTCAACTGCTCGCGACCACCGAGGACCCGTTCCTGCAAGCCGGTCGTGAGGTCTACATCACACCCGACGGCCGCTACGTGGTCAGCCGTGCCCCGGCCGAAGCGGCCTTGACGATTCTGGAGCCGGAGACGGAGACCCTGCGGACGGTGGCGCTCGCCGGCACACCGACGGACCTGGACCTTTCGTTCGATGGACGCGTCGCGCTGGTGATGCTGAGGGACGAGCAGAAGGTGGTGCGGGTCGACCTGGCGACGGCGACGACACGGACTCTGACGCTGCCGGTGCCGTTGGGCTCCGCGGCCATGGCGGCGGACACGGGTCGCGCGCTGCTCTACACCACACTGCCCGAGGCCGAGCTCTCGCCGCGCATCGCCGTGCTCGACCTGGCGGCCTTCGCCGACGACGAGGCCGAAGACGGGGGCGAGGCGCCGCTCGTGCAGCGGCCCGTGCGCAAGGAGATCGCCGGCGCGACGCTGTCGCCCGACGGGCGCAGGGCGTTCCTCCTGCACCGACGCGCACCCGGTCGACCGGACCCCGCGCTGGGGGAGGAGGAGTTCCTTCGCCGCAGCCCCGGCTGGTCGCTGGTCGACCTCGGCGACGCCGGCACCGGGCCCTTCGTCCGCCTCGTGACCACGCAGGCCGACCCCCTCGGGGTGTTCTGGCTCGGCCTCGAGGACCTGGCGTTCGTGCCCCTCGACAGCGGTGCGCCCGGCTCGACCCCCGACACCCCCGAGGTGCGTGTACATCGCCTGCAGGTCGTGGACCTCGCGCGCGCCTCGGTGCGCGACCTGCCCCTGCCGTCGCCCCCTGAGACCATCGGCGCCCTCGACGCGCTCGAGCGGCTCTTCATCACGCAGACCCACCCCGAAGGACGCATCAGCTTCCTCTCGCTCGAGCGTTCCGATGCGCCCCTGGAGACCCTCAGCGGCTACCTGTTGAACGGAGGCATCGAATGAGCCCGCGCCGCTGTCTGCCACTCTTGCTGTGGGTCACGCTCCTCACGGCCTGCGACCGAGAGTCGGTCTTCGAACGACGGATCTCCCCCGGCGCCCCAGTGCCCCTCGAGCGGGTCGTGGTGTGGCCGCTCCAGGGCCGAGCGTCGCTCCTCACCTACGCGCCGGCGAACGACCGCGTGCAAGAGGTCGAGCTCAGCGACCGGCCGGCGCGGGTGTTCCGGCATCCGGCGGGCCTGGGTGTCCTCGTGCTCACCGCCGACCTCCAGCTGTCGTGGATCCGCATCGACGACGCCGGTCGCGCCATGGCACCGCGGGTTTACACCCTCGACGCGCCCTTCGAGGCCGCGACTTTTGCGCCCGAGGGGGACCTCGTGGTGCTGCACCACGGCCCACCCTCGCCCGGTGCGGACTTCGCCCTCGAGGCCGGGGCCGAGCTCGGCGACGGGCTGCGCAATCCCAACGCCCTGCTGGTCGTCGATCTCGAGGCCGACGCCTCGGAGACGAACCCTCGGCGCCGTGATCTGCGGGCCTTTGGGAGCCGCCCGGCGAGCGTGCAGATCCTGCCGCGGGGAAGCCTGGCGGGTGAGTCACGGCGCGTCGTCTTCGTGTACGCGGAGGGCTACGTCTCTCTCTTCGATCTGAACGCGCCCGAGGCCGTCGACGTCGTCGTTCGCCTGGGGCTCGCCGCCGACGCCCTCGCCACCGCCACGGGCGCCGAGGTGCTGCCCACGGGCGAGGGGACGAAGACCTCGGCGATCCTACGGGCGTCTGGCACCTCGGACGTCTTCATCCTGTCCTTCGAAACCGACGGCGACCCCGACACTTCGCCGCGCCCGGTCATCGCCGCGCTGCCCGCCGGCCGGGCGATGACCGGCCTCACGGTGTACGCGACGCCGCGCGGTCCGCGGGTCTTTACCCTGGGC
>JBMOFP010000350.1:0-2995 GCA_049318805.1 Bradymonadia bacterium
GTCGACGAGATGGATGCCCGGCAACGCCTCGGTCATGAGGCGGTCGGCCACGACCGGGGTGATCTGGCGCGCGATCCACGCGAACTCGTTCTTCTTCTGGAGGCGCGGCAGGATCTTCGACGGCTCGACGCCGAGGAGCTCGACGAGGCGCGCGGTCGTGCCCTCGGGGTCCAGCACCTCGCGCGGGACGGCGAAGACCGAAGGCACGTTCGCGCTGATCGCGAGCGACCGGCCGTTCCGGTCGAAGATGTCCCCGCGCCGCGCCGGCAGCTTCACCTGCGTCTCATGCTGACCGCGTCCGCGCTCGAGCCACTCCTCGTTCCGCGAGACCTGCAGGTGGAAGGCGCGGGCGAGGATCGTCACGACGCCGATCCCGAGCACGATGCTCAAGAACAAGAGGCGACCGCGCCTCGGGCCGGGCTCGGCCACGACTCGAGGTCTGCGGATGTTGCGGAGCTTCATGGCCGTCCCTCTCCGGCGGGCAAGCGGAGGACGACGACCTGGTCCGGCGATGCGACGTCGTACCCGAGGCGACGCGCGATCGGCGCGAGGCGCCCGGGGTCCAGCAGGGACGCCCGGTCGACGCTGAGCCGCTTACGCTCCTCCTCGAGGGCCCGCTGGGCCTGGGTCGCACGCCCGATGGCGTAGGCGACGTCGTAGTCGGCGTTCCGCCGCGAGACCACGCTGAGGAGACTCGCGGTGCAAAGCGCCGCCGTCACGAGCAGGAAAAGGAAGTCCCTCATGGGGTGCGGACCTCCGCCGCGGAGCGCCGCAGCCCGCGGAGCTTGGCGCTGCGGCTGCGGGGGTTGGCTTCGACCTCGGTCGCCGCCGCGGTCACGGGTTTCGTGACGAGCAGCTCGAACTCCGGCTCCGGCGACGGCGGCGGAGGCAGGCCTCGACGCGGCGCGGCCGGCCGGCGTCGACCCGAGAGCCGCGCGAAGGCCTCCTTCACGCGGCGATCCTCGAGCGAGTGGAAGCTGATGACGAGCAGACGTCCGCCCGGTCCGAGGACCTTCGGCGCCGCCTCGAGGAGAGTGTCCAGCGCCTCGAGCTCTCCGTTCACGGCCAGTCGCAGCGCCTGGAACGTGCGGGTCGCGGGGTGATGGTGCAGCCGCGCCGCGTACCCGCGCGGCAGCGCCCCGACGATGGCGCGGGCCAGTCCGCGTGTCCCGTGAGGCCCCTCGCCCGCCACCCAGGCCTTCACGGCCCGCGCGATGGGTCCCGCGAACGGCTCTTCGGCGAGCTCGCGCAGAAGCCGTGCCAGCGCTTCGACCGGGACGCTCTGGAGCAGCTCGAGCGCGGTCTGACCGCGGGTCGGGTCCATGCGCATGTCGAGGGGCCCGTCCTGCTGGAACGAAAAGCCGCGCTCGGCCGTGTCGAGCTGCCACGACGAGACCCCGAGGTCGGCGAGCACGCCGTCCACGGGCGCGCCCCCCCAGGCCGCCACCGCGGCTTCGAGGTCCGTGAAGTTCGTGTGCTGAACCGTGAGGCGGCCCGCGGTCTCGGCGACGAGCCCCG
Source organism: Bradymonadia bacterium (assembly GCA_049318805.1). Taxonomy (GTDB): domain Bacteria; phylum Myxococcota_A; class Bradymonadia; order UBA7976; family UBA1532; genus CANLBD01. Next base: position 1,519 of record JBMOFP010000350.1, read on the forward strand.
CGTTGCTGGCCAGAGCCTGGGGATCCTGGTCCAGGCCCAGCACCGCCGCGCCGTCGGCCAGCAGCGCGCGTGTGTGCCCGCCGAAGCCCAGCGTCGCGTCCACCCAGCGTTCCCCGGGGCGAACCGACGCCATCGCGCGGACCTCAGCCGAGAGGACCGCGACATGGGCCGTCGTGGGCGGGACGATTTCCACCGTTTCCCCCACTTAGAGGAGCCGGTTGAAGTTGAAGTGTTGGAAGCGCTCGGCGTCGTGCACCGACTCCCAGTGGGCGCGGTCCCAGACCTCGATGCGCTGGTCCTGACCGATGACGTAGCAGTCGGTCGCCAGGCGGGCGTGCGCCCGCATCGTGGACGGGACCGTGATGCGCCCGAGCTTGTCGACCCGCATGGGCCGCGCGGAGCCCGAGAGCACCTCGCAGACCAGGTCCGCCTCGGGCGTCTGGAGCTGCTCGGCGCGGTCGAGCACCGCCTCGAAGGCGTCGGGCCGGTAGATCAGCACACACCGCTGACTCACATGCCGCGTCAGCACGACCTCGGAGCCCTCGACGAGCCCGAGCTTCCCGCGGAAGTCCGACGGGACGCTGATACGGCCCTTCTCGTCCAGCGAGTGGTCGTGCTGGCCGGTCAGCCGGTCGTGAAGTCTCTTTCGCGGTTCCACGGATGGGCCCACACCCCACTGTTTCCCACCGGCACCATACGCGCAGGCCGGATCGAGCAGCAACGGTCTTGGACCCTGAAATCACTCGACTTTTCTTTGGTGCGTTCACCTCCACATGTTGTGGTCGCGGTGGTCAGAGACCACAAGGCCTAGATATCCGACCCTCGAGGCGCTCGAATCTGGTCCGAGATTGGCGGTTCAGTGGATCTTGGTGGATCTCCCTCAAAGGTAGACGGCGACCATGAAGTTCGCCTGCCAGACCTTGGCGCCGACCTCGACCTCGATCGGGGGCTGCGGCTCCGTCGAGAGCGGCTCTGCGCGAAGCGCCTGCTGGATGGACTCGACCTCCTTTCGAATCGCTGCGGGCCCGGACATGCGGAAGCGCGCGTCCACGCCGAGCGCCACGTGGTCGCCGACGAAGACCTCGAGCCCCGGGCCGAAGTGGAAGCTCATGTCCTCGGCCTGACTGTCGAAGAGCGCACCCGGGCTATGGGCCCCGGTCCCACCCACGGCGAAGAGGTTGAAGTACTCGGTGGGCACGAGATTCAGCATCGCCCCGACCTGGTAGCGCGGGGACAGCAGGCGTTCGTTCTGCGTGCCCGGGTCCTGGTCGAACTGCGTCGACGCCTCGACGCCGAGGAACTTCAGCAGCTTCGCGCGGCCGACGAAGCCGAGCTGGCGTGTGGGCGCGCCGTCTTCGGCGGCGGCGCCGGTCGGCACGTAGGCGTACTGCGCCCCGACCCCGAGCGTGAACAGCGAGTCGACGTCGGCGGAGGCGGCCCCGGTGCGATGGAGAGGAGCGTGGCGGCGGTGAAACCC
>JBMOFP010000351.1:0-2986 GCA_049318805.1 Bradymonadia bacterium
CCCGCGTGGGGGGCGCGGTGGGCGGGGGCGGCGCGTCGGCGTCGGGGGGCGGCGCGTCGGCGTCGAGAGGCGGCGCGACTGTGTCGGGCGGCGGCGCGTCGGCGTCGCGGACAGGCGCGCGGGCATCGGTGGCGGCGGGTGGGCGCCCGACGTCGGCGGACTGCGCGGCAGCGTCCGCGCCCTGGCGCCGAGCGCCCGACTCGTCGTCGCCACACGCGACGAACGCGAGTCCGACGAAGCTCATACACGTGACACGCATGAGGCAGACTCTATCACGCCGGTGTTTGTGGTAATGGGCCGCTCGCATGCCGCTCGACGCTTCCACACGCGGCGCGCTCGCCATCGCGGGCGCGGCCGCCCTCTGGGGACTCTGGGGGCTCATCATTCACGCGGCCGGCCTCGGTGGCCCCCTGGCGGCGTGCATCGTGATGCTCACGGTGGGCACCGTGGCCGCGCCGACGCTGCCTCGACGCATCCCGCGCGGCCGCAAGGCGTGGACGGCCCTCGTGGGCACCGGCATCACCGACGCCCTCAACGCGCTGCTCTACTTCGAGGCGCTGCGCCGAGGTCCCGTACCGGTGGCCGTGCTCTCGCACTATCTGGCGCCGGTGCTGGTGGCGCTGGCGTCGCCGCTGGTGCTCGGCCAGCGACCGTCCGTCCGGGTCTGGGTCTCGCTGCCCCTGTCGCTCGTCGGGCTCGGGCTCCTGCTAGACCTCGGCGAAGGGGGGACCGACGCCACCACGACGGCGCTCCTGGGCGCGGGCTCGGCGGTCTTCTATGGGGCGCAGATCATTCTGCAGAAGCAAGGCGGCGACACACTCGAGCCGTCGGAGCTCCTGGTGTGGCACGCGTGGATCGCGGGCCTGCTGCTGCTGCCCTTCGCGCTCGCGGAACCTACGCCCACGGGCACGAGCGTGGCCTGGCTCATGCTCGGGGCCGTCATCGGCGGTGCGTTCGCGGGCTCGGTCTTCCTGTGGGGGCTCCGTTCCGTAGACGCCGCGCGCGCCGGGGTCCTGACCTACATCGAGCCGGTCGTAGGCGTGCTCTCGGGCGTGCTGGTGCTCCAGGCGCCTCTGCCCGCCCTGGCCCCGCTCGGCGGTTTGCTCATCCTGGGCTCGGGGTGGATGGTGCTGCGGGAGCGCGCGCCGTGACCGCGAAGACCAACGCCATCCGGCTGCTCGACAGCCACGGTGTCCCCTACACGTTGCACCCCTACGAGGTCGACGAGGACGACCTCTCGGCCGAGAGTGTGGCGCGCAAGGTCGGACTGCCGCCGGAGCAGGTCTTCAAGACCCTCTGTGTGCGCGGCGACCGGACGGGTGTCTTCTTCGCCGTGGTGCCGGCGGGCGCGCAGCTCGACCTGAAGGCCGCCGCGCGGGCCATGGGGGACCGCAAGGTCGAGCCCGTGGCGCTCAAGGAGGTCCTGCCGCTGACGGGCTACATCCGCGGCGGCGTGACCGTGCTGGCGGCGAAGAAGGCCTACCCTGTGGTCTGCGACGAGACGTTGGAGCTCTTCGACGTGGTCTCGGTCTCCGCCGGCCAGCGCGGGCTGCAGGTCTTTCTCGCACCCGCGGATTACCTGCGTGTGACGTCCGCTCGCGTCGCGCCTTTGGCGACGTAGAGCTGTACGCTCGGCCGGGGAGTCAGTCCGCTCTCGGAGGCGGCCTCAGCCCTCGAATGGGTTCACGAGGCGCTCGAAGCCCAAGCCCTCGAAATCCCTGACGTTTCGGGTGTAGAAGACCGTGACCCCGTGGTGACGGAGGGTCAGGCCCAGCCGAGCGTCGACGACGCGACGCCGCGCGAATCCCGGGGTCGCTGCGAGTGACCACACGCCCTCCATGACAGGAGCGGCGTCGACCACACGCCAGCGTGGATGGTGGCGCCACGTCTGGCAGACCGCCGCGGCATCGGGTGCGGAGAGAGGTCTGCGGAGGACGGCCGGGTTCCTGACGAGCAGGTAAAGCTCGAGAAGCACGAGCTCGCAGAGGGCGACGTCGTCCGAGCGACCCAGCTCGGCCAGCGTACGGGACGCCACCTCATGCTCTGGCGCGTCCGAGTTGAAGGCATCGAGGAAGAGCTACGAATCCGGGGAGATCACGACGCGTCCGGCGCCCAGGCGAGTTCATGCCAGCGCTCCTCAGGTGCAAGGAACTCTCCCAGAGGGCGCGGCGTGGGCGGCGCCCAAGTGTCTGCGGACTCTGCCTCCGCCGGATAGCACTGGACGATGTACTCAGCGCCCCGGCGCAGCACCTCGGCGATGCTCAACTCGCGACTCTTCGCGACCCGCCGAACCGCTTCGTAGAGCTCGTCGGGGAGTTGCACTTGAGTTCGAATCATGATGTCAAAAGTACAGCGCTGTGGATTCTGCGTCCATCGAACGAGGTCGTACTTCGAACTCAGGCTTCGCTGGGCGGTGGCCGCGCACTGACCCCGTCGCCTACACGCCGCCGACGACGACCCGCAGCGTGCCACAGCCGCCGCGATGCGCGCGCCAATGCAGCACCAGCTCGCCCTCGCCGCGAACGGTGAAGCGCTCGCGGTGCCGATGCCCCGGGCCGTCCGAAAAGTCGGGGTAGAGCGGGTTGCGCGCCGCGCCGGCCTGGAGCGAGCCCCAGCCTTCGAGCATCGGCACGGGCCGGACGGCGGGCGGGTCGATCAGCGTCAGCCCGTCGCCGGGCTCCAACGAGACCGAGCCCACGGGGCAAGCGCGCACCGAGGCGCCGTGCTCGAGTCCCGTCGTGGGCAGATAGCCCAGATTCTCGAGGTCGACCTCGAGAAGCGTCGTCTCACCCAGGTCGCGCGCGGTGACGGACACACGCACGGCCGGGAGCGCGAGACGCAGGCGCTCGGCCACGGTGAAGACTTTCTCGAGCTCGGCCGGCAAGGCGTCGGGCGGGGGATTGCGGACCGTGCGCAGCTCGTCGATGCCGCCGAGCTCGACGCGGCCGAGCTGCGGGTGGTCGAACGCGGTCCACGGCATGGCCGA
>JBMOFP010000352.1:0-2908 GCA_049318805.1 Bradymonadia bacterium
TGGATGCTCACCCTCGGACCCCTGTGCGACCCCGCCGCGCTCACCCCCACCGCGGCGCCGGCGCAGCTCAACCCGGACGACCTCACGCGCCACTGCGTGTGCGTGGGGATGACGGGGTCCGGCAAGACCGGCCTCTGCACCGTGGTGCTGGAGGAGCTGGTCGCGCGCCAGGTGCCGGTCCTGCTGATCGACCCCAAGGGCGACATCACCGCCATGGCCGTTCAGATCGACACCCTCGCGCCCGAGACCATCGCGCCGTGGGTCGACGCCACGCGCTCGCCCGAGGACGTATCGGCGGCCTGGCAGAAGGGCCTCGCGGCCGACGGACGGGGCGAAGACGACGTGCGCCGCTGGCGGTCCTCGGCGAAGTTCCAGGTGCTCACGCCTGGGAGCGACGCGGGCATCCCCATCGACGTGCTCTCGGCGCTCTCCAAGGCGCCCCAGGGCCTCGACGACGAAGGCCTGCGCGAGTTCGTCGCGGGCGCGGTGACGGCGTTGCTGGGGCTGCTCGGTCGCGACGAGCCCCGGCTGACCGACCCCGACGCCATCCTGCTCACCCGGCTGCTGGGCGACGCCTTCGCCGCCGGCGACGAGATGCCGCTGGATCGCCTCATCCCCGCCGTGGTCGACCCGCCGTTCGACCAGCTCGGCTACCTGCCCTTGGAGACCTACTACCCGCGGGACCGGCGCTTGGAGCTGGCGCGCGAGCTCAACGCGGTGGTGGCGAGCCCCACGTTTGCGGCGTGGCGCCGGGGCGTGCCGCTGGACGTGGAGGCGTGGCTGACGCCCGGGGAGCGCACGCCCGTCACCGTGCTGTACCTCGCCCACCTGGACGACGCGCAGCGCATGTTCTTTGTCACGCTGGTATTGCACGCGGTGGTGGCGTGGTCGCGGCGCCAAACGGGATCGGCGGCGTTGCGGGCGTTGCTCTACTTTGACGAGGTGATGGGCTACCTGCCGCCGCACCCGCGCTCGCCGCCCAGCAAGGCGCCGGTGCTCACGCTGCTCAAGCAGGCGCGCGGCGTGGGCCTGGGGGTGATGCTCGTCACGCAGAACCCGGTCGACGTCGACTACAAAGCCCTGTCCAACGCCGGGACTTGGCTTATCGGACGCCTGCAGACCCGTCAAGACCGCCGGCGGGTGCTCGATGGCCTGGAGCGCGACGACCTGGACGAGCTGCTCGCCCGCCTGCCGCCGCGCACGTTCTTGCTGCGCGACAGCGGCGGGGTGCGCGTGTTGCGGTCCCGGCAGACCCTCTCGCTGCTGCGCGGTCCGCTCACCCGGCGCGAGGTGGCGCTGCTGGGGCAGACGTGGGACCGACCTGCCGAGGCGTCCTCGCCGTACCTGCGGGCGCCGCCCGTGTTGCCCGGCGCGCTCTCGGCCCGCTGGCTCGACCCGGCTGGGCTCGCGGCGCTCGGGCTGACCCCGGGAGAGGGGGAGGGCGTGTGGCGTCCGGCGCTGTACGCGCGCATGCAGGTGGCGTTTGACGGCGAGGTTCGGCTGGTGCACCGGCTCCGCTTCCCCGCGGATGACGCGTCGCCGGTGGCGGTTGTGCTGGAGGACGCCTGGTTGTTGCGCCGCGCGCCCGCGAGCGGTCGGTATGCGCCAGCCCCCGCCGTGGTGCCCGACGATCAGGCCGTGGTGGAGCTGCGCGACGCGTGGACCGCCGCGGTGGTGCGGGAGGAGACTACCACCCGCGACGGTAAGGTGGTGTACGCGCGCCGGAGCGCGGTGGAGGTGCTGGGGTTTGTGGTGGTGTGGGTAGGTGGTGCGGGATGAAAGGTCCTACCTTGATCGTTGACGAAGTGAAGCGCGGCGTGAAATTCGCCTCAAGTGCCGCGCGGACGATCCGTTGAACGGGGTGTGTACCAAGGAGCACACATGTCCTTAGGGTCTCTGAGCATAGGCGCCAATTTAAGAAAGTTCTCGGCGTCCGCCGATCCTTTTGGGGCGTTGCCTGATCGCGCAGCTTGATCGCCAGTTCCTCCGTGCCTACGACTTGAGGTTGGAGGGCATCGTGAACGGGTCCCAGCTCCGAGATGTGTTCGAGAAGATCGTGCCGGCCAACGTGGTCGAGCAGCACGTCTTCGAACTCGGCATCCAAGAAAGGGAGCGAAAGCTCGAGGTCATGAGCCTCGTCATCGCCATGGTGATGTCCGGAGGAAACCATCGCTTTGGGACGCAGTCGGTGATGCTGCAGCGCTACCTCGACCTCGGCGTGCCGAAGGTGTCGAGGGCCGCATTTTATGGATGGTTCACGGAGGGCCTCGCGGAACTCATGCTTCGCCTGTCGACAGCGGCCTGCGCGTGGGTCGCATCGCGTCCCTGCCACTTGCCGGGCTTGCTGGCGGGACGGACCGACTGGCGCGTCGTCGACGCCTCCACCGTCAAAGTGCCGATCGCTCTCCAGCCGGTCTACCCGGGAGATGGAGACTACGCGGCGTTGAAGCTCCATGTTGAGTACAGCCTCGGTGTCGAGAACATCGTCGGGTACACCATCAGCCCGGCTCGGGAGCACGAGGCTCGGCACCTGGTGGTCGATGAGGCGCGCCGCGGCCAAGGCCTCCTCGTCGACCTTGGCTACGCGAGTCACGCGCTGCTGGACCGGTGCGCCGAGTTCGACGTCAAATACGTAATCCGCGTAAAGAGCGGGTGGGAGTTCTGGTTTGACGGACGGGCGAGCGAAGAGGAACGCCAGGCTTGGCTCGACGAAGGCGGTCTCGGCGAGCGCTTCGGCGCCGAAGACCTGCGCGCCGGAGCCGACGTTGTGGATGTAGACGTGACCGTTGGGCACGCCGGCAGCTTGAGGAAGGCTCGCCTCGTCGCGTTCACCACGCCGAAGGGCCGCGTGATGTTTCTCACCAACCTGCCTCGGACCACACACAGCCACGCCGAGGTCGGCCTCGTT
>JBMOFP010000353.1:0-2887 GCA_049318805.1 Bradymonadia bacterium
AGAAGCCGCGGTTCTTGCACGACAGCGCGACGGCGAGTTCATGGCCGCACGCGTCGCACCTCAGCCGGCAGAAACCGTGTTCAAGAAGACCGCACCGCAAGTACGCACGAAGCGACCGCTCAACGAACGCGGGCGCCGGTATGTTTCGCTCGGCGCGCTCGGTGAGGAAGCCGCGCAAGCCGGCGCCGACCAGCGTCCAGCTGCCGGACGATGGCCGCGTGGTCGAGGCCGGGCAGGTGCGGGTGGTCGAAGGAGTGGTTGCCGAGCGCGTGGCCTTCGGCGACGATGCGCCGCGGGGTGCAGGGCGTGGCGGCCGCAGACGAAGAAGGTCGCGCTGGCGCCGCTTGCCTTCAAGGCTTCGAGCACCAGCGGCGTGTAAAGCGGGTGCGGGCCGTCGTCGAAGGTCAGCGCGACCCGGCGCCCGAAGACGTCGCCTGGCATCAGCGCTTGGAGCAGTGACGGCGGATCGGGCCGGGGGCCGCGGGCGGCCGGCGGGTCGGCCGCGTGAGCGGCGGGCGCGAAGGCGAGCAGGCCGGCCAGGGCCAGGGCGAACGTCTTCATGGGGGGCTGACCACTCAAGCGGCGGTTCGGTTCCCGCCGGACCGTCGGGCTGGGCTTCGCCCGTTGGGTGGAACGTTGTCAGGGGGCTTGGGCCACCGCGGCCTCAAGCGCTGCAACCGCCGCGTCATGGTCGTCGGCCCGCCAGCGCGGGCCCAGCGACCGGGCGATGGCCTGCGCCTGGCGCAGGCGCGCGAGCGCCAGGGGCTGATCGCCGGCGCCGGCGGCGCGCTCAGCCGCCAGCACGAACGGTGCCTGGGTGAACCCGCGGCTGTCGATCGCCTCGACCTGGCCCCGAGCCAGCCAGCTGGCCAGCGTCGGCTCCAAGCGGCCGATCGCCTCGGCCAGCAGGCGATCGGCCCGGGCCGCGTGCCAGGCCGGGTTGCCCGGCGCGCGCGCGGCTGGCCCGCGGCGCTGGCCGCAGGGGTCCTGGCCCTGGGCGCGGGCCAGCGCGTCGCGCGCGGCCCCCGTCAGGGCGTGCGACACGAGGCCGTCGAGGTCGGCCTCGTCGGGCAAGCGGGTGGGCAGCCCGTGGGTCGGCCAGACTCCCGCCAGCGGCAGCAGCGTGGCCTCCAGGGCCTGCGCGGCTTCGTCGCGGCCGGCTGAGAGGTAGGCCTCCAGCAGCCGCAGGCCTGTGACCAGCGTGGCCTCCCCCTCCACGGCCAGCCGCTCCAGCCACTGGATCGCCTCGGGGATCGCCCGCTCCTCCAGCAGCAGGGCGGCCAGGCGATCGGCGGCCAGGCGCGCGCCCTCGGCCACAAAAGGCTCGGGGTCGTCGAGGCCCGTGGCTAGCGCGGCGCTCAGCCACCCGTGCGCCTGGAGCCCGCGCCGCGCCCCGCGTTGCCTGAGCAGCCAGGCATCGCACAGCTCCCAGGCGGCCAGGCGCTCGGCCGGCGCTGGGTCTTGCGCCCAGGCCGTCAGCCCCGTGGCGATCTGCTTGGCGGCGGTCGCGCCCGGATCGAGGTAGGCCGCCATCTGCGATCGTCCGGGGGCGGGGAGGCCGGCGAGCAGCGGGTCGTCGGGCGCCAAGGCGGGCGGGCCACCCGGCGGCCCCGCCCCGATCCGGTAGACGTGGCGCCGCAGCAGCGCGCCGGCGATCGCCTGGGCCTCGTCGGGCTCGCCCGCGGCCGCGAGCGCGCGGGCGGCGGCCAGCAGCGCCGGCCCGAGCGTCCGGAGGGCCGCGTTCAGCGCGATGCCCGGGCCGGTCGAGCCGAGCCGGTCGCGGGGGGCCGGGAGCAGCCGCGGGTAGGCCTGACCCAGGTGGATGTGAGCCGCCTGGCCCCAGATCCCGCCGGCCAACGACGACCAGGCCGAGAGCCGGCCGCGGACGGGGATCCCGTCTACGTCGACCAGCAGGTCCGGGCCGTCGCGCGTGACCGCCAGTGCGGGTAGGGCCCACGCGACCCCCAGGACATCGTCCCTGAAGGTCGTGGCGAGCGCCACGACGCAATCGTGCAGCGGCGACTCGGCTGGTTCAGGCGGCATGGGGCCATGCGATCATCCGCGGCGGCGGGCGTCAAGGGGTGAGCGGCGCTGGTCGAGGCCCGAGAAGGCGACGAGATCGACGCCTACCTCGCGCCATGGTGGCTCTCGTGCCCGGCGGTCCTGGTCTCCGCGGCAGGAAAGGCCCTCGTGGGCGGCAGCTAGCCCCGGACGTAGTTCACATAAGCGCGATGGTGCGTCGCTCCCAGGCCTGGCGCAACCGGTTCACTGCCGCGATCCGGTCACCGGGCTCGACGCCGGGCTGCTTCAGCCAGTCGTTGAGCCGTACCCCGTCCGACGTCTTGCGCGCGAGCCGGTCGAGGCTCGTGACCGCCACGACGTCGACGCGCCCCTGCACGCACCTCGAGAGCAGGCGCCGCAGCGCGGGCCGCTCGAGGTTGCCGCCGCTCACGCCGAGGTCGTCGAAGCGCTCGTCGAGGGCGATCCAGCCCTCGTACTGCATGGGCCGCACCGCGCCATGCTTCGCAAGTCGCCACTGCCGTCCTGCGTTCGCCTGCCACAGGCAGGCGTGCTCGGTTGCCCCTCGCAGCGCTCGCGCTGCACGTCACACGAGGTCAGGTCCTGCTCGCCGCGCCCGACCGACGGGCGGGTGTAGATGGCGCAGCGGAGGACGGGGCCGGTCGAGGCGGGGCGGCACGGTCAGCCCCCGAAGAGTTCGCGGACGCGCGCAACAGCCCTCCCGAGGCCGACGGCTTGCAGCATGTCGAGCACGTCGTCGACAGTGCGCGGCGGGTTCCGCAAGTCGGCGGCCTGTCGCGCGATGATCCCAAGGACGACGGCTGGTGCAGAGTTGATGAGTTCCACGACGAACTCATCGGGGTGCTTC
>JBMOFP010000354.1:0-2865 GCA_049318805.1 Bradymonadia bacterium
CCCTCGAGCCGGTGCTCGACGGCCCACCGCAGCTCGGCGTCGGTCTGGTTCTCGACGCGCGCGTTGGCGCAGTAGCCGGTCTCCCAGCGCGAGGCCTCGGTCACGACGAGCACGGCGCCCGGGGTGACCTCGCCCCCCGGCGGGTCCGGGGGCGAAGTGGGCGGCATGCTCGGGGGCTCGACGGGCTCGGGCGCCTCGGGCATCGCGCCCGGCGCGGTGGGCACCAGGTCGGCGCCCGGCACGTCGAGCTCGGCCTCGCCACCGATCCGCTCGCGGAAGTGGGTCGTGCCGGCGAGCGCGGGCAAGATGTCTCGCAGGCCCTCGACGCGCGGCCCGACGCGGTTCACGTAGCAGTCGAGCGGCAGCGCGTCGTCGACGCCGAAGCCGTGCCGAATCCACTGCGTGATGTAACACGCACGCACGTCCTCGCTCTCGGCGAGCAGGTCGGCGAGCTCCCCCAGGCCGTCGAAGCGGGCGTTGGTCGCAGTCGTGCCGAGGATCTCTCCCTGGGTGTCGATGGCGTGCACGCCGTCCTGCGCGCGCCACTTGCCCGAGGCGTCGAAGTGCTCGAAGGAGAAGCCGATGGGGTCGATGAGTGTGTGGCACCCGGAGCACGCGGGGTTGCTCGAGTGCTCGGTGTAGCGGGCGCGGGTGCTGGCGTTCGGGTCCGGCGGTGGCGGCGAGGTGTCCAGGTTGGCGGGCGGGTCCGGCAGCTCCTGACACAGCAGCCGCTCCCGCACAAAGAGGCCGCGGTGAATGGGGGACGACAAGGTCGGCAGGGCGTGGGTCACGAGCACGCTGCCGTGCGTGAGCACGCCGCCGTAGGGTGTGCCCGAAACATCCACGGCGGCCCACTCCGAGGCGGGCGCGGGGAGGCCGTAGTACTGGGCGAGCGCGGCGGTCATCGGTCGACTCGGCGAGCGCAGCAGGTCGTCGAGCGTGCCCCCGGTCGACCACAGGCCCGTGACGAACCGGGCGGTCTCCTCGGCCATCGCGGCGCGCACGTCGGCCGTCAGGTGCGGAAAGAGCTGGGGGTCCCGCGTGACGATGGGGAGCCGGTCGGTGCCCAGCCAGCGCTCCGTGAAGCGCCGCATGGTCTCCGCGCTGCGCGGGTCCTCGAGCAGGCGCAGCGCCTCGCGCTCCACGACCTCGGGATCGAGGAGCGCGCCCGTGCCGGCCAGGTCGAGCAGGGTGTCGTCGGGCGTGGTCTGCCAGAACAGAAACGAGAGCTCAGCCGCAATCTCGTAGGGTGTGAGCACAAAGCGGTCCCCGTCGCGGCGGCCGAGCTCGGTGCGATAGAGGAAGTGCGGGGACTGGAGCATCGAGACGAGGATCCAGCGCACGCCGGTCTCGAAGCCCTCCGTCGCGGCGAGGTCGTAGACCGACATGGCCTGGGCGAGGTCCTCGCCCGTGAGCGGTCGCCGGAAGAGCTTGCGCCCGAAGGTCCGCGCGAAGCTCAGCGCGCAGTCCCGCGTGCGCTCGCCGCACGGCAACACCCGCCCGAGGTCCACCTCGAAGGCCATGCGCTCGGCCGCCGTGCGGTACTGGTCGGCGAGGATCGAGGTCACGTTCAGGGCCGAGGCGATGTTGTCGAAGCCATGCACCACCCGGTCGGGCACGAGTGGCCCGGGGTCCGTGCCGAGCAGGTCGCGCACGGTGCGGGTGTATTCCACGTGGCTCAGGCGCCGCAGGCCGCGCAGGCCTGGTGGTTCCACGGCACACGCGGGGTCGTCGGGGGGCAGCACGGGTGTGTCGGCCGCGCACGGATCCGCGCCGGACAACCGCGCGGCGAGCCCCGATAGGGCCAGGTAGTCCACGGAGCCCGGGGGCACGAGCAAGCCCCCGCCGTGGCCGCCCGGATGCTGGCCCGAGGGCTTGGCCACGAGTACCGGCAGGCCGCGCACCGTCTCGCGGGCCAGGGGCTCCAGGACCTCGAGGCTCGCGGCGATGAAGTCCGGCGCGTCGGGTCGCGGCAGCCGAAGCCGTGTGGCGCCGGCCGCGCCGCCGTCCACGTGGCAGTTCGCGCAGGTCCGCGCCATCAGCGGCGCGTAGACGCGTCGCTCGAAGTAGACGTCCGTGGGTTCGCAGTCGCCGCCGGTGCCCCCGCCGGTGTTGCCGCCGTTGCCCGGACCTCCGCCGCCGCCCGCGTTACCGCCGCCCGCGTTGCCACCCGCGCTGCCGCCGCCGCCGCCCGGGTTGCCGCCGCCGCCCGCGTTCTCTCCGCCGCCCGCGTTCTCTCCGCCGCCCCCCGCGGCCCGCCCGCCCACGCCGGCGTCGCCGCCGTCCGCGGTCGCATCGCCCTCACCGCCGCACGCCAGTAGGGTCACCGCCGCCATCACCCCGATCGACCGAGCCAGAAGTGCGCGCATCACGCCACCCCCGCCAGGCCGCCGACGCTGGTCGACGGGTCGCCGAAGGTCTCCACGTCGACCCCCAGGAGCCGACAAACCGACACGAGGAGGCGCGCGTGGGACTCCCCCGCGTACCGCAAGTATCGACCGCCGTTGGGCACGGCACCGGCCATCACGAAGGGCACCGCCTCGCAGACATGCGCGCGGCTGTCCCCCATCTCCTTGGTCCACACCACCAGCGTCGAATCCAGGAGCGTGCCGTCCCCCGCGGGGTCCGGCGTCGCCTCGAGCAACGCCAACAGCGCGGCGAACTGCTCGGCCACCCAGCGCTCCGCGAGCACGAACTGCCCGACCTGCTCCACCTGCTCGTCGGCCGCGTGCGAGAGCGAGTGGTGCCCCTCGACGTTGCCGACCCACGAAAAGACCACCGGGCTCACGGTGTGCGAGAGCTGCACCGACGCGACGCGGGTCATGCCGCACGCCAGGGCCGTCACGGCGAGGCGTGACTGGGCCT
>JBMOFP010000355.1:0-2770 GCA_049318805.1 Bradymonadia bacterium
CCGCGGGGGAGCTACAGGTCGCACTTTCTCCGGTGCCCACGGTGACGAGCCACTCTCGCCGGGCCCTCTTCGCGGGCGAAATCCCGAACAGCGCCGCGTTGCACGAGACCGAGGCGGCCGCCGCGAACGCCACGGCGGACAAGGCCGCATTCGGGAACAATCTGGCGCTTGCGGGCGTCTCGAAGCGCCTGCTGCTGAAGGGCGAATTGGGCGATGGCCAGGCTCTGATCGACGCCCTCGGTGACGAGGGTCTTCAGCTCGTGGCCACCGTGTTCAACGCCGTGGACGACGCGCTTTCCAGCAAGGAGCTCACGGCGCTGCCACGGTTCACGTTCACCGGCCTGGGTGTGCGCGCTGCCGAGGCGCTGTCGGCGGCGGCGAGGGCGGGCTGGACCATCGTCGTGACCGCGGATCACGGGCACACTCCGTGTTTGAGTCCCGACCGCAGGGTCTCATCCGGGGCTCTAGGCGGCCGATTCGACACGGCCCCGAGCGAGCACGCGGTGACCTTCGACGCTGGGCCGTTGCCGAGGTCGCCGCTGCACCTGCTCACGGCGGTCGGCAGGTGGCACGGCCAGCAGCACCGCGGGTTCCACGGTGGGGCTGGCCTCGAGGAGGTTTGTGTGCCGCTGGCCTTCCTGGGCGAGGTGGCCAATGGCGAGGGGCGTCCGCGGGCCCCGTCCTGGTGGTGGATCTCCGCGACGGTCGAGGCCGCGCCGGCTCCGGCAGGCCCGGCAAAGGCGCCGGCCGGTGGTCTGGGCGCCGAGACCTTCCCCAGCTCGTTGGTCGATGCGCTCGAGTCCATCCCGCGCGCCCGCCCCGTCCTGGAGGTGCTTGCCCGGCTCGGACACGCCTCTGCCGACGAACTCGCGGAAGCCACCGGCGAGGCCCGACCGTTCCGGCTGCGGCAGATGCTGTCCGCCGTGCTCGGACACCTGGGCCGAGTCGGGATTGCCTCACCGTTCGTCGAGGAGACCGTGGGCGACCAGCAGCAGTACCGCTGGGTGAAGTCGAAGGGGACAACGCTGTGAACATCGACGCGCGAACGGCAGACATCGTGATCGAGGCCCTACGGATCGGCGAGGTCCCCTCCGACGGGCAGGACGCCATCGCCACAGGCATCGACGCCCACGTGGACGCGCTGCTCAAGGAGCTGCCTCGCGTGGCCGAGGGCCGGGGGCGGGCGCGATTCGTCCGCGGCGACTTCGGGGCGGGCAAGACGTTCTTCTTGCGGCTCCTGGCCGCGCGCGCCCGAAGCCAGGGCTTCGCCACGGCCTACGTCCGCATCGCGTACCCGGAGGTCCCGTTGCACAAGCCCGTGGCCGTCTACCGGGCTGCTGCGGCGGATCTCGGCGTCGCCGAGCGCCCAACGGGGGCGCTGCGGCACATACTCGACCAGTGGCTTTACCGCGTGTGCGAGCGGGTCGAGCGTCCACCCGTTGGGCAAGGGACCTCCCCCGATGACGAGGGCTACGACACGGCCGTAGAGGCAGAGGTGCGGCGCGCGCTTGGGCCCGTATCCGACGCCTCGCCCGCCTTCGCGCAGGCCCTCGCGGCCTACGCGACCGCGTCCATGGCCGGTGAGGACGACCTCGCCCGGGCACTCCTGCAGTGGCTCGGCGGCGACCCGAAGGTGGCGGCCACGGCCAAGCGCCGCGCGCATCTCATAGGACAGCTCGACGCGACGGACGTGCTGCCCATGCTCCGGGGCATCTCGACCGTGGTGACGCAGGCGGGCTACAAGGGACTGGTCCTGCTCATCGATGAGGTGGAGCGGCTCGTCCGCCTACCCAGGGCCGACGCACGGCAGGGGGGGCTGGAGCTCCTGCAGAACTGGCTGGGCGCGCTCACGGCCGGCGAGCTTCGGTCGGTCCTGGTCGTGGTCGCAGGGACGAGCACATTCTTCGATTCTCCTCGGGGCGTGCGCGCGCTGGAGCCTCTGCAGCAGCGCATCGGCGTACTCGACGACGGACCGTTTCCGGACCTGGACGCGGTGCAGATCGCGCTCCCGGCCTTCGACCAGGACCGGCTGGTGCGTGTCGGACAGCACGTCCGCAAGCTCTACGAAGTCCGGTGGCCGGCCACGTCGGGACGCTGTGACGACGCGCTCCTCGTGCGCCTCGCCGCCGAGGTCTCGGGCGCGTTCGGGGGTCGTGTCGCCACGACGCCGCGGCGATACCTGCGAGAGCTCATCGGGGTGCTGGGCCGCTGCCTGCATCACCCCAACTTCGATCCCCATCGCGACTTCAAGTTTCGGATCGGCGCCAACGACCTCGACCTTTCGGATGTCGAGCGGGCGGCCGTCGAAGGTCGCGACGCAGCGGAGGCGGAGCGCGAACTCCTGCCCGACGGGACCTTCGATCTGTGAGTCCTTTCGGGCGGTTACACCCCTCGGTTCAGCACCTGATCGCGGAGGTGCTGAGGTTCCCTGAACTTCGTGCCGTCCAGGCGCAGACCATCGACCCCGTTCTGGACGGCCGCGACGCGGTCGTGCTCGCGCCGACGGCCGGTGGGAAGACCGAAGCGGCGCTGTTCCCCGTGCTGAGTCGAGTGCTGTCGGAGCGCCTGGCCGCGGTCGCCGTCCTGTGGATTTGCCCACTGCGGGCGCTCCTCAACAACGTCGAGCCGCGGCTGATCCGGATGACCGAGGCCGTCGGCCTCCGCGTCGGGAAGTGGCATGGCGACGTTCCGAGCGGCGTCAGGAAAGGCATCGTCGAGGACCCACCCGAGGTCCTGATGATCACGCCCGAGTCGCTCGAGGTGTTGCTGA
>JBMOFP010000356.1:0-2658 GCA_049318805.1 Bradymonadia bacterium
CGGTCGTCGCGTTCGCGGTCACCTTGACCCGTCCGGCGTGGAAAGCGACCGCACAGGTCCAGGCCTCCGTCGAGGACCTCCCCCTGGTCCTGGCCGACGAAGCCCGCCTGACCCAAGTGCTCGTCCACCTCCTCCTGAACGCAGTCGGCGCGCTCCCCGGCCCCGATCTCGAAAACAACCGAATCCAAATCCATGCCGAGTTCGACGACACACACCTCCGCCTGCAGGTCACCGACAACGGGCGCGGCATCGCGGCGACCACGCTGAACCGGATCTTCGATCCGTTCTTCACCACCAAGCCGGTCGGACAGGGCGTGGGCCTCGGGCTCTCCATCGCACACTCCCTCGTGGCGTCCATGGGCGGAGAGCTGACGTGCACGTCGACCTCGGCCGCAGGGACGTGCTTCACGGTCTCGCTGGCACGCGCGCCCTGACCGCGGCCAAGCCCAGGGCGCGGGTCAGGGGTCGATCGTCCGGCAGCACCTGAAGCCGAGATCGTCGTCGCTCAGCGCCGCCGGGACAAAGTACTGGGCGTCGCACTGCGCCGCCTCCACGTGGAAGGTCACCGCGTTGACGCGGAAGCTGGCCCCGCGCTTCTGACCGTCGCGTGTCCTCTCCCAGACATTGCCGCTGAGGTCGAACGCGCCCTCCGGCGTCACACACTCCGCGAACGTGCCTCCGGGACGCACGCGGGCGTCGCCGCTGACGTGGTCGTTGCATCGATGAGGCGCGTGTGTGTCGCCGTAAGGAAATCGTCGCGGCGCGTCGACGCCCGAGCAGGCCTGCAGCCACTCGGCGTCCGAGCAGAGGTCGAAGCCGGCCGAAGCGCAGGCGGCCTCGGCGTCCTCTTGGGTCACGAGCGTCCAGGGCAGAACGCCGGGCCGAGCGCACACCGCGCTCGTGTCGACGCCGGCGACCTCCCCGGTCGCGTCCCGCCGGCTCGCTTCATGGGCGAAGAC
Source organism: Bradymonadia bacterium (assembly GCA_049318805.1). GTDB lineage: Bacteria > Myxococcota_A > Bradymonadia > UBA7976 > UBA1532 > CANLBD01. Next base: position 960 of record JBMOFP010000356.1, read on the forward strand.
CTCGAGGCCCCCCACCCGCACGGTCTGAACGCAGTCTCGCGAGGGCGTCGCGTCCACACGTGCGCCGCTCTCCCAGGGCTCCGCGTCCGGCCCCACGGGGCGCGCGTCGTCCAGGCGCGAAACCTCGGAAGTCGGCCGCGCATCGGTCGAGGCGTCGGGTTCGGACGCGCGTTCGGTTCCGCAGGCACACACGAGCCCGAGGTGAATCACGACGCCCGCCAATCGTGATTGCCGCATCTCGAGGCCCCCCGCTAGGATGGCCGCATGATGTCTACGAAAACCCAGAAATTTCCAGTGTTTGTGGCACAGGCCACCCTCGTCGTCGTGCTGGCGTCCGCCTGTGGCGGCGGAGGCGGCGCGAACGAAGAAGGCGGCGGCGGGCAACCCGTCGGCGGTGCCTCCCCAGGCGGCGCGGATGCGCCCGGGGGCGCCACCGGGGGGCGCGGACCCGCGGGGGGAGACGCCCCCACGGGGGGCAGCCCACCGTCGGAGGGCCCCATCGTGCCCCAGTCCGTGACCTTCACCCTGGCGGACGACCCCGCGACGACCCCACTGGCCACGATCCCCTTCCCGAGCGACGTGTACCGGGACGCCGAGGGCAAGCTGGACCTTCGGGGGTTCCCGAATCCGCGCAATGTCGCGTTGCTCGACACGGTCCTGCGGACGGTGAACGAGCAGACCCCTGGTTTCGGGACGTCCAGCACCTACTACGTCGGCTTCGACGGCCCCATCGACACCCGCGCGCTGCCCGTCGACGGTCAGGCCTCGCTCGCGGACGACAGTCCGCTGCAGCTCATCGACGTGGACCCGGACTCGCCGCGGCGCGGTGAGCGGCTGCCCGTCCGCTGGCAAGTCCGCGAGACCGCGACGGGTTACCTGCCCGCGAACACCCTCATGGTCCGCAACGTCGAGGGCATGGTGCTGCGGCCCAGCACGACCTACGCGCTGCTGGTGCTGAGCCCCGTGGGCCTGCCCGCCGAGGCCTTCACGCAGACCCTGGCCGACACCGAGCCGTCGACGCCCGCGCTGAAGCGGGCCTGGGCCGTGAACGCCCCGCTGCGGGACTACCTGGAGACGTCGGCCGGACTGCGGGAAAGGGTCGCCGGCGCGGCCGTGTTCACCACGCAGGACCCGGTCAGCGAGCTCTTCAAGGCCCGCGACTATGTCTTCGGCTTGCCCGATCCGGAGGTGCTCTCCATCGAGTCCAAAGGAGTTCAACAGAACCGCTACGAGCTCTTCGACGGGGTGTATCGAGCGCCGCGCTTCCAGCAGGGAGAGATCCCGTATCGGCTGCCCGGCGAGGGCGCCATAGTCTTCGACGCCGAAGGCAATCCGATCATCCAGGGCTACGAGGACATCCGCTTCGCGCTCGCGGTGCCGAAGCAAGACTCCCCCGTCGACGGGTGGCCGGTCGTGATGTACGGCCACGGAACGGGCGGCGACTTCCACAGTTTCATCGGCGAAAAACTCGCGAGCCTCTTCACCCGCAACGGCGTCGCCGTGCTGTCGATCGACCAGATCCATCACGGGACCCGAGACAACGAGGCGTGTGACGCCACGAACGACCAGAGCGTTTGCGCGCAGCTCCTCTTCTTCAACTTCATCCAGCCCTCGGCGGGTCGAGACAACGTACGTCAGTCGGCGCTCGACTACGTGACGCTGCTCAAGCTGGCGCGCAGCCTGGAGATTCGGCCGAACC
>JBMOFP010000357.1:0-2643 GCA_049318805.1 Bradymonadia bacterium
TCGGCGGAGCGGGGCTGAAAAAGTCCATGGACGGACTTTTTCAGCGTCCTGTTAAGTCTCGGCCGGTGGAACCCTCGACCCCCGATCCCGCGCTGACCACCTGGGCGGCGACCTCAGAGCGACCGTGGGTGCGGTTCTTGCGCACTTCGCTCGGTCCGCTTTTGCTGATGTTGAGCACACCCCCCGCGGCGCTCCTGGCCTTCGGGGTGTGTCGGCACCTCGACGGGTCCGTCTCGCGTCTGCTGACGGCCGAGGGGTGGCGGATCCTGATCGAAAACTGGCCGATGCCCACGGCGCGCGCGGCCCTCATGCTCGCCGGCTTCGCGGCCTTCCAGCTCGTGCTTCTGCGGGTCCTGCCGGGATCGGAGTTTCTGGGACCGGTGACCCCGACGGGCGCGCGCCCGCGCTACCGGCAGAATGGGGTGCTGGCCTGGGCCGTCACCCACGGCGCGTTCTTCGGCCTGTCTCTGGGCGCGGGGCTCTTCTCCGCCGGCATCCTGTGGGACGAGCTGGGGCCGATGCTCATGACACTCGTGCCCTTCGCGCTGGCCTTCTGCTTGTTCCTGTACCTGAAGGGCCGGTTCGCCCCGACCTCGACGGATCGGAGCGTGACCGGGAACTTCCTGTGGGACTACTACTGGGGCGTCGAGCTGCACCCCACACTCTTCGGGCTCAACCTGAAGCAGCTCATCAACTGCCGCATCTCGATGATGGGCTGGAGCCTGCTCGTATGCTCGTGTCGGCGGCGATCCTCGTGCTCTACCTGTTCAAGTTCTTCTGGTGGGAGACCGGGTACTTCACCTCGCTCGACATCATGCACGACCGCTTCGGCTTCTACATTTGCTGGGGCGTGTTGAGCTGGGTGCCCGCCATCTACCCCATCGCCCAGCAATACCTCGTCACACATCCGGACACCTTGAGTGTGCCGGCGGCGCTGGCGGTCTTCGCCCTCGGGGTCGGGGCCATCTGGGCAAACTACGCCGCCGATGCCCAGCGGCAGCGCGTCCGCGCGACCGACGGCAAGACGACCGTTTGGGGCCGCCCGCCCGAGGTCATCCGCGCGCGCTACGAGACCGCCGACGGGCGCCAGCACGAGAGCTTGCTGTTGACCTCGGGCTACTGGGGCCTCGCGCGGCACTTCCACTACGTGCCCGAAATCACCCTCGCCTTCGCGTGGAGCCTGCCCGCGGGCTTCGGGCACTTCCTGCCGATGTTCTACGTCGTTTTCCTCACGATCCTGCTCCTCGACCGGGCCACCCGGGACGACCAGCGGTGCGCGAAGAAGTACGGCGCCTACTGGGACGAGTACCGCAAACGTGTGCCGTACAAGGTCGTCCCGGGTGTGTACTGAGGCGCGCTGACCAGCGCCGCCGAACCCGTCGACGCGGGCAAGGTGCGGAGCGCACGCCTTCGCACGGGTTCCCTGCCCTCGGGGCGTCGCTTGACGCTCGGACCTCGCGGGTGCTCCCCTGCGGCACGCACGGTTCACACGCTCCGGAGGCTCCATGTCGACGCCCGAAATCTCCCCTTTCAATCCTTCCCGCCGCGGGGTCCTGAGCGCGGCCGCGGCGCTCGCGGCCGTGGGCGCAGGCTCGCTTTGGGCCCGCCGGGCGAACGCCGCCGCCCCGAGCGCGCCCGCGCCCGCCTCGGCGCCCACCGGCCCGTTCACGCTGCCGCCCTTGCTCTACAAGGACGATGCGCTGGCGCCGGTCATCTCGGCGCAGACCGTGGGCTTTCACTACGGCAAGCACCACAAGGGGTATGTCGACAAGCTCAACAGCCTCGTCGTCGGCACCGAGCACGCCGGGCAGACGCTCGAGCAGGTGGTCCTCGCGACCGCGGGCAAGGCCGACAAGGCCGCGCTGTTCAACAACGCCGCGCAGATCTGGAACCACACCTTCTACTGGAACGGGCTGAAGGCCGGCGGCGGCGGCGCGCCGCCGAAGCGGGTTGCCGAGCTGCTCGTCAAGAGCTTCGGCAGCGTCGACGAGGCCAAGAAGGCCCTCCATGCAGCCGCCGTCGGGCAGTTCGGCAGCGGCTGGGCGTGGCTCGTGGACGCGGGCGGCGGCAAGCTCGAGGTGCTCAAGACCCCGAACGCCGAGCTCCCCCAGACCTCGGGCAAGAAGCCGCTCCTGACCATCGACGTCTGGGAGCACGCGTACTACCTGGACTGGCAGAACAAGCGCGCGGACTACGTGCAGGCGGTCCTCGACAAGCTCGTGAACTGGGAGTTCGTGCTCACGAACCTGGGGTGAATCGGCTCGATCGAGGTGGGCGACGCCGACGGTGCCCTCGAGTGTGCGCGGGGCGATGAGCCGAGCGTCACCCGATCAGCGGGTAGAGCTCCCGGGCGGCGCCGTCGAGCTCGAGTGTCTCGGCGGGTGTCAGCTTGAAGGCGTCTCGCACCGCCAGCAGCAGGGCGGAGCCCGTTGTGTCGACGGCGCGGGTCCCGGTCGTCTCCCGGGTGTCGGTCTCGACGTGGATCCGCGCGTCGAGACGCTGGGCCATCTGGTCGGCCAGGGCGACACACCCGGCCAGCGGGTGGACGGGGGCGTCGGCGTTGCGGAGACCCATCGGGCCAAAGGGTTGATGGACCCACGAGGCCGCGGTGGCGAGCTCGTCCGAGACCCCCCACATCCGCAG
>JBMOFP010000358.1:0-2633 GCA_049318805.1 Bradymonadia bacterium
CGACTCGCGTCGGCCGGGAAAGGGGCTGCCCGGTGGATCAGTTTCAGAGCGGTGGCATCAGCTCGTCCTTCAGCGCGTGCTGGACATGGACCCTGCGTTCGTCGAGTGTCCTCGTTCGAGCGGGCGATTCAGAGCCTCGCGACTTCACACAAGGGGCTCGTCGGACATGGCTTGGAGCACGCCGGTGACCGGCCACGTGGCCGCCCGCTCGAGCGCCGGAAGACCCAGCGTCGGGGCGGCCGCGGCGGCCTTTGTCCTCGGTGTGGCCCTGGCACCGGCCGCCACCGCGCAGACGTGTTACATCCGGCCCTTCGACCGCGTGGGGGACCCCTGGCACTGCCTGGAGGCCTGCGGCCGCAGCATCCCCCATGCGGGCGTGGACTTTCCCGTGCCCAACGGCAGCGCCGTGCCCGCCATCGCGGACGGCGTCGCCTCGGTGCCGCCCTACAGCGACTGTCTGGGTAACGTGCTCGTCATCGCGCACCCGGACGGCATGTTCTCGGGATACGGGCACCTGCAGGCCATCCACGTCGCGGACGGCCAGGCCGTGACGCGCGGGCAGCACGTGGCCGACTCGGGCGACACCGGGCGCTACCCGACCTGTGTCACGGGCCCGCACCTGCACCTGACGCTGGGCGACCACTTCGAGAGCTACGCTGATCGCCAGACCATCGACCCGCTCGCGTACATCGACAGCCACGCCGACTGCTCCTGCCGGCGCACCGCAGGGCGGCTCTCGTTCAGTTGCAACGGCCCCGTGGAGGGTCAGACCTGCGTCTCGCTGAACGAGCCGGAAGACCCGGGCACGTGGACGGACAACTTCATCTGCACGGCGGCGCCCGAGGGCCTTGTGTTCAGCGCATCCGGCGAGGTCGAGGGCCTGGAGTGCGTGGCACTCACCGAGCCTTCGGATGCGCAGTCGGCGGCCTGGGAAGACAACTTCGTGTGTCTGCCCCCGGACGCGCCCTTCGAGCTCGCCTGGAGTTTCGCCGGGCCGCTCGATGGGTGGTCGTGCGTGAAGTTCGACGAGCCGTCCGAGGACCGGACCTGGCAGGACAACTTCTTGTGCGAACGGCGTCGCCTGTGTTTCGAAGGCGGAGGCCTGACCTTCTGCCAGCATGGCACGGTCGACGGGGAGCACTGCGTGTCAGTGAACGAGCCCGGGGACGACCAGGCCATATGGTCGGACAACGCCCTGTGTGTCTCCGAGGACCTGGGCGGAGCCGCGCTCGGCCTACAGTGGAGCGCGGCGGGGCCGATCGCGGGCATGGACTGCACGGCCGTCACCGAGCCCGCCGAGAGCGAGGCGGCGGCGTGGTCGGACAACTTCGTGTGTCTTCCACCGGGCGCGCCCATCCGCCTGGAGTGGAGCGCGCAGGGGCCCCTGGCCGACGCCGTCGGCTGCGCGCGTTGGTACGAGGCCGCGGACCTGGGCGACGGCTGGGCCGACGACTACCTGTGCGTCTACCTTGTGTCGCCACCGCCCCCGCCGGACGCCGCGCGAGACGAGCCCCCGGAGGCGCCGCCGGACCGGGCGCCCTGGGATGTCGACGCGACCGGCGATGCCGCGGTCGTCCCGGCCGAAAGGAACCCCGAGGCCCGCGGCCTGGTGGGCGAGTCCGCCGGGTGCGCCTGCGCGACCACCGGCGACGCCCGCCCCGCGGCCTGGCCGCTGGCGGCGCTGCTCTTTCGCCTGCGGGGCCGGCGCCGCCGAGGCACCACGCCGAGTTGACCACGCGCGACCGATTGCGGTCGACGGGGGAACGCCGCGCAACCGCTCGGTGCCGACCGAGTGCGTGCCCATCGACGCGCCACCCCCCTACAGGTCACAGTGCGTCGATGAAGACACGCCTCGCCCTGCTCACGCTGACCTGCGGCCTGTTGGCCTGCTCCGGTGCGTCCGACGACGAGGGCGGTGGAGGTTCCGCCGCCGAAGCGGGCCCCCCGGACGCCCGACCCGCGTCGCTCGACCAGAACCTGCCCGCCGACGCGGCCCCCGGGAGCGAGCCGGCCGACGCCGCGTCGAACCCCGACGCGGCGCCGCCCGGGCCCGACGAGGACTTCGACATGCGGCCCGAGGACTTCGAATGTCTCGCCAACTGGACGCAGGTACGGCGCTTCCGCCTGACCAACAAGCTGGGCTACCTGGACGAGGCCTTGGCCATCGCCAACGACCCGAACGGCGGCGTCTATCCCGTCGGGACGGTGATTCAGCTCGTCCCCTCGGAGGCCATGGTCAAGCGGCGGCGCGGCTTCAGCGAGGCCACGCGCGACTGGGAGTTCTTCGCGCTGAAAACGAGCGCGGCCGGGACGGAGATCGTCACGCGGGGCGGGGCCGAGGTCGTCAACGCGTTCGGCGGCAACTGCCTGGGCTGCCATTCACTGGCCGCTCCCCAATGGGACCTGGTCTGCGAACAGTCCCACGGGTGCGATCCGCTTCCGTTCAACGCGCAGCAGATCCAGGCCCTGCAGAATGCCGACGTGCGGTGCCGTTGAGCGGGTCGTCGTCGTCACGCATCGATCGTCCCCCTGACGAAGTCCAGCTTCGGTACCCGGAAGCCCATCGCCACCCAGGCGCCCAGCAGGACGCTGAAAAAGTCCGTCCATGGACTTTTTCAGCCCCGCTCCGCCGA
>JBMOFP010000359.1:0-2610 GCA_049318805.1 Bradymonadia bacterium
CTGCACGGCGAAGACCTCGCCGTAAGTGAGCTCGCCCGGGGCCTCGCCGCCGCTGGTCTGGGAGACCATCAGGTCCGTGCGGATGCCGCCCGGGTTCATCACGGCCAGCACGGCGGCACCGCTGGTGCGGGTCGCTGCGAGCTGCGCGTCGGCGATCACGTCGCCCAGGTTCGACTCGCCCGCCGGGTTCGCCAGCTTCAACAGATCGGCGCCGATGCTGCCGATGACGCGGTTGGCGAAGGGGGCGGAGAGCTGCTCGTAGCGGGCGATGAGCGCGGTCTGCTCCGTGGCCTTGTCCACGTCGCGAGTGACGATGACGTTCTCGGCCACCTTGGTCACGACCTTGCCGGTGACCTCGTCGATCGTCAGGTCGATGTCCGTCACGAGGCGGCCGAAGCTGGCGGCGCTCGTGACGAGTTTGCCGCCGACGTCGCAGATGTGGGCGGCGTTGGTGTGTCCGGCCACGACCACGTCCACGGCGGCGTCGAAGCGCTGCACGATGTCGAAAAGCGGGCCGGAGATGCCCGCGCACTCGTTGTAGAGGCCCGTCGCCAGCCCGCCCTCGTGGAGCAGCACGACAATCGTGTGCGCGCCCTGGGCCTGGAGCTCGGGGATGAGCGCGTTCACGGTCTCCGCCTCATCGCGGAAGCTCAGGCCCTGCGTGCCCGCGGGGGTCGTGACGAGGGGCGTGCCCTCGAGTGTCATGCCGATGAAGGCGATCTTCGTCAGGCCCACCTGACGAATCTCGTACGGAGGCAGGAGAGTGTCGCCCGTGGCGTCGTCGACGACGTTTGCGCCCAGGTAGGGCCAGCGCGCGCCCTCGAAGCCGTCGCCGTCGAGGCAGCCGTCGGCGTGGCAGCCGCCGTACTGCATGCGGAGCAGCTCGTCGGCGCCCTCGTCGAACTCATGGTTGCCGACGCTCGAGACATCCAGCCCGATCAGATTCATGGACTCGATGGTGGGTTCGTCGTGGAAGAGCGCCGAGAGCAGGGGCGTGGCGCCGATCACGTCGCCCGCGGCCACCACGAAGGTGTTCGGGTTCGTGGCCTTCAGCCGGGCCACGTGTGTGGCCAGGAACTCCGCGCCGCCCGCGTCCACGGGGGGAACCGTCTTGTCCGCGCTGATGGCGATGCGGCCGCTGGAGCCCGCCGGGGGCTTCAGGTTGCCGTGGAAGTCGTTCGTGGCGAGCAACTGCACTTGCACCTGACCACAGGAGAAGCCGGTCTCCCGCGAGAAGGCCAACAACTGCTTGAAGGCCTTGGGACCTACGTACTTCACGCGGTCGAGCGTACGCAGCGAGTCGAACCACACGTCGTCGGCGGTGCCCAGGCGCTCATCGTCGCCGAGGCGCGCCGCCACGATCGCGCGGGCCGCCTGCGTGTTGAGGCCCGCGTCGAAGTCGAGCCCCTCGAGGGTGGCCGTGCTGGCCAGCTTCAGGACCGCGCAGGCCTCGGCGGAGCCGTCGGCGATGCCGGCCACGTCGGCCTTGGTGTCGTCGCCGGTGAGGAACGAGTCGTCGGCGGCGTCGCCCGGCTCGTCGGTGTCGGAGCCCCCATCAGAGCCGACGCATCCGGTGGCGAGGAGCGTGGCGAAGAGACCGGTCCGAGCGAGAGACGGGCGTCGAGAGAGGGAGCGCATCGAGTATCCTGTCTGCGTGATTTCTGGGAGGTCGGCGGGCCGCACGGTAATTGTCGTGCCGTGGGCGTTCGACGCCGATCCGCGGCGCTCGCGTGTTCCGGTGTAGCCACTCCGTCGCCAAGAGCGTCGAGGGCGGACCCGAACAGACGAGCCACAATTGATGGGCGGACCGGGTCGCGGCTACGCGCATGAAGTGCCGGATTTCGAACGCGTCGTCGTGGCTGGACCCTTGCCACACCCGACGACACGACCCGGATCGAAGCACTCTGTCTCCGACACACCGACCACGTGCTCGACGTGAGCAGGGCCCCCGCATCCCACAGCGAAGCGGTCGCGCGCGCAGGCACCGGCGGCCCGCGTTGAAGACGCCGTGGTGCGACGGCACGATCGCGCTCCAGTTCACGCCTGAGCGGTTCGTCGCGCGGCTGGCCTCTTTGATTCCGCGGCCGGTGAAGAACCTGGTCCGATACCACGGCGTTCTCGCGCCCAACGCGCGCGGGCGATCGGAGATCGTTCCGGTGTCGCTCGCCGTTGCAGACTACGGCGGCGGGTCGAGAACCCGCGTCTCGCCGCCGCGCTGCGGGCGCTCCCTCGTCTGGGCCGAGTTGCTCCGCCGCGTCTTCGAGATCGACCTGTTGAAGTATCCGACCTGCGCCGGCCGCCTCCGGCTCATGTCGGTCATCCTCGACGGGCTGTCTGCGAGGCGGTCCCTGCAGGGCGCGGGCAGAAGGCCGGAGCCGGCGGCCCGTCCGCCTCCGCCGCAACGAGATGGACCGGCAGCCGTGGCGTGGACGTGGCGCCAAGGGGGACATCGCGGAAGAGGCGAGCCTGGCACATCAGCCGGGGTGGGGGAGGTGCGCCGCCCATGCGCCTCCGGTGACCGGATCGCGGTGGTGCACCGGTTGCGGAGCAACGTAGATGTCGGCGCAAAGTACAGATGTCCGGTTTTCTCCAAAGTAGAAATGTCCGGTC
>JBMOFP010000360.1:0-2515 GCA_049318805.1 Bradymonadia bacterium
GGGGCGTCGGGGCCGACATCACCGCGGGCCCGAGCGAACTCCGCATCCACGACCTTCAGCCCTTCCAGGCGAAGGAGCGTGGGGGCCTGGTCCGCGAGGCGCACGCGACCGAGCCGCTTCTCCTTGCCGGTGTCCACGAGCACCTCGTACTCCCCCGGCGCGAGCCCGAGCTGAACCGCGCGGCCCGCGGGCTTGCGCAGCTCGGCGACCAGGTTGCCCTCGGCGTCGCGCACGAAGACCCGACCGCTGATGCCCTCGTCCAGGAGCAGGCGCGCCGAGACCACCGAGAGGTCCGTCAGCACCACATCACCCTGACCCACGAGCTGCATGTCGTAGTTCGCGTGCTGCGGCCCGAGCGCCGAGAATTGGGTACGCCCCAGGGTCTCCGCGAAGGCGAACTGATACGCTTCGTTCAGGGTGACCCGGTCGTCGCCGGAGACGTCGGCCGCGCCCCGGAGGCCCGTCACCAGCGCGTGGGAGAAGTAGGAAGCGCCGACACGATCGGACTCCTGCGCGGCCTCGTTCGCCGACGCCGAGGCCAGGACCGCCGTGCCGCGCACCGCGTTCGCCTCGTCCACGAGGAAGGCCGGGCGGCGCTCGCCCCCCTTCGCCCGGATCATGGCGCCGGACGCACAACTGTCGATGACCGCGATGCGCACCTGCGCCGGCAGAGCCTCGATGGCGCTGCGCAGCTCCGGATACGGCAGCCGTTGGCCGGCGAGGAGAAGGCCGCGTTCGTCGGAGTGTCCCGAGTAGAAAAAGACCACCTCGACGCGCGGCTGACCGGGAACCGCCGAAATGCGCGCGCCGAGGTCGACCAGGGCCTTGCGAACCGCCTGGGCGCTGGGTTCGCGCAGGATGACCGTGCGGCTACGGTCGATGCCGCCCAGGTGCGTCATCACCTCCGTGAAGGCGTCGGCGTCGGCGGTCGCGAAGCGCAGTCGCGTGCGGTCGCCGCCCCCGTCGTTCGCGCCCACCACGAGGGCCCATCGTGTGATGGGGACCCCCGCGGTCCGCTGGGCCGGCGGACCTTCGGCGGCCTCGACGCTCCGCGCGACCGGGGTCGCGAGCATCGCGACCAGCAACAGGCTCAGCAGGTTCGAATTCATGGCGATACCTCAGGGATGGGACGAGCGGGGGACGTTCGGGCCCTGCGCGTTCGATGCGGTTTTGCGAACGAGGAAGTCGATTTGCGTCCACTCCACGGGGAGGGGCAGACGGTCCGTGGCCGCGGACGGCGTGTGGGCGACGGTCTTCGCCGCCTCGACGACACGCTCCACCGTCACGTTCGGCCCGACGACCAAAACGAACCGCTCGAAGCTCGGGGCGTCGTCCAGCGCGTAGGCCGTGTCCAGCAGAGTGCGACCCTGCGTCGCCTTCCCCACGCCGGTCCCTGCCAGGGGGAAGTGCGGCGTGGTCACGCCGCGGCCATCGAGAGAGACGACCACGGCATCGGTCGGCGCCTCGACGAACCACCCGAGCCTCAGCTCGTCCCCTGCTTGTGCCGAGGCGCCCGAAACCATCGGCTCCGAGCCCGACGCCGTCCGTCGAAAGACGAGCAGGCGGGCGTCGCCCTTCGCGCGCACCCCGTCGTCGATCGAGGCGCCCACACCGCCCAGAGTCTTCGGCTGGGTCTCGACGCCTTGGGGCTGCAAGACCACGAAGACGAGCGCGCATGCGGCCAGCGCCGGCATCGCGAGCCACCACCCGAAGGGGCCTCGCTTCGAGGCGTTCGCGGCCTCCGCGCGTCGGCGAATCGCCGTCGCCACGAGGTGCGGCGGGTGGCGGTCCAGGATCTCGGCGTCGTCCGCGTCGAGCGCCGCCAGGCGCACCGCGTCGGCCTCCGAGAGCTCGGCGCGCAGGCGGGCGGCCGTCTCGGCGGGCAGCTCACCGAGACGCAGTTGCTCCAGCAGCGGTGTGGGCACGGGGCGATTCATGTCAGGGCCTCCAACTCTCGGAGGGACGCGCGCAGCTTGCTCAAGCGCTTGCGCACGCCGGAGACGGACAGGCCGCTGTGCAGGGCGACCTCGTCCAGGGTCAGACCGTCGTGCAGGTGCAAAACGGCCAGGGTCTGGGTGGATTCGAGCTCGTCACGAAAGAGGCGGTCGAGAAGACGAAAGGCGCCGACCCGCGCGTACCCGTCCCCCGACGCGGCGATACGGTCCAGGAGGGCATCCGGGTCGTCGGCGGGGGCCTCGGGGCGCCGGCGACGGCTCCGCAGTAGGTTCAAACAGACGCGGGTGGCCGTCTGGTAGAGCAGGCTCGAGGGGGCGTGGTCGTCGAGGCGGGCCTGAGCGCGCAGGAGGCGCACGAAGGTCTCGTGCATCGCGTCGAGCGCGTCCTCCTCGTTGCGGAGCAGCGCGCGACAACGGCGCAGCACCATGGGCCCGTACTTGCGATACAGCGCCTCGAGGTCGATCTCTCCGTTTGGGCGGGTGGTCGGCATCGTCTCGTCCGGTCGAACACCGCACGGTGGCGGCGATGTCACCGGGCACGAAAAAAAAGTCGCGGCGTG
>JBMOFP010000361.1:0-2419 GCA_049318805.1 Bradymonadia bacterium
CTGGTGCGAGACGACCGCCTCGCAGCCCGAGCAGTCGGCCAACGCCGTCAAGGCCTGCAAGAGCCTCAAGCCCTGATCGGGCGCGGGCCCGCTTGCCCGCACCCTCGAAAATTCGCGGCCACGGTCGCGAAAGATCTGCGATTTCGACGCGTCCAGTCCGCCGAAACGCAGGCATGACCGCCCCGGGGTCCCGGGTACGGTTCGTGCTTCGGTGCGTTCCGGAGGTCGACATGACGCAGAGGTTTTCGCGAGGATTTCGTTTCGGTCTGGGGATGGCGGCCGCGCTGGCTCTGAGCGCTTGCGGGGGCGGCGACGGCGCCGACGGTGACACCCCGGAGGGCGGGACCGCACCCATCGGGGGCACGCCCAGCGGGGGCGACCCGAACGTGCCGCTGGGCGGCTCGACCCCGGTGTCGGTCGCGCCCAACGTCGAGGCCGCCGAGGTGCGCGCCCAGCTCGACGGCCTCGCCGGCCTCACGGCCGAGGACCTGCAGGCGCAGCGGGCGCTGCCCTTCAAGCTGGAGCTCGGCTACACGCCGTCCCAGGCGACCCACCTCGACACGATCCAGGCCTCGCCGTTCTCGCTGAACGCCGCCGAGCTCGCGCAGCTCGACGCGCGGGGTTTCGCGATCACGGAACGCCACAAGTTCCCGAGCTTCTCCTACGGCTACGTCAGCCTCTACATGGCCGACCTGCCGCTCTTTGTGTCGGCGGACTCGATCCTCTTCGCCCTGCACCGGTCCTACGACAAGGTCCTCGAGGCCGTGGAGCGGGCGGCGCTCATCCCGGCGCTCGACACGATGCTCGATGCGATGCAGGCCTCGCTCACCGCGGGTCGCATCGACGCCCTGGGCCCCGAAGCCGTCAAGGACGCGGACCTCTTCCTCGCGGTGACGCGGGCGCTTCTGACCAACGAGCGTCCGAGCCTACTCGCGGGCGGCGACGCCGCGCAGGCCGACCGGATCTTCGAGTCCGCGAAGGGTGCCGAGGGCGCCGACCCGCTCACGATCTTCGGCGCCGAGCGCCTGGTGGACTACTCGCAGTTCGCCCCGCGCGGTCACTACAACGACGAGCTCGAGGGCGACGGCAGCCTCGCGCGCTACTTCCGCGCGATGATGTGGTTGGGCCGGATGGACCTGCGCCTCATCGAGACCCTGCCCGACGGCACACAGGTCTTCCGGCGCCGCCAGTTCGACGCCGCGCTGGGGCTGCACGCGCTCCTCGATGCCACCGGCCGCACGGCCTGGCAGCGGCTCGATCGGGCCATCGGCGCGTTTGTGGGTGAGCCGGACAACATGACCGTCGACCAGTTCTCCGCACTCATGCAGGACCTGGGCGTCACCGCGGTCGCGGACCTCGCCGACCTGGACGACGACCGCATCGCCCAGGCCATCGTGGCCGGCGGTTACGGGCAGCAGCGCATCCTGAGCCAGTACATCATCAACGGCGTCGGCTCGAAGACGCTGCCCTTGAGCGCCGTCTTCCTGCTGCTCGGCCAGCGGTACGTGCTCGACAGCCACGTCTTCTCCAACGTGGTTTACGACCGCGTGACGACAGAGCCGTGGCGCATGATGCCGAACCCGCTGGACGTGGCCTACGCTGCGCTCGGCAACGACCAGGCCGTGTCGCTGCTCGACGGCGAGCTCACGACCTACGGCTATGCGCCGAACCTCGAGTCCGTGCGGGTGCTTGCCGACGCCCACGGCGAGACGTTCTGGAACGCGAACCTCTACAACCTGTGGCTGTCGTCGCTGCGGGCCCTCTCGCCGCGGGCCGAGGACCTGGCCGACCCGGGGGCCGCCGGCCTGCCGGTCGTCGCCGCCACCGAGGCGTGGGGCCGACGCGTACTCAACACCCAGCTCGCGTCCTGGGCCGAGCTGCGACACGACACCCTGCTGTACGCGAAACAGTCGTACACCGGCGGCGCGTCGTGTGAGTACCCCGACGCTTACGTCGAACCCAATCCGGCCTTCTTCGCGAGCGTGGCGCGGTACGCCGCCCATGGCCGCGCGCTCCTCGGCGAGCTCGACCTGGGCGAGGCGCAGGGGCTCGGCGAGGTGATTCGGCGCTACTTCGACCACACCGCCGAGGTCGCCACCACCCTCGAGGGCATGGCCGTGGCCCAGCGGACCGGGGCGCCCTACACCGAGGCGCAGCTCGAGTTCATCAACGATGCGGTGGTGCTTCAGGACGGCTGCGGCGCGCCCGCGGGTGTCGAGGGCTGGTACGCGCGCCTCTTCTTCGACGCCCTCGCCGGGCTCGACTACGACCCCACCATCGCCGACGTGCACACCCAGCCCACGGACGCGGCCGGCAACGAGGTCGGGCGCGTGCTCCATGTGGGCACCGGCATGCCGCGCCTCGGTGTGTTCACCGTCGAGACCTGCAACGGCCCCCGCGCCTACGCGGGGCTCGTCTC
>JBMOFP010000362.1:0-2387 GCA_049318805.1 Bradymonadia bacterium
GACGTGGTCGTCGAGGTGCCGCGGCGAGGGCCGCCGACGCCTGGGCGGCCGCCGGCGCTCTTCCTGTTCGCCATCGAACACCAGAGCGGCGACGAGCGGTTCATCGTCTTTCGCCAACTGGGCTACTGCCTGGCCCTTTGGACGCGCTGGCTCAAGGACAACCCAGGGGCGACGCACCTGCCGCCGATTATCCCGGTGGTGGTCCACAACGGGCAGCGGCGGTGGACCTCGCCGACGCGGCTCGCGGACCTGATTGACCTGAGCGGCCTGCCGCGGGACGTGGGCCTGGCGGCGTTGATGCCGTCGCTGCAGGTGGTGCTCGTGGACTTGGCGGGGCCGAAGTTCACGCGGGAGCGGCTGCGCGCGGCGGGCTTAGAGCCAGTGAGCGAGACGCTGCTCGAGATTCTGCAGTGTGGGCCGCGGCCCGTGGCGCGGCGGCTGTTCGCCGAGTGGACACAGCGTCTCGCGACCCTGCGGAGCGAGCCCGCCGGCGGCTCGACGCTCCTGGCCGCGCTGTGCGATCTGATGCGTGTGAGCGCAGTACCGAACGACGACATCTTTGCCGCGGCCGAGGCCCTGCCCGAGCCCGAAAAGGAGAAGTTCATGACCGGCGCGGAGCAGTTGATTGAGCGGGGTCGGCAGGAAGGTCGCCAAGAAGGTCGCCAAGAAGGTCGGCAGGAAGGTCGACAGGAAGGTCGCCAAGAAGGCGAGCACGTCGCCCTCGCCGGCGCGGTCCTGCGCCAGGCACGCCTTCGCTTTGGCGCCCTTCCCCCCGAGACCGCCGCGCGTGTCTCCGCCGCCTCGCGCGCGGAGCTCGAGCGCTGGCTGGACGCCATCCTCACAGCCGAGCGCCTGAACGACCTCTTCGGTTGACGACTCTCGCTCTCAAACCCTCAGTCACCGAGGCGGAGCGCGAGCGCTGAGCCGCGGACCACGCGCACGCCGAGCGCTCCTTGGAGCAGGTCGGCGCGCCCGAGCCAAGTCACGCGCTCGCTGGCCCGTGTGAGGCCCGTGTATACCAGCTCTCGGGTCTGAATCGGGGAGGCCCGGTCCGCGAGGACGAGCGCCACGTGGTTGAACTGCGACCCCTGACTCTTGTGCACGGTGAGGACGAGCCCGTCCGCGTGCGGCGGCAGGCGGCTCAGCGCGACGCGACGCAAGGGCGCGGGCGCCGAGGCGTCGCTGGGTTCGGTGGCCGGGAAGACACACTCGAGCGCGCGCGCGGAGGTCGCGCTCGGTAAGACGAGCCCGATGTCCCCGTTCCACAGGTTGACCTCGTACGCGTTCTCGGTGACGAGCACCGGCTGGCCGAGCCACAGGCCGGACTGCGTCAGGAGCCCACGACGTCGGCGCGTGGCGCGCACCGCGTCCGCGTTCGCGCCAGCGTCCGTGACAGGTCGCGCGATGTCCGACTCAAGGATGTGCTGCTTGAACCGCCGCGACAGCGCCCGCGTGAGCCCGTCCACCCCAAGCGGGCCGCGACGATGCACCGCGAGGACGCGGTACCGGTCGAAGGCCGCGAGCAGGTCGTGCGCGCTGTCCGTGAGCGCCGCCCGACCTCCAGACGCCAAGAGGCGCCTGAGCATGCTCAGGTAGCCTTCGGACTGCCCATGGGCCAGCGAGTCGCAGAGCCACGGCGTCAGGAGGGCGTCGAGCTGCTCCGGCGTCGGTCGACCTTCGCGCGCCTCGCCCAGGTGAAGCAGTCGGCTCGGGTGTGGGTCCGGCACGGCGGCCGCCGCGCCGGTCAGCAGGTCGACGGCCCGCGCGCGCGCCGTGGGCGAGTCGGGCGCCTGCAGCGTGCTCACGAGCTCAGCGAGCGCGGGCGCGGCGCCCGAGCGGTGATTCTGCGCGAATCGAACGACGCACTCACCGAGCGGCCCCGCATCCGGGCGCGCCCCCTGTTGGGCATCGAGCGGACGGCTCACCAGGTCGCCGAGCACGCTGCCCACGTCCACGCTGGGCAGCTGGTCGCGGTCGCCGAGCAGGACCAGCCGTGTCGCGGGGCCCAGCGAGGTCAGCAGGCGGCGCATCAGCGGCAGGTCGACCATCGAGGCCTCGTCGAGCACGACGACGTCGGTCGGGAGGGGCGACTCGGGCCCAAAGCGCGACGCGCCCGAGCCCGGCTGAATCCGCAGGAGCCGATGCAGGGTGCTCGCGGGCAGCGCCTGCAACATCCGCCGCGCCTCCGGCGTGGTCTGCAGGGCGTGAATGTCCTCACCCATGGCCTCGCGCATCCGCACGCCGGCCTTGCCCGTCGGCGCGGTCAGCACGATGCGCAGCGGGTGAGCGCGCCGCGCCGCGGCCTCGAGCAGCATCGCCAAGACACGCTTGATGCTCCACGTCTTGCCCGTACCGGGCCCGCCAGTGACGATCGTCAGGCGCCGTGA
>JBMOFP010000363.1:0-2350 GCA_049318805.1 Bradymonadia bacterium
AGTTCTTCGCGAGCTTCACCTCGGTCGGGGCCGGCGCGCCCACCGCCTGGGTGAGGACCACCATGTCGTCGCCCAGGAGCACGTGGTAGAGCGCCGAGATCCGGAAGCCACCGAAGTTCACGCCGAGCTGCGGGCAGAAGCCGAAGCCCTCGAACGCCGCGACGCGCTGGACGACGCTGTTGGAGCCGACCTCCTGGGAGCCCGCGCCGATCTTGTATAACCCGAGGCCGAGTCCGGCGAACGGCCGGGTGGGCGAGGTCGTAAAGTACCAGTCGGCCTTGGCGAGCATCGCCGAGACCCCGCGCGCGCTCTGCGACACCTCCGCCTCGCCGGCGCCGACGCTCACCTTCTGCGAGGCCATGGCCGACCACTCCAGCCGGAAGCCCGCCGCGAGCTGGTCGGTGACGTTGAACTTGGGCTCGACCGCGGCGCCGATCCCCCACGAGCTGGCTTCGGCGGACGCGTACGCGCCGAAGGCGGTGAGATCCACGCGCACGGGCTGGTAGCTCGGCGCCTGGGCGCGGGCGTCGGGGGCGGCGGCGAGGAGGGCGACGGCGGCGAGGCGAGTGGTCGTACTGCGGGTCATGGCTTCTCTCCTGCGGGGTATGAGTGCGGGTGGGCGGGCTGTCCTGGGCGAACACGGTCCGGTCGCGAATGGGTACAGGGACCGTACGTGGGGGGTGCTTGCATGGGCTTCATTCAGTCGTATGAAGTTTTCCAGGCTGTAGACAGGCTCCACGCCGCTTACGTTACCCGTCAACTTCCAACAGAGTCGGTAGACCGGAACGACTCCCTTTTGAATCAGGGTTTTCACGTGCTCCACGTTGCTTTTGTGGGCGGCCTCCGCGGTCTCGAAGGCGCCCTCGCCGTCCAGCGCGACGCCGCCGACGAAGGCCGACATGACATGGCCCCGACCGAAGACCTCGAGGTTGAAGCACGCCCCACGGACGCCTGCGTCCTTGAGCTCCAGCATGTGTCGATGCTCGATGGCCCCGGAGCCGGAGTCACCGTCGAGATTGAGGTGGGCGTGGCGATGGTTCGCGTCCGTCGAGGCGTCGACCACGCGACCCAGGAGCTCGTTCTCGATGCCTTGGAAGCCCGTGAAAACCGCGCGCGGACGCTGTCGTGATCCCGGCGGGGGTCGAGATCTTCATCGCGCTGGTACCCATCGACCTTCGGTGGAGCTTCGGTGGGTGTAGGTGATCCAAGCGCGACTGTGCGTCGGCTCCCCTTACCGCGACGGGCGCGCCGAGCGACCCGCCACCTCGAGCGCGAAGGCTCCCGAGCCTGCGCCGGTGCTGGCCGCCTGCGTCAGCTGCGGCGAACAGGTCGACCTGGCCGCGACACAGATGACCGAGCACCGCGCGCAGTTCGATCCGTGCTTCTGCAAGGACGAGCTGGCGACGCTCGAACGTGGCGACAGCTGAGCGCGATCAGAAGCTCGCGGCGCACATGAGGTCAGCGTCGCGGTCCCTCGAGCAGATGCCCTTGGTCGAGGGCACCAGCTTGCCGGCCTCGCACGTGCCGTCGCCTCGCGCGTGTCGAGGCAGCCGCTGCCAGCTGCGCAGAAGCGGCCGCAACCCGCGCTCTGCTCGCAGTCGAGCTGGGCCTGCGCCTCAGGCAAGCAGTCGCTGTTGGGCGCCGGCGCGAACGTGTCGTCCTTGCCATCTCCGTCGGTGTCGCCCCCCAGACAAGTGAAGCCGTCGTCGGCCCTGCATTGGTAGAACGCGCCGGCTTCGGCCTCGCAGAAGCCCTTGGTCTGGGTAGGCAGGTAGGAACACTGCGCTTGGCACAGCTCCACCGTGACCCGGTTGTCCCCGCATTTCTGCGCCAGAGATGCCGCGCAGTAGGCCTTGCAGCCCTGGACCAACGCGTTCGCGTCCGAGCCACCGCCGCCCGAACCCGAGTCATCGCCACAAGCAACGAACACCAGACCGGGGAGAGCGAGGACAGGAACGAGGAGAAGGGAGCGAAGTGAGCGCATGGGTGCATTTGACATAAGAAGCATGCCACGATATCGCACCCTTCTACGGCAACGGGTCGCCGCGCCCGGCGCCGAACTCTGGCGCAGACCTCCCCCGACCCCGGAGCCGAGTCCGTTTTCGCGTTGAGCGGATTGTCCCGCCCGAGCGGCGCGGCGCGCTCAGGCTGAAGTCGTCTCCACCGGACCCGGTGGTGGCCGGGCCTCGGCCGGGGGCGCCTGCGCACTCACGCCCTGCAGGGAGCGGCGCGCGGAGAAGCCGTCGTGCACGGTGCAGAGCAACCGCAGCCAGCCACCGCACTTCGGGCAGCAGAGCACGTCGATCTCGAAGACACGCCGCAGGAGCTCATGCCAGAGCAGGTACCGGCC
>JBMOFP010000364.1:0-2341 GCA_049318805.1 Bradymonadia bacterium
CTGCCAGTTGCTGGTGGCGATTTTCATCTTCGGCGAGCCTTTCGATCACATACAATTTGTGACCTTCCTCTTCATTTGGAGCGGATTGCTGCTATATTCATGTGATGTTCCGGCGCTCGTCGGCTGGTGGCCCGCACGCCCGGCCCCTTCACACTCTCGGGCTTGCGGGTGGCCACCGACGACGGCGGCTTCGCGTGGGCCGCCCCTCTGCGGGTGGAGGTCTTGCCCACGGAAGCGGGCGCCTCGCCGCTGGCCCCGGACGAGGCCATGGCCATGACCGTCGAGGCCAGCCACGCCGATGAGGACCCGATCGCGGCCCTCTCCTCGAGAACATCTGCGGGGGCCGCGGCCATCGACGCGTGGCCGACGCCGCTGCGGGCCACCTTTGCCCAGCTCCTCTTCAGCCACGCGTTGAAGGCCAAACTGCCGCCCGCCGAGCTCGTCGAGCGCTTCGAGCGCCTGCGCGAGCTGCAACCCGAGGCGCGCCTGGAGTTCGAAAACATCGTGACCGTCGCCCGCGCGTATCGCGCCGTCGGGCGCCCGGAGCGCGCCGTCGCCGTCTGGCGGGCGGGTCTGGGCGCGGCGTTTCTGGCCGAGGCGGGCGGCGCGCGCGGCCTGGAGGGCGTGGGCGGCCTGCTGGCCTCGGTGCAGGTCGTGCGCGGGGTGCTGGGCCGCTATCCGGCGCTGCCCGTCGTCGCCGAGACGCGGTTCCACCTGCCCGAGCGCCTGGGCAGCCTGGCCGACGAGACGCTCCCGGAAGAGGTGGTCAAGGCCCGCATCACGGCCACGGACCTGCGCCTCATGGCCGCCGCCTGGGATCGCGAGTTTTTGGCCCTGGAGGCCGAGTCCCCGCGCGCCGCCGAGGCGGGCTTCCACCTCGTCGAGGGCCTGATGCGCCTGCGCGCCTTCGGGCAGGCCGCGCGCTGGGCCAGGAATCTGGCCGAGCGGCACCCCGAGGCGCCGGTGCTGGACGGGCTGCTCTACATGGAGGGGCTGGCGCTCTCCGAGATGGGCGACGAGAACGACGCGCTGAAGCGGTTCGCGCGCATCGCGGAGGACGAGTTCCCTCAGGCGGACGGGAGCCGCGGCCCGGCCGAGACGCGGGAAGACGCGCGCTTCGCCGCCGCCCGCCTGCTGGAGGCCAGGGGTGACCTGGACGGCGCGCGCAAGGCCTACTCAGAACTGACCGAGCGCGCCGAGGCCGTTTCGGCCCTGCGCGCGCTCTCGGACATCAAGCTCACCGCCGAGCCGCTCATGCGCCAGCGCCCCTCGGAGGCCGGGCGGATCAAGGTGACGCTGGCCAACCTCGACGAGGTGCACCTGCGCGTCTACCGCCTCGACCTGCGGACGATCTTCCTGCGTGACCAGGGACTCGACCGGGTGCTGGAGATTCAGATCTCCGGCGTCAGCCCGACCTGGGCCGGTGCGCGAGACGTGTCGCGCAGCCCCTTCCCCCACGAGGTCTTTTTGGACGTGCCGGTGAAGGGCGCGGGCGCCTACCTGGCGCAGATCGACGGCGGCGGGCAAGAGGCCGCGACGCTGCTCCTGCGCAGCGACCTGGAGATGGCCGTGGACTCGGGCGAAGAGACGCGCGTCCAGGTGCGCTGGCGCGACGGCAAGCCGGCGCGGGCGGTCGAACTGCGGGCCGTGGGCGGCGGCGCGACCGCGCTCCGGGCGGACCTGCGGGGTGTGGCCATGCTCCCGGGCGCTCAGGCGGTGCTGGCCTTCGACGGCGAGCACTACGCGTTCGCCGACATCGACGGTGGGTCGCCCGACGAAGACCGGAAAGAACCCGCACGCCCGCCCCGCGCCGCCCCTGCGAAGTCCATGGACATGATGGACAACATCGACCAGCGCATGAAGCAGCAGCGGTCGCGCAATCAGGAAGACTACGAGCAACAGTTCGAGGCCGCCCCGGACCAGTCCATCGAGGTGCAGGGCCTGTGATCCGGAACTTCATTCGACGGAAACTCGAGGCGGCGCTCGGCTCACCGGCTCGGTCCACAGTCCCGACGCCCGCACCGGCCCCCAAGCCGCGCGAACCCGCGCCGGTCATGCTCTACGTGGAGTGGGACTCGCCCGACCGCGACGCCGTCGAGGCCCTCCTGACCGCCGCGGGCGTGCCTTACAAGCGGCTCGACGTGGACCACGACGAGGCGACGAAGACGTTCCTCGAGCAGGTGGCGAAGCGACCGCCGCCCGTGATGTTCATCGCCACCGATGTCATCGGATGGCTCGACGAGCTCAAGGCCCTCGAGGCGTCCGGCGAGCTTGCGCGGCGGGTCTTCGGCCGACCGCCCGCGAAACCCTGAGATCAAGGCCCGGAGTCGGGTGGTTCAGC
>JBMOFP010000365.1:0-2339 GCA_049318805.1 Bradymonadia bacterium
CCGCAAGGGCCCGCCTTTACCGCTCAGCTTCTACACCACGTCCGGGGACGTCACCAACCGCTGCCGTTCGGATCGGTGCCCGCGCCGCCGTCAGCGCCAGGCGTACCGCTGCCATCGCCTGGGACGTTCTGGCCACCAGGGGGTTCGTCGCTCGCTGGGGGTAGTTGAAGGCCGGGGCGGATGGGAACGCCGCCCTCCTCGATGGGCAGGCTGGAGGGCGGGGGAATGACCTCCTGACCAGCCCAGAGCGCGCGCTCGCCTGTTTCGGGGTTGGGAGGGCGATAGCCTTCAGGCCAGGAGCCATCGGGGTTGCGCTCGAGTACGTAATGGCGTATCCGCAAGCCTGGAAGCAGGCCCGGAAAAGTGACCAAGCTCTCACGCTTGATGCCGACATAGAGCTCGGCGACGCGAGGATCGGGCGAACGCTCGCCGGGTCGGGTGTTGTAGAAGGCCGCCGGCGGCATGCCGAGCTGGTCCATGGCCGACACGAGGATCTCGGCGGCTTGGCTCGCGCCACCCGGCACGCCATAGCGTATCTGAGGGGTACCCCGGTCCGGGTAAAGACTGCTGGCGCCCGGCGGAAGGTTCTTCATCCGGGTCCCCGTGGTGCCCTCGCCCGAGACCACGAGCTGGACGTAGCTGGTCTCAGCCACGCCAGGCTGGGCAGGGTTGCGCCGCACCGAGGCCTGGGCGGCGCCACCCGTGACTGTGAGCTCGCCCTCGGCCCCACCCGGGCGGGCTTCCAGGTTCTGGACCGTGACGATCACCTCGGAACGGCGCAGGTCCGTATCGATCTGCGCGTAATGGCGCGCGTTGTAAGTGTGGGTGTTGCCCGAGATCACACTGGCGCGCAGTTGGGTGACCTCCGCATCGGTCAGCCGATCGCCCGAGGTGATCGTGACCAGGCGCTCGGTGAAACGGTCGGAACGGGGCACAGGTGCGCGCAGGATGAACTGAACGGGCTCGACTCGCCCGTCCGCACCGCGCGCTACGCTCAGCGCATCTGAGACATTCGCAGCCTCGACGGTCCGGATGCTGGCTCGGTTGACCCGGGTGCCCATCGCGACCCGCGGATCGGCATCGCCTCGACCGGACGAACCCGCCGCGCCGGGCCCGTTGCCCGTGGGCGGAAGGCCGACGCCGTTCCCTGCATCGGTGGGGCCTGCGACCACGTCGCCCCCGCCGCTACCAACGTTGGCGGCGGAATTGGAGTCAGCACCGGGGGGCTGACTGGTGTCGACGCTCGCTGATGGGGTGACGCCTGGTTGCACCTCCCGTCCACCGCGGAAGTAGACGGCGTCGTCGCCTTCCGGGCTGCCGGGATGGTCGGCATAGGAGAACATCTTGTTATTGGGCTGGGTCTCGGCGTAGGCGCGGGCCTCGCTCATCAGGCTCACGCGCGGCACCTGCGTGTCGCCCTGCGGCAGCCGGGGCAGCTGGCGCGGCTCCGCAACAGCGGTCGGCGTCGCTGGCGGTCGCACCGGCTTGGCCACCGCAGCACTTGGGGCGCCGCTGCGGCGCGGGGTATTGACCTGCGGCGAACTCGCAGCGTTCGGCTGCTGGGGTGGGGGCGACTGCACGGCCGGGCTGGGCCGCGGCACACCGGCGCGGGGTTCCTTGACGGGCTGGGGCGGCTTGCTCGTTGGTACGCCTGCCACGTCGACCGTGCGTTCGAAGTCGCGACCGAGGCTCGTGCCGCTGGCTAGCGGCCTGCCGTTCTGGTCGTAGATCGTGCCTTCGAGCCGCCCGGTGCGCGGATCCGTCCTGGCCTTCAGAGTCTGGCCGGTCGTCGGGTTGACGAGCGTGGTGGTCCCCCGTTGGCTGATTGCCCCATTCACGGACCCTGCAAACCCTATGACTGTCTGGGTCACCGCCAATCCAGTGAGCACGTTGTTTCCAAACTCGGCCTCGCGATAGCCCTGCGCGAACTGCGCGTTGTCGTCGGGTCGCAAGGTGCGAGACGAGTCGGTTGGAATGACAGCGGCCTGTTTCGCCCTGAACAGCGCCGCGCCGTCCTCTCGGGTCTGCCGCGACGTGGGAATCCAGTACTGTCCGCCATCGCCCCCGAACTGCAGCTGGTGGGTCGCGTTGCCGCTCACCTTCACCTGGCGCGGATCGATTGCGCCCGAGCGCCACAGGCCCTCCGCCACCTCGCGCCCACGGGTGCCGTGGGCTGCGGCCGGTGACCAGGCATCGATATCGATCCGCCGACCGTTGCGGTCGACCGTGAAGTAGCCTCCGAGGTTCCAGTTGTCGTCCTTCCACAGCGGCAGAGCGACCTGAACGGTGCGGCCTGTGTTGTGGTCCACCCAGCTGAAGCCCAGGTCCGGCATGCGCTC
>JBMOFP010000366.1:0-2293 GCA_049318805.1 Bradymonadia bacterium
AGGGCGACTTCGCGGCACCTCCCGCCGACGAATTGGGCGGATTTCTGGTGGTTGTTGTTCGTCGAGCGAAGGAGTACCCTGGCAGGCTGGACGATTCGAGAGGTAACTATGAAGCCAACGGCCGGACAATGGGTGAGACACAACACCCTCGACTGGGGACCGGGAAGAGTGGAGTCCGTCGCGGACTACGTGATGGTCAGATTCCCCGACCACCAGGACGGTAAGGCGTTGCGCTTCAAGCCCGACACCTGCCCCCTGACGCTCGACCCACAACAAAGCCAGCAGGCCGCATCGGCCAAGCTCGCGGCGTTGCTCGCGCCGCCGCCCAAAGCGCCGTCGCGTGCGGCGTCGAAGACGGGCGTGCCCAAGGTCGCGGGAGCCCCCAAGGCGCCCGGGACCGCGAAGCCGAAGGCCACGAAGAAGGCGGTCAAGGCGGCGCCCGCGGTGGCCGAATCCGCCGAGCTTCTCGACGGCTGACCTCACCCGACGCAGGACACGGGGCTCGATGGGCTGGCAAGACTACGCCTGGGATCCAAGCTGGACGAGCGGCCCGGTCACCGTGACTTGGCTCGGGACCGCTGGCTTCTGCATCGAAGCAGACGGTCAGCGGCTCCTGCTCGACCCCTACCTCACCCGGGCCTCCCTCGGCACGGCCGCCTTCGGGCGGCTCGTCACCGATCCCGCGCTCATCGCGCCCTGGACCGACCGCGTCGTCGCCATCGCCACGGGCCACACGCACTTCGATCACGCCATGGACGTCCCTGCGCTTGCGGCGCTCTCGGGAGCACGTGTCTACGGCTCGACGTCGGCCGCCGCGTTGTGCCGCGCCGCAAAGATCCCCGAGAGCCGCGTCGTCGACGTGCAGACGCGCCCCCTCCCGTGGGAGGACGAGGTCGGCCCCTTCCGGCTGCGCTTCGTGGCGAGCCAGCACTCGCGTTTCCTCCTCGGGCGGGTCCCTTATCCGGGCGACATCTCGGACTGCGACCAGGTCCCGACTCGCACGCGCGCGTTCCGCTGCGGCGCCGTCTTTCGCATCGAAGTTCGGGTCCTCGGCCGCACGATCGTACACGTCGGCAGCGCTGACCTCATCGACGACGCGGCACCGCCCATCACGTGCGACCTCGCGCTCGCCTGCGTCGCGGGCTGGACGTCGACTCGAGAATATCCGGAGCGGCTCGTCCGAGCGCTCGCGCCGAACCACGTCCTCCTCTCGCACTGGGACAACTTCTTCCGGCCCGCTGCGGGTGGCGCCCGTGCTCTGCCGACGATGAAGCTCGAGAAGCTGACCGACCGGCTCTCTCGAGCCCAGGGGCAAGACGCCCGCATCGGTGCCCTCGAGATCGGCGCGCACCTCACGATCTGACTCGGCGCCTGGCGCCGCGCTCCCGGAGACTCGATGTTCGGCACCAGCAGCGCCCCCGTGTCCGAGCTCCCTCATTACGGGCTCGTCCTCGTCCGACTCGGCGCCGCGTTGCTGCTCGCGAGCGTCCTCGCATTTCGGCCCTGGCGGTGGGTCATCACGAAGCTCACGCCGGGCAGCACCGACCGACGCTTCGCGCCACTCGCCCCCGAGACGGCCCAGGCTCAAGCGCTCATCGGGCTCGCTGCCGCCGTCGTGGTCGCCGTCATCGGGGACAGCGTCGCGCGCGCCTTCGGGCTCGTCGGCCTCGGCGGCTTCATCCGCTTCCGGTCCGGGCTCAAGGACCCCCGCGACGCCGCGGTGATGTTCCTCACCATCGGGATCGGCATGGGCTGCGGCCTCGGCGCCATCGAGATCGTCGCGGTCGCGACCGCGTTCGCCGCCCTGGTCCTGGCGGGCCTCGACGCCTTCGGCACCGAACGCCCCCGCCACCTCGTGGCGACCTACGTCCTCGACCGCGGTGACCTCGCCTCCGTCGCCTCGCCGGTCGACGCGCTCAGGGCGCTCACCCCCGGCGCCCGCGCCCTCGCAGTCCCATCCGGGAGCGCTGCCACCCCAAAACAGGACGGCGGCCTCCTGCGGCTCACCTTCGAGGTCTGGCTCCCGCAGGACGTCGATGCCGAGACCCTGAGAATACGCGCGGTGCAGGCTGGGATCACGGGGCTCGTCGAGGTCAAGCTCAGCGAGGAGTAGCGGGAGGGAGCAGGGCCGCCAGCTTCTCCCGAAATGCCGCAAGGATCGTTGCGTTCAAGAACACGGGGTTCGCGCCATGCATCCGCTCCGCGGCTTCGGCCGCAGTCGCGACCGGAAGGTGGCCAACTTCGACAGGTCGAGCATCAACTCGAGCCCCCAGCGGACCGCGACCCCCACGCC
>JBMOFP010000367.1:0-2289 GCA_049318805.1 Bradymonadia bacterium
GGCTCTCCGTTCCTGTCGGGGCGCCAGTCACAATGTCGACACAACTGATGTGCCCCTGGCCGACCAGCGAATAGGTCCCAGGCGGAGGACACAGGTTACCTCGACCATCCCCATCCGCGTCTGCCTGGTCGACGTTGGCCACCTCGGGACAGTTGTCCATGTCGTTCGGCACGCCGTCGCCGTCGGCGTCGAGATCGCAGCCATCACCGAGCCCGTCGAGATCGAGGTCCGCCTGCTCCGCGTTGGCCAGGACCGCGCAGTTGTCCGTCGCGTCGCCGACGCCGTCGCCATCGTCATCGTCATCGCAGGCGTCACCGGCCCCGTCGGCGTCGAGATCCCACTGGTCGAGGTTCGCAAGAGCCTGACAGTTGTCGACGTCGCCACACGCGAGGTCGGCGTCGACGTCGTTGTCCGGGTCGTTCGGGCAGCTGTCGACGTCCGCACAGAGCAGGTCGCCGTCCGCGTCGTTCGCCGAGTCCGCCGGGCACGCGTCGCAGCCGTCCGGAAGCAGGTCGCCGTCGGCGTTGTCCAGGTCGTTCGATCCCGGGCAGAGGTCCGTCAGGTCGGGCACGCCGTCCCCGTCCGAGTCGAGCGGCGCGTCGGTGAGGACCTGTACGGGGCCGCTGCCATCGAACACGCATAAGCCCAGTGAGTTCGAGAACTGGCTGTAGAAGTTGTAGCTGGAGTCACTGACGTTGCCGGGCTGCTCCGGCAAGGTGCGCCCGTCTTGGACGACCTCTGAGCCTTGGAGGTACCAGTTGCCATTGCCGAAGTGGGCATCCACGCGGTTTGCATTCGAGTATATGATGTCATCACCTTCGTACGCAAATATTGAAAACGTGTATATCCGGTCGTCAGAAAGTGTAAATCCGCCAATCGTCGATTCAACCCGAATGTCCTGCCTGAGGGAGTACCAGGCCGACTGCGTGTAGTGCCCCTCCTGCCAGTTCGTGTAGTCGGGCGCTGTGTCAGGGTCATAGTTCAGCTGGAACGTGACCGTGGCGTTGGAGTCCGTGCCGACGGGTTCCCCGGTCCAGACGTCGTAGCAGTTCACGGTGCCGTGTCCGACGACCGAGTATCCCGGGCGAGGACACGCATCCCCACGCCCGTTGCCGTCGGAGTCTGCCTGGTCGGCATTCGACACGTCGGGACAGTTGTCCGCGCTGTCGAGGTGGCCGTCGCCGTCACTGTCGAGCACGACGACCGAGACTAGATCGAGGCCCGGGCCGTTGAACCCGTCGTCCGAGTCGTTCGGCTCGAACGCGATCACGGTGGCGCTCGACGTGGCCGTGAAGGTGAGCTGCTTCGATTCCCAGACCACAGCCAGGGAGTTCGACGTCGCCGCGGAGAACGTCGACGGGACGCCCCCGACCGTGACGCGCACGGTCTTGAATGGCAAGCCGCTCGCCCGGTGACTGCAGGGATTGTCGTCATCGGGGGCAGCGAGCTGGAAAGAGAGCCGGTAGCTGGCGCCGGCGACGGTCGGGACGGTCTGGCTGATCGTCCCGACTCCGCCACCATAACAGTACCCGCCATGGACGACGTCGATGGCCCGGCCGCCGTCGGCCATGGGCGTGAACGCAGCGGTGTTCCCCCAGTCGATGTGGCCCACCACGCTCCAGCCGGTGATCTTCGTCATGCCGGTCGTCACATCGACCCAGCCATCGCCCGCGAGGGGCGAGTAGTCGCCGGACTCGAAGGAGCCGTTCGTGACGAGGTTCGGTCCATCGGCGCGGGCCGACGAGGACGCCAACGCGGCGAGCGCGAGCGCGGGCAGAGCCCGGGCAACGGTATCCCGGCCCCAATGGGCGACGGCACCGATGGTCCTCTGGGCAATGGCGCCCATGGGCGAGGCTGACGCCTGCGCTCCTGTTCTACGACTGATCATGATTTCCCCCTAAGTGCCCGGGACGCCGCAGCGACGAAGGCAACCTTGCCGACGCGCCACGACCCCGAACGGATTCGCGTGCGCTGCGACCTAAGGCACCGCGCGTGCCAGAGGGTGACTACGCTGGATAGGGGATCTCAGGAGGGAGGGAGACGCAGAATCAGTGTGGACCCCATGTGGGCCACACTCGGCCACATGCGCCAAAGGGGCTACAGACTGAAAGAGGACGTCGAGGGTCGGCCCGTCCGGAACCTTGGCGAGCCCGCGTGAGGCGAGAGCGAGAATGTGTATGCCCAGCGACAACGACGTCGGCGTCCATCGCGCGCCGACGAGGCCCGTCAGCGGGCGGCCATGACCTGTTCAGGGCCGATCACGCGTGGGTGTCCTGCCAAGGCGTGGGG
>JBMOFP010000368.1:0-2260 GCA_049318805.1 Bradymonadia bacterium
GCCCGGCAGGCGTCTGCGTCGCGGGGGTGTGCGCGGAAGTCGAGGCGCTCGACGTCGTTCTCCCGGATGGCCGCGTGCGCGACGGGAGCACACCGGGCGCGGGTGATGGCGGACCGACCGACCTCGCGTTCACGCCGGACCTGGGGATGGCCTCGGACGCCGAGTCGCCCCCCGCCGACGCGGAAAGACCGCCCGCGGACGTTGCGCTGCCGCCCGCCGATGCCGAGGTGCCCCCGGGGGTCGAGTGTCGAGACGGTGGTCCTCCGCTCGTCGAGCCCTGCGGCTTGAACCTGCGCGGCGAGCGCAGCCGGGCCTGTGAGGGCGGTCGCTGGCGGGCGGCCGACGACGCGACGTGTGTCGATCCGGACGAGTGCGCCAACGGCGCCGAGTCGCGCGAGGCCTGTGACTCGCCGGCGCCGGGGCAGCGGCGCCGGACCTGCGCGGACGGGCGCTGGGGCGAGTTCGGAGAGTGCATCGTCGGCGACGAGTGCGCGCCGGGGCAGTCCGACTCGGTCCCCTGCGGCATCAACGGACAGGGGCTCGCCCCCCGGGCGTGTGAGGCCGGACGCTGGTCTCTGCCCGGCCTGTGCGTCGATCCGGACGTCTGCCGAAACGGTACCCGCGAGCGCGACCAGTGCGGCGCCAACGACCGCGGCACCCATGAGCGGGTGTGTGCCGAAGGCCAGTGGGGCCCCTTCGACGCGTGCGTGGACCCGGACGTCTGCGAGAACGGCCGCCAGGAGGTCAGACCCTGTGGCCTCAACCTGCGTGGCATCCAGGTGCGGAGCTGCAGCGAGGGCCTCTGGACCCCCTTCGAAGCGTGCATCGATCCCGACGAGTGCCAGGATGGCCGTCTCGAGGCTGAAGCCTGCGGCCAGCAGGATCTGGGTCGGCGTTCACGTGCTTGCACGAATGGCAATTGGGGTGAGTTTGGCCTCTGCGTCGAGGAGGGGGTCTGCTCCGAAGGCCAGGTGGACGCGCAGGCGTGTGGCCGAAACGGACGCGGTCAATCGTCGCGCCGCTGCGTGCAAGGACAATGGGGACCCTTCGGCGGCTGCGAGGACCCCGACGTCTGCCTCGACGGAGAGCAGGACCGGCGCGCCTGCGGGGCGAATCAGCGGGGCAGTCAGGTGCGCGCGTGCGGCAACGGGCGATGGGGCGAGTACTCCGACTGCGCGGACCCCGATCTGTGCGTCGACGGGAGCCGCTCGTTGCTCCCGTGCGGCCTGAACGTGCGCGGTCAACAGGAGCGCATCTGCGCAGCGGGTCAGTGGCAGGTCCGCGGGGCGTGTGTCGACCCGGATGTCTGCACGGACGGCGTGGGCGAGCAGGAGGCCTGCGGGCCGAACCTCCGCGGGCGCAAGTCGCGCGTGTGTGTGCTGGGCGGCTGGGCCGCGTGGACCGCGTGCGTGGACGGCGACGAGTGCGCCAACGGAACCGCCGAGCTGGCGCAGTGCGGCTTGAACGACCGGGGTCTCACGAACCGCAGCTGCGTCGAAGGGCTGTGGCTTCCGTGGAGCGCGTGCCTCGATCCCGATGACTGTGTCGATGGGGCGGAGCGCGAATTCGTCTGTGGGTACAACGACCGCGGCCGGCAGGTGTCGACGTGCGTCGCCGGCGAGTTCAGCGAGCCGGGCGGCTGCATCGATCCCGATGAATGTCGCGACCGGGACCAGGAACTCCAGGCTTGCGGCATCAACAACCGGGGTAACAAGCTGCGCAACTGCGACGACGGGCGATGGACGCAGTTCGATCAGTGCGTCGATCCCGACGAGTGCCTCTTTGGCGCGATGCGGAACGCGCCCTGCGGTCTGAACCTACGGGGGCGCGGGTTCGAGGCCTGTCCTGCCGGGCGATGGATCGACGCGGGAGACTGCGTGGACATCGACGTCTGTGTCGACGGCACCACGCAGCCCCGAATCTGCACGGGCGTCGTCGTCGACGGCCGTTCACTGTGTCAGTCAGGACAATGGGTCGATCTGCCATGCCCCTTTTGAATCGTCCTTACACGGCGCTCCTGTGGGCCGCGGTTTCCTGCGTCGCGTGCGACGACGCGACCCCGAAGGCGCGCGAAATCGACGGCGTACCGGTGTCGCGCGACGCGTTCGCCGTGGGCGCCGATGAGGGTGGGGACCTGGGGGTCGGCGCCGCCGACGCGGAGGCATTCGAACCAGACCTCGAGACGGTCGACGCGGAGACTTCGCAGCTCGACGACCAGGGTTTGGTTGAAGATGCTGCGCCGCCGCCGCCAGACGCGCCG
>JBMOFP010000369.1:0-2234 GCA_049318805.1 Bradymonadia bacterium
GGGGCCGGTGCACCGCAAAACTCCGCTGTGCGAAGCTCCCGCCATGAAACGTTGCCGGGTTGATCGCCGAGTCGGTGAGCTTTCCGAAGGGACGCGTCGTCGATCCTCTCCTTGCGCGGTCGCCGAGCGTCGGGTTCTGCGGCGTCGACGGCTTCAACCTGCACGCGGGCGTGGCCATCGGGGCGCGCGACAGCGCGGGACGAGAAAGGCTCTGCCGGTACCTGCTCAGGCCGCCGTTGTCCGATGAGCGGCTCACGCGGCTCGACGACGGCCGGCGCTCCGGCACCATCGCGCTCCGGTTCACGCCCGAGCAGTTCGTCGCGCGGCTGGCCGCCTTGATTCCGGGGCCGGGGACGTACTCCACGCGCTGCGTACCGTGGACCGTCGGGTCCTTCGTGTAGGACGTGCCGCTCATGACGGCGCCGGTGGCGTCCGTGAACACGTAGTCCACGCGGTAGATGGGCTGATCGTTCTCGCTCGCCCCGGTGGGCGTGACGAGCATGATGGTCGCCGTCGTCTCGCGGTCATGGTCAGGTGTCACGAACTCGACGCGCGGCACGGACGCCAGGATGAAGCCCATCCCGAACGCGACGAAGCACCACCCGAAAATGCCGATCGGCGAGCCGAACAGGAGCCGCCACACCAGCCGCGCGGGAACGCGGCGGGGTGCCGGCTGCAGGTGGGCGGGGGCATCGCCGCCACGAACGACGCGCGCCGCAGGCAGGACGGACATCGACATCATCCTAGCCCGAAGCTGTGCGGACACTGCCCTCGAGTCGTGACCCTTGCGTGGTCTCGGCCGCGTCCGCCTTGATGGACATCCGGACCAACGACAGGACCCATGGTCGGTACGGGACGGCCGGGCGCACGCGCTCGACGAGGTGGGCCACGGTGCCGGCCATCCGGCGGCTGGTGTACGACGGGCAGAAGCCGCAGGTCTTGCACGAGAACGCGACCAGCCGCTCGTCGGCACAGCGGTCACAGCGCACGCGGACGCAGCCGTGGCAGAGCAGGCCGCAGGCGAGGAACTTCTCGAACTCGCGCTCGACGAACCGCGGATAGCCGAACCCGTGCTCCGACGGACCGTGGCCGCGCGCGAGGACGGCCGGGAGGTGGTCACGGACGACGTCGTCGAGCGTGGAGTCCTCGGGCTGGCGGCGGGCGTACGCGCGCGGCGGCGGCGAGCGCGGCGCGGTGCGCATGCTCGCCGAGGCGAACAGGCATGGGCCGTGCCGCGCGCCCGTGTCAGCGATCTCGCTGCGGCGGCCACTCAGGGGGCGCGCAGGTCGATGTCCACGCCGGCGCGAGCGATGGCTTCTGCTGCGACGCGGCGGGCGTCGGCGGGCTGCAGGTCGAGCAGCGCGGCGAGTTCGGTGAGGCCGAGGCCCGGTCGCTCGCGGGCGAGTCGCGTCGCCGTCTCGACCAGCGTCGAGTCCCCCAGGTCCACGAAGGTCACGTGCACGTTCGCGCCGCCGAACTCGAGCAGGAACGCGTAGCTGTTCAGCCCAGGCGGCCAGACGCCTCGCTCGGCACGGTCCCGGGCCTCGTCCGCGCTCATTCGGCGGACCACGTAGACGTCGTTCTGCTCCTCCTCGAAGGCCACCAGCCAGTCCTGGCCGCAGACCCGGCAACGGGTGTGGGAGAGCCACCACAGGGGCGGTCCGTGGTCCGCCAAGACGTCCCAGGAAGCGCGCACGTCGAGGTGGGACCACTCGAGGTCCTGCTCGAAGCTCGGCGGCGGGTCGAAGAAGCCGCCCCAGTCGAACCGGTCCAGATCGCGGAAGCGGACGCACAGGCAGGCCGGGCCGGGCTGTGCGCGCGCCCACGCCCCGAGGCTGCAGCGCAGCACCCAGAGCTCAGCTTCGTCGGTCGAAGCTGTGGCCTCGACGGCCGCCGTGAGCGCTGGTCCAAGGGTGTCGCGAAGCCCCGCGTCCTCTCCGAATCGGCGGCAGAATTCCGGCGCCGCCAGATCACCCCGAACGAATCGCCAGATGCAGAGCAGCGGGTCGCTCACGGGCTCACCCGCGGCGACAAGGACCTCTCCATGGCGGACCTCTTCCCCCGTCGGGCAAGATGATGACGAGCGCAAAGTACGAGAGCGTGAGAACCGGCTCCAGCTGGTTCGGGATCCATCGACGATCAGACCGAGCAACGGTCTTGCTCGTCGACGTCAGTATGCTCTGGTTCGGGGTGACCGAGACGACGCTGGTCGATCGGTCCAGCATCGGGGGCTG
>JBMOFP010000370.1:0-2231 GCA_049318805.1 Bradymonadia bacterium
AAAAGTCTCGGCCTCAAAGCGGAGCGCCGTGGTCCCGTCGCGCCACGGGTGGCGTAGCGTCAGGACGACGCGGTCTTCGCGATCGATGCCCAGGCGGGACAAGGCGACGGCTGGGCGCAGGATGTACCTGCAAAGTCGCTCAAGCCCTCGTCGATCCTGCGCTCCAGTACGACTGCCGGCCTCCAGGCTGAAGTAACCGTAAGACGCTTCGTACCTGCGGAATCGCTGGGATGGTTCGAAGCGCCGTGGCGGCCGGTGGGCGGGGTCGGTGACGTCGCCTCCGGTGGCGGCAAGGAGCTGGAGCTGGCGGTGTGGGTCGGGCTCGTCGTCGGCCTCTGCTCGGTTCACGAGTCGCTCCAGGCGCCGACCGATGTCTTGGACCATGCGGGCGAGCTCATCATGGCGAGGTGGGCGGCTCGCGCGGAACTGGAGCCGGCCTTGGTCGTCGTGGTAGTAGCCGCCGTCCAGCGCGAGGATGTGGAAGTGGACGTTGAGGTTCAAGCTTGAACCGAATCTTTGAATCGCCGTCACGAGCCCCGTCTGGCCGCTCGTCTTCTTCCGATAGTACGCCTGAAGCCGCCGCACCACGATCGCGAGGGCGCGCTGGACGAGGTCGGGGCGGAAGGTCAGCGCGAGGCGGACGCGGATCGGCATCGATAACACCCACTGCCGGACGGGGACGCGGGGCAGGAGGTCGTCGACGAGGTTGGCAGCGCCCTGCGCCATGCGGCGTCCGCCACAGCGGGCCGGGGTCGCGCACGACCAGAAGCCGCGTCCTTTGCAAGACACCGCGACGAGGCGGTGGACCCCGCAGTCATCGCACGACACCCAGAGGAAGCCCTCTTCCGGGTCGCCGCAGGCCACCGCCGCGTACAGCTCATCCTGGACGTGCCCGGGCCACGCGTCGTCCCCGAGGCGCTCGATCAGGCGCGGCAGCGTGCGGCCGAGCAGGGCGCGGAAGCCCACGCCGTCGAGCGGGGACGCGTCGGGCTGCGAGGGGAGGTGGACGGGCATCCACCGCGCGCTGCACACCGCGGCCCAGGGCGAGGGGTCTGCGGGATGGTTGGCGTCCGGCCGCGGAAACGAAGGTCATAAGGGCACTGTTGTCGAACTGTCCTGGCCCGCTGGGCATAGCAGCACGCCGGCGTGTCGGTCATCGTCCGACGGTCTTCGTCATCCCCCCTGCGTGCCAGGCATCGCCTCAGCGCCCTTCGCGGTGTGGTCGCCGAATGGCTCGAGGCGCTGATGAAGGCCGGCGCCGAACCCGTCGATCGACATCATCGATCGCCCTTCGGCTCGTTCAGGGTCGCAGAGCCCCCACGGGTGCGCTCTTCCCGGGAGGGCGGGTAGCCGAACCAGGCCTTGTAGACGCGGGAGAAATCGGCCGGGGCCATCCCCACGGTCTCGGCGGCCTCGCTAACGGAGACCCCGCGGTACAGCAGCCCCTGCGCGGTCTCGGGGCGCCACGATCCGGACACGACCACGGCGCCGACCACGGCGCGGCTCCGCACGTTCCCGCTGCCCAGCTCGCCGGTCCCGCTGCCCACGTCGCCGACGAACACGGTCATCCCGGCCCGGCCGACGACGTGCTGCTCGTCGACGCCGCCCACGATCCCGGCCTGCTTGTTCAGCTCGCGCCGCAGCCGGCGCGCTTCGAGGGCGTCGAAGAGCGACACGGGGCCTCCTGGGCGGGCCCGTCTACGCGGACGCAGCGCAGGTGGCGAGTCGCGGTCAGCTCGGGCCCGCCGGGCACAGGGGCCAGGTCATCTCGCCGTAGACGACCGGAATGCCCTCCCCCTCGGTCGCAGGCGCCGTGCTCATCGTGCCCAGGAACAGGTCAAGGATCTCGCCCGCGGGGCGGTCGGGCAGCTCGTACCACGAGGTCGACGTCGGACCGAACGGGTTGAGGTACTCCAGGCCGATCCAGGCCTCGGCGGTGTCGCCGCCGGGGACGCCGACCACCTGCGTCGTGCCCCACAGCGGCGAGACGACGACCTCGCTGCGGGAGACGCAGCCGTCGGTCGCCACGGAGATGGTGACCTCCTCCGTGTAGCGCGGCTGGCGCGGCACCGGTCCGCCCACGAGGCGCACGCCCGCGCCACCCGTGCGGGCGAGGGTGCCTTCCACGGGCAGGCGGGAGCTGCGCCGATCGGGAAACAGCTCGCTGCGGGCCTGCGGCCGGAGCTTGAGCTGCCGGTCCATATCCGGAAAGACCTCCAGCGGCGGCTTGC
>JBMOFP010000371.1:0-2230 GCA_049318805.1 Bradymonadia bacterium
CGCCCCAGGACCGCGACACGCAGGGCGGTCGCCGGGTCCACCGGCAGCGCGGCACCCTCGTTCTTCAGCGGCACGAGACCGCGCCGGGCGGCCTCCCGTGCGAGCGCACGGTGCGCTTCGGACTCCAGGCCCACGCCATCGGCTTCGGGGGGCGCGGTGTCGTGCTCGAAGCACCACTGCACACGCACGATGCGGCGCACCGCGGCGTCGATCACGCCTTCGTCGACCTCGCCGGCGCGCACGGCCTGGACGAGCGGCGCGCCGTAGACCTTGTTCAACGGCATCTCGATGTCGAGCCCCGCGAGCGCGCTCCCCACGGTGGAATGGGTGCCGAAGATCCAGTCGCTCACGACGAAGCCCGTGAAGCCCCACGACTGCTTGAGCAGGGTGTCGAGCAGCGGCCCATTCTCGGCGCAGTACGCCCCGTTCACCTTGTTGTACGCCGACATGACCGCGCCGACGCCCGCGTCCACGAGCCTACGGAAATGCGGGGTGTAGACCTCGTGCAGCGCCCGCTCCTCGACCTGGACGTCCACCTCGAAGCGTGTGTTCTCGATGCTGTTCGCGGCGAAGTGTTTGGCGCAGGCGACCACCTTGCGCGACTGCACCCCCTCCACGAAGGCGACCCCGAGGGCACCCAGGTGGTGGGGGTCCTCGCCGTAGCTCTCCTGGGCGCGGCCCCAGCGGGGATGACGCAGCACGTTCACGGTCGGGGCGAGCAACACCCCCGCACCCACGGCGCGCGCCTCGGTCGCCATCGCTTCGCCCACCCGACGCTCGAGCGCCGGGTCCCAGGTCGCGCCGCGCGCGACGCCCACGGGAAATGCCGTGGCGCCCAGGCCCTCGAGGCGGTGGTTCACGCCGCGGGGACCGTCGACCATGCGCAGGCCGGGCACATCCGCCTCGGGCAGGCCCGGCAGCGGCCAAATGCCGTCCGCGGCGAGCAGCGTGCTCCCGTGCATGAGGGCGACCTTCTGTTCGAGCGTCAGCGTCGGCAGCAGGGCGTCGAGGCGCGCTTCGACCTCGGCGGCGCGCGGGCCACAGAGCGCTTCGAGCCCAGGCGGCGGCGGACCGGGTGGCGGGGTCGCGTCCGGGGGGCCCGCGGCGTCGGGTGCACGCGCGGCGTCGGGTCTACGGACGGCATCGGTCTCGGAAGCGGCGTCGACCGCGGTCGTGATGGGCGAGGTGTCGTCGTCGCCGCACGAGAGCGCCGCGAGCCCCGCGACGGCCAGGCTCCAGGGGAATGGACGGGTGCGCATGTCATCGACCTTGCGCGCGCCGTCTCGCGCCGGCAAGGCTGTGACGCATGAGGAAGCTCTCGCTCGTGATCATGTTGGCCGGGTGCGGCGGGGACTCGGGTTCGGACGTGCCCGCGCCGGGCGTCGACGCCGCCGCGCCGCCGTCCCCCGACGCCGCCGCGCCGCCGTCACCCGACGCCGCCGCGCCGCCGTCACCGGACGCCGCCGCGCCGCTCGCCGACGCAGCGCAGCCGCCACCCGCCGACGCAGCGCCGCCCGCGCCCGCCGCGCTGCGCGTGCTCTTCATCGGGAACAGCTACACGTTCTACAACGACCTCGAACAGCGCTACGCCGAGGTCCGTGCCCAGGACGCCGCGCCTCGAGAGGTCGTCGTCGCCCGCTACGCGCGGCCCGGCTACAGGCTCGACCAGCACCTCGCCGACGTTCAGGCCGACGCGTCGGAGCTTCAGGTCCTCTTCTCGAGCCGGTGCGGCGGCGACGCGCCCTGGACCTACGTCGTGCTCCAGGAGCAGAGCCAGATACCTGGCTTTCCGGCCCCGGAGCCCGTGCGACAGGCCTCGGTCGAGGCGGCGGGCGCCTGGGGCGAGCGCATCCGAGGCTGCGGTGCCACGCCCGTCCTCTTCGAGACCTGGGGGCGTCTCAGGGGCGACGAGGGCAACCCCGAGCTCTTCCCCGACTACACGACGATGCAGGACCGGCTCGACGAGGGTTTCGCCGCGATGCGTGAGGCCGGCGCGCTCACCTCGGCGCCCGTGGGCGCGGCCATCCGGTGGCTCTCGACCCGGGCGGGCTTCGACCATGCGAGCCTCTACAGCGGCGACGGCAGCCATCCGAGCCCCGCCGGCTCCTGGCTCGCGGCCCTCGTGCTCGCCAGCGTCACCCCCGCGCGCGAAGCCCCCGCGGAGCCGCGCGGGCCCGAGGGCCTGTCGCCGGCGGTGCTCGCAGAGCTCGAAGCCGCGGCCGCGGCCGCG
>JBMOFP010000372.1:0-2164 GCA_049318805.1 Bradymonadia bacterium
TTCGGCAACTTCGTCGTCTCGCTGTGCCACGAGGTGCAGCAGGCGAGGCCCGCGGAAGACGGCCACTATCTGCACATCGAGCCGCCGCGACGGGAGTCCGACGGGAACGACAGCTTCGCCGAGCTGATGATGTACGCGAACGTGACCCGCGCCCACGACTACTTCAAGTCGACCCACGGCATGGACTGGCTCGATTTCCCGCTGCCCGCGCTGGTGAACGTGCAGTTCAAGATCGAGCCGCCCGTGGCGCTGCCGGGCTTCGAGCTCGGGCCCGACGGCTGGAGCTACTTCGAGAACGCGGCCTTCTTCCCGAAGGAGACCTGGGACGCGCTGACGGCGCAGTTCGACCTGCCGCCGCGAGACAGCGACACGATCATCTTCGGGCAGGCGCGTCACGACTTCAGCTACGACGCTTCGGTGATCCTCCACGAGTACACCCACGCCGTCGTCGGCACGGGGCGTCTGAACGGGCGTGTCTTCGACCGGCAGGGCCTGGACGACTCGCCGGGCGCCATGAACGAGGCCATCGCGGACTACTTCGCGGCGTCGGTGGCAGACTTCGCGCGGGTGGGGGAGTACGGCATCGGCTCGCTCGAGCCTACGGCCGTGCGCGACCTGGCGAGCCCGCGACGCTGCCCCGACGATCTGCTCAACGAGATCCACGCCGATGGGCGGATCTTCGGGAGCGCGCTGTGGGGGATGCGGACGCTGTTGGGCGCACAGGCGGCCGACGCGGTGGTCTTCCAGGCGCTCACCCAGTTCGGGCAGGAGACCACGTTCGAGGTCGCGGGTGAGCTGCTCGTGGCCGAGACCGAGACCCAGCTCGACGCCGAGCGGGGTGCGCAGGTGCGGGCGCTCCTCGTGGAGTACGGCGTGCTCGGGTGCTTGCGGGCCAAGGCCTGGCAAGGCTTCTCGGTCTTCCGTGCGCGTGACCGTGTGCCCTACTCGGTCGAGGGGCGGGGCAGCGTCGGCGCGCGGGTCGACCGTGTGCCGGGCTTCCACCAGTGGTACCTCGACGTGCCCGCGGGGGCGGCGGGGGTCACCCTGGGGTGGACCATGCAACCGAGCGGCGGCTTCATCCCCGGCGCGGGCGGCGGCTCCGGGGACCTGGACCTCGCGCTCCGATTCGACGCGCCCGTCGAGGTCGAGTTCGCGGCGCGGCTCGGGGTCACCGCCGATCGGGAGGTCGACGTGCCCGAGCCGTTCCGAGACGACCTGCAAGGCCAGACCGTGTGGGGTCAGCGGGTCACGCTCGCCCCGAGCTGCCTGCCGCCCGGCGGCGGCCGTGTGTACCTGATGATGCTCAACCAGAGCGACAACCCGGCGACGCTCATCCTCATGGACGAGACCGTGCACCGAGAGACCCTGCCGGCGGACGCCGTGCCCGTGGAGTGCCCGTGAATCGAGCCACCCTGCTGCTCCTGGCTTCGTTGACCTGCGCGTGTGCGGCGGACGAGGAAGAGGGCGTCGAGACTGAGGTCGACGCCGCGTCACCTGCGATCCCGGATGCCGAGATGCCCCCTTCGGCGCCGGACGCCGCGGTCCCTCCCGCGACTCCGGACGCCGCGCCCCCTTCGGCCCCGGACGCCGCGCCTCCGTCGGCGCCGGACGCCGCGCCCCCGTCGGCGCCGGACGCCGCGGCGCTGCCGCCCATCGGCGGCGAACGTGCGCCGCGGGTCGTACTGCCCTCGACCTGGAGCGCCGAGTCCCAGTGGCCGCTGGTCATCCTGCTGCATGGCTATCGCGCGAACGGCACGCTGGTCGACTCCCAGTTCGGGATCTCGCGGCAGGTCGAGGCCCAGCAGTTCGTCCTGCTCGTGCCTGAAGGCCTGCGGGATCCGGACGGTTTCCAGCGTTGGAACCTGGGGGCGACGAGCGACACCGCGCCGGACGACGTCGCGTACCTGCGGAGCCTCATCGGCGAGGCCACCGAGCGCTACAACATCGACCCGGCGCGGGTCTTCGTGACCGGGCACAGCAACGGCGGCGGCATGGTCTATCGCCTCGCGTGCGAGGCCAGCGACGTCGTGACCGGCATCGGCGCGCTCTCCGCCACCAACGACCTGCTGCCGGCGAGCTGTCCGGACGCGCGCCCCGTGGCGCTGCTCCACCTGCA
Source organism: Bradymonadia bacterium (assembly GCA_049318805.1). Classification (GTDB taxonomy): domain Bacteria; phylum Myxococcota_A; class Bradymonadia; order UBA7976; family UBA1532; genus CANLBD01. The sequence continues at coordinate 2,117 of JBMOFP010000372.1, forward strand.
CGGCGACCTCGACGGCGCGCACGCCTTCGACGACACGGCGGAACACCC
>JBMOFP010000373.1:0-2155 GCA_049318805.1 Bradymonadia bacterium
CGTCTGCGACGTCGTCGTCGCGTGCGATCCGGTGGTTGGTTGCGTCAACGTGGACGCACCGAATGGCAACGCGTGCGATGACGGCGTGGGAGCCACGCCCACGTCGACCTGCCAGGCGGGCGTGTGCACGGGGGTCTGTGCGTCGGGCTTCAGCGACTGCGGCGGGAAGTGCGTCTATCGCGGCGACGCCTGCGGCCTTTGCCCCACACCAGATGGCGGCCTCCCCATCGACGTGAGCGCGGGCGGGCTGACGCAGTGCGTCGTGATGGACGATGGCACCGTCCGCTGTTGGGGCGACAACACCTACGGCCAGCTCGGGCTCGGCTGCAGCTCGCCGTCGTGGAACACCCCCATCACGGTTCCGGGGATCAGTGGCGCGACGCGGGTCTTCGTGGGCCCGTCGATGACGTGCGCGCTGCTCGCGGGTGGACGGGTCAAGTGTTGGGGGCGGGACCATGTGGCGCAGCTCGGCGCCGGTTATCTGGCAGCGTCCGTGCCTTGGCCGATCGAGATCCCCGGGCTCGCTGACGTGGTCGAGGTCTCCATGGAGGATGGCACCTCATGCGCGCGACTCGAGGATGGTCGTGTGATGTGCTGGGGCAACAACGACATCGGTATGGCCGGGATCGGCAACTACGACACGCCCGTGTTCGTGCCACGACCCGTGGTCGGGATCACCACCGCCACTCGCGTCGCAGTGGGACATCGCAGCGCGTGCGCCTCGCTCGCGGACGGGACCGGTCGCTGCTGGGGCTCGACCTTCGGCAACGGCCTCGGCAACACGCTCGGGTCCACGACGACCCCGAACCCGGTCTTTGGCCTCGACACCATCCTGGAGATCGTGTCGACCGGCTTCTCGCGGTGCGCGCGCCTCGAGGGAGGCACGGTGCGCTGTTGGGGCACGAACTACGGCGGTGTGCTCGGCATCGATGAGAAATTGGCCGAAAACTCGGCCACGCCGGCGCCGGCGATCCAAGGGATCACGGGCGCCAAGGCGATCGCGGGCAGCGAGCACCACATGTGCGCCATCATGAGCGATGACACGGTCAAGTGCTGGGGGCAGAACTCGAGTGGTCAGCTCGGCGACGGCTCCGTCGAGTCGAGCGCCGTCGCGGTCGACGCGCTCGGGCTCGATGACGTGACACTGATCACGGCCGGCGCCCAAACGACCTGCGCGCTCAGGGGCGACCACTCGGTGTGGTGCTGGGGTTACAACGCAGGTGGGTCGCTCGGGGTGGGCCCGACCGCCGGTTCGGTCTCGGTGCCGATGCGCGTGCTCGGGCTCTGATCCTCGACCGGCGTCTGGGTCAGGGGGTCGGCGTCGGCCAAAGCAGAGTGGAGATTCCCGCGGCGATCGCGCCGAGGCCGACGCCGGTGAGACTCCAGCCCGCCACCGCGAAGGACCGGTACTCCTCGCTGAGCGCGTCGTACTGAGCGTCATAGTCGGGCTGCGCCGCGCGGTCGAGGTCGGAGGCGTCCTCGCGGAAGGAGACCGCGTGCCCGAGGAGGCCGGCGCCGATCGCCATGAGCACGGCGCCGGTGCCGACCGACGTCCAGCCGCCGATCGTGCGCGCGGAAACCGGAGTAGCGACCGTCAGCGGGGTCAAAACGATCTCGTGAACTCCGGCCTGTCCCGCCGCGACGTCGATCTCCACCGTCGCCGTGAGATGGTCGACGGCCCGGACCGTGAGCGTGTGTTTGCCGGCCGTGAGGGCGCCCACGCGCGCGCTCGGAAGCGTGCCCACGAGTTGGTCATCGACGAGGACCTCAGCACCCTGCGGCGCGCCAGACACGTGCAGCGAGCCCGTCGTCCTGACGGGCTCGAGCGTGATGCGCTCGTCGCACCGCGAGCCCTTGGCGCATCGAAGCACACGGGCCGCGTCCTCGTAGCCCTCACGCGTTGCGCGGACGTGATGGTCGGCAGACGAAACGAAGTAGACGCGGCCGCCCTCGACGTCCGCCCCGTCGAGCTGCAGCCGGGCATCGGGCGGCGTCACGTCGAGCCGTACCAGCGCGCCTTCCGCGAGCAGGGCTGTTTCGATGGTGGTGCGGGTGCCTTCGACTTCCGCCGCTCTCTCGGCCGGTGGGCCGAGGCGGGTCGCGTCTTGCACCCGTGCGTACGCCTCTCGCATCCGACGCAGGTGGGCGAGCACGG
>JBMOFP010000374.1:0-2141 GCA_049318805.1 Bradymonadia bacterium
GCAACATGCGGCCCACCTCGCCGGCGAAGCCCTGGAGCGCGCCGCGGCGCGGCGCCGTCGAAGCGCGGCCCACGCGGACGACGGCGAGTGGGAAGCGCGGCTCATGGTGCTGATGGCCGAGAGCGAGCGGGCCCTGGGGAACGGTGCCGCGGGTCTCCGGGCGCTGGAGACCCTGGTGCCTCGGGCGCAGCGCGCCGCGTTCGCTCGCCGAGAGACCTCCGTGCGGGTCCTCGTGGGGTTCGCGGAGCTCAACGAGCGCTTGCACGACCTGGAGCGCGCCGCGGGCGCGTGGTCCGAGGCGGCCGAACTCGCCATGCCGGGGGTGACCTCGGCGCGTCGCCCCATGGCGCTCGCGCAGCTCGTGGGGGACGCCCTGGACGAGGGCGCCGGCGATTGTGTGGCGTGGGCGGCCCTCGCGATGGCGGGTGTCGCGCGGACCCGAGATGCGGCGGACCCGGCTCAGGCGCGGTTGCTCCTCGCGAGCGCCCACACGCTGCTCTCCTTCACGCGTCGCGATTTGGAGCACGGCCTCTTCGCCCGGTCGATGCTCGTCGTCGAGCTCACCCTCGCGCGCTTTGGCGATGCGGTCGCGGCGGGCCGAGCGCGTGAGCTCGCGCGCGCCCAGCACGACCCTGAAGCGCTGGTGCTTGCGGGCCTGTGGCAGACCTTGCCGTCGCTCGCCTCCGAGAGCGCCCAGGCGCGCCGTGCCGCGCGCCTCGCGTTGCTCCAGGTCTCGGCCGAGGCCGTTCGTGCGGCCTCCGGCGCGGTGCGTCGAGCCGCCGAGCTCTTCGCGGCGCACGCGTGTTGCTCCACCTCTCGAGAAGAGCCCGCGGACTGGGCACGGGTCGAGGTCCACCTGCGGCGCCACGCCGAGGCGTGTGGGCCCCACTCCGTCCCGGACGGGGCCGGCGCCTGGGACCTCTTTGTGCCTACGGAGCCGCGGGTTTCGGTCAACCAGCTGCTGCTGGGCCTCCTCGAAGAAGGGCGCGTCGCCGTCGCCCATCGCACCGTGGTCGCCGAACGTCGGCGAGCGCGTCGACCGCGGCCGACCCCCGTAGACGCCGACCTGCGCGACCGGGTCCGAGAGGCCCACGGACGCGCCTGGACGGAGCGCATGCTCGATCCGGTGCACACCCCGGCCGTCGTGCTCGAGCCCCTCGAAGGGCCCTCCGCCGCAGCGCTCCCCCGGCCGCGCGCGCTTGCCGATGACGAGGCCCTGGTCGAGTGGCGCGTGCTGCCCAACGAGACCTGGGCGTTCGTTCGCGTGGGCGCCCAGGCGGTGACGCACGTGCGCCTCGAGGAGGGGGCTGCTCGCCTCCAGGGCCGGGTCACCGACCTCGTCCGCGCGCTGCGCGGCACGGAGGAGCATCGGCGTGACCTCCTGCTCCGCGCCCAGGAGCTTCATCGGGTGCTCCTCGGGCCGCTCGCCGCGTCGCTCGAGGGCGTGCGCGCCATCGTCATGGTCCCCGACGGACCGCTCTGGAGCTTGCCCTTCGGGCTGCTCCTCGGAGAGCAGTTCGCGTGCGAGCGCTTCGAACTCTCGGTCGCTCGCTGGGCGCCGGAGCACGACGTCTCCGCGTGGCCACCGGCATCGACGGACGCGCGCCTCGTCGTCGTTGGTGACGCCGTCACGTCGCGTGATCTGCGCTTGTGCGAGCTCGAACAGGATGGCGCCTGGTCGACCGTTCATGTTCACGCCGACGCGGAAGCGCTCACGCCCGAGGTCCTCCGGGAGTCCCTGGCCCACGCGCGGTGCGTCCACTTTGTCGGCGCGCTCGACGCGAGCGGCGTCGCCCTCGTCGAGGCGCGGCCGGTTTCAGTGGCTGACCTGACGGCGATTCTGCGTGAGGCGGGTGTGGGCATCGCGCTCCTGCACGGTCCGGTGGAAGGGCCCGTCGGGCGCGACGCGATCGCCGAGCTGCTCTCGAGCGGGTGTGACGCGGTCGTGGCGCGCCACTGGACCGCCGACGAAGACGGTGAGTTCCTGCATGAGCTCGCCCGTGCGTGCGCCCGTGCCGAAGGGCCGCAGGGGGCCGCCCGCGCGCTCTCCGAGACACGCCGCGCCGCGATCCGCGCCCGCATGCCGGCGCAGGTCTGGATGGCCTACGAGATCTACGAGCGCGAGCCGCTCTGACCCTTAG
>JBMOFP010000375.1:0-2033 GCA_049318805.1 Bradymonadia bacterium
TGGACGTTTCCGAAGCCCGAGGGCGGTCAGTGTGCCGTGACCTTCCCGTTTGTGTTCAACGCGCCCACCGATGCGCTCCGCGGGCCGTGAACAGGGTCACCCCGAGTGTCTCTTCGTCGCTCGGCGCAAGGATCGGCGAGTACCACAGCTCGGCGGTGACCCCGGCCTCGGTGACCTCGAGCACGCCGTAGCCGTGCTGCGTGAGGTCGAAGAACCGTGAGTGCGGGTTCATGCCCGCGAGGAGCGTGCGCAGGTTCTCGAAGAGGGCCACGGAGCCCGGTCCGCACGGCCCCATACACGCGGACTCGTCCACATTGCCGCGGGTGACGCCGGCGGCCAGGAGCTCGACACCCACGGCGCCCACCCCCGTCGTCGGATCGTAGGGGGACGCGGGATCCAGGGGCGCGTCCACCAGATCATTGGCGATGGTGAAGTGCAGGTCCCCGCTCAGCACCACGTTGTCGCCCAGGTCGTCGAGCAGACCGAAGAGGCGGGTGCGGCTCTCGGGGTGGTCGTCCCAGTCCGAGGCCGTGGGCAGGCCGATGGGCGGATACTTCAGTGTCGTGAGCAGCTTCTGGCTCCCGAGCATGCGCCAGGCCGTCGGCGGCTCGGTGAGCCGGGCCTCGAGCCACGTCCATTGCGCGGGGCCGAGCAGATCCGCGGGCGCCTCGGCCGTCGCTGGTACACGATGCACCAGCACGTCCATCAGCATGAGGTCGAGCAGGGTGCCGAAGCGCACACCGCGGTAGCCGATGCGCGGATCCTCAGGCACCGGACGCCGCATCGGCACGTACTCGCGGAAGACCTCGATCGTGCCCTCGCCCGCCTCGTCGGGGCTCTCGTCCGCGTCGTGGTTGTCCCAGACCACGAGCCACGGGTGCATCGCGCGGGCGCGGCGCAGGTCGGGATCGCGCAGGTACAGGCGGAAACGATTGCGCCACGCCGCGCGGTCCTTCGGAACCTCGAGGGCCTCGGGGGGCACACGAATCTGCTCCTCCTCGTCGACGAAGTCGTAGACGTAGTCGCCGAGGTGCACGACGAGGTCCAGGTCGTCACGCTCGGCCAGGCGCGCGTAGGCGTTGAAGTAACCGGAGAACAGGCTGCTGCAGGACATCGAGGCGATCCGCACGCGCTCCGGTGAGACGGCGGGCAGGGTGCGCGTGCGACCGAGGGTCGACGGCGTGCCGTCTGGCGCGAGGAAGCGGTAGTAGAGCGTCGTGCCGGGCGGGAGGCCGGGGGCGACGACCTCGACGGTGTGGTCCGTGGTGGCGCTCGCCTCGGCAGACCCCGTGGCGATGCGGTCCGTGAACGCGGGGTCCGTCGCGACCTGCCACTCTACGGCGACAACGGCCTCCGGCGTCGGAGGGGCGACGCGGGTCCAGAGAACCACCGAGGTCTCCGTCGGATCGCCCGAGGCCACACCCGAGGTGAACGGCGCGCAGTCGGGTGCAAGGCCCAGGGCGAGCTCCGCGGCGTCGCCCACGGGCTGAATGATGAGTTCGGTGCTTGCGAAGGGCTCGACGTCGTCGGGAGTGCGGCGTGCTTCGATGTGCAGGGTGGTCGGGCGGGCCACCGCGGGCGCGCGGAACGAGAGGCCCGTAGCGTCGGCGTCGAATGCGACGCCGGGGAGTCCGCGCACGGTCCATGCGGGCGAGAGGGCGGCGGCGTCTGCGAGGTCGAAGCGGAGCAGCGCGCAGGCCGGGCTCTCCATAGGGCCGCGGAGAGACGGCGCCGTTGCGTCGGGTGCGGCGGTGGGTGCTGCGTCCGGGGGCGGAGCGCTGGGCGTGGCGTCCGCGACAACGGCAGCGTCGGGTGCGTCGGCGGCGTCGGGCGCTTCGGCCGCGTCGGCAACGTCGGGTCGTGTGCGGTCCGACGACTCCCCGCAGGCGACGGCGGTCCAGACGGCCACAACAAGAGCAGGGCGCAGCGTGCGCGGGCGCAAAATGGGACCTCGATCAGCGGGCGGGATGCGCGCAGCCTACCGGGCCGCGCCCCGGCGGGTCGAGCCCGAGCGCGCGACAGAAAAGTGCGAC
>JBMOFP010000376.1:0-1973 GCA_049318805.1 Bradymonadia bacterium
GGCGGAGCGGGGCTGAAAAAGTCCATGGACGGACTTTTTCAGCGTCCTGCTAGATCCAGCGACGCTTCATCCGTGAGGCCGCCCGCGTCCGTGACGCGCGCGACGACCGTGATGAGGGGGGTCGCCTCGAAGTCCAGCAGCGTGCCATCGGCGACCGTGAGTGTCCCCGAGTCGGCGTCGAGTGCAAAGGCCCCAGCGCGGTCCGCGGGCTCGACGCGGGCGAGGGTGTACGTGACGACCTCGTCGGCGTCGGGGTCTTCGGCCTGGAAGACCGTGAGGACTCGGCCGACGGGGGCGCCCTCGGGCGCGGTGACGTTCTCGGCCTGGGGCGCAGGGAAGAACGGCGCCTCGTTCTGGTTGCGCAAGGAGACGACCACCTCGGAGAGCCCGGTCAAGCCGTTGTCGTCGGTGAGCTCCACACGCAGGGTGAAGCGGGGCCGCGTCTCGAAGTCGAGCTGCGCGGAGTCGGCCACGACGAGCGCACCGTTGACGGTGTCGTAAGTAACGGCGCCGAAGGGGTCCCCGCCCTGGATCCGCGCTGAAACGACCGTTCCATCCGGGTCCGCGCCCGTGAGCGGGCCGATCACGGTGCCGTTCGCCGCGTTCTCGCGGACCTCGAGCTGGAGCGTGACCGCCGACGGCGGCAGGCGGGTCTGGACCGGTCCGACGACCAGCAGCGACGCGGCCCCGTCGGTGTAGCGCCGCGCCGGTTGCCCGTTCCAGACCGCGTCGCCGCCCGCGCGCCACGCCGACCGGGGAGAAGCGAGCGCGTCGTCGGCGTCGCCCACGACGACCATCTGCGCGCCCTCGGACGGCAAGCGTCGGACCCGCGACGCCGAGAGGGTCAGCGAGACGGGCGCCCCCGTGAGGTCGATCACCTCCACGCCCCGGACCCGCTCTCGCAGCGCGTCGAGGTCGAGCGTGACGCGCGCGTCGCCGTCCACGCGGAGGGTGTCCTCGCCCCGGCCGCCGTCGAGCCGCACGAACGTGGCGTCGGCCACCTCGAGCACGTCGTCGCCCGCGCCCCCGGCGAGCACGTCCGCGCCCCCCAGGCCGCTCAGCACGTCGTCGCCGCGCCCGCCGGCCATACGGTCGGCGCCCGGTGTGCCCGAGAGCGCTTCGTCCCCGGGCCCGCCGTGCGCGTCCAGCGCGCCCGTGTCGATGCCGAAGCGCACCTGCGCGCTCCCGTCGATGCGTCCGATCGCGTCGTTGTTCGCGAAGCCGAAGACCAGGTCGCTCAAGCCGTCGCCGTCCACGTCGCCGGCGGTCACGCGGGTCGGCCAGTCGGGCAGATCGAGCGTGAAGCCCCCGCGCCCCTGCTCCAGGTCCGTGAGGCGCGGCGACGCCAGGACCGCGTTCCCGTAGGCGATGTAGAGGCGAACCGGGAGCACCGGGGCGCTGTGGTTCGGCGGCGCGGGGCGCAGTACGAAGCCGACGTCGTCGAGGCCATCGTGGTTCACGTCCCCGACCCGCCAGGTGGCCACGGTCGTGCTCAGGCTGCCCTCGCCCGGCAGGCCCTCGATGGTCCAGCCGCCGATCCCGCGTTCGACCGCGTCCAGGTCCACGTCGCGGTCGCCCGAGAGGCGGCCGCCCGCGCCCAAAACCACGTTGATCTGCACCTGGTTCGCGTTGTCCACGCGTGCGAGCGCGCCCACGACCAGGTCGAGCCACCCGTCGCCGTCCACGTCCCCGGGCCCCGAGGGATTGCTGAAGAAGTTCAGGCGGCCGGACCGCACGAGCTCGATGGGCCAGGCGTCGGGGCCGCCCGCGAACGAGGAGTTGCCGCCGTCGATGCGTACCAGCCCAGGGTCCGTGAGCGAGCTGAGCGTCAGGTTGTCCGCGGCGCCCTGGCGCGTCGCTTCGTTGCGCGGCAAGGGGTTGCGACCGCGCACGATGTAGGCGCGGTTCGTGAAGTTCTGCGTCGACACGACCACGTCGTCGGCGCCGTCCCCATCGAGGTCACCCACGGCCTG
>JBMOFP010000377.1:0-1882 GCA_049318805.1 Bradymonadia bacterium
GACGCCGACGGCGACGGCCGCTCGGACCGCATCGACGTGTGCCCGTTCGAACCCGAGAATGTGGACGGCGTGCGAGACGCCGACGGCTGTCCCGAGGGGACACGCGCTGCGGCCTCCGGCGGGGCTGAAACGAACGTCACGCCCCCTCACGACGAAGCGACCCGGGACCCACGCCTGCCGCCCCTCGCCGAGCGCCGCGACACGGATGGCGACGGCCTCTACGACGACGAAGACGGGTGTGTGGCCGAGGCCGAGGATGTGGACGGCCAGGCGGACCAGGACGGCTGCCCCGAGGTCGACCTCGACGCGGACGGGGTCGCCGACGCCGCCGACCGCTGCCCGACCGAAGCGGAAATCATCAATGGTTTCGAGGACCTCGATGGCTGCCCGGACGTCCCGACGGCGCTCGACCTGGACGCCGACGGTGACGGTGTCGCGACGGCGCAGGACGTGTGCCCGTTCGAGGTCGAGACCCGAAACGGCACGCGAGACGACGACGGCTGCCCCGAGGGCCCGCCGGGGCTGCCCGACGAACAGGCGGCTTCGGTCGTCTCGAGCGCCGCGACACGGGCGCTGGTGCCCCTCGCGATGACCGACGCCGACGGCGACGGCGTGGCCGATCCGGACGACGACTGCGACGGCGAGCCCGAGGACGCCGACGGCTTCAACGACGCGGACGGCTGCCCCGAGGGCGACGACGACCTCGACGGCTTCGCCGACACCGCTGACCGCTGCCCCCGCGAGGCCGAGTCGGCCGACGGCTTCAACGACGCGGACGGCTGCCCCGACCTGGGCCCGGACGTCGACGCCGACGGTGTCGCCGACCTGCGCGACGCCTGCCCCCGCGAAGCCGAGTCCCACAACGGCGTGCGCGACGACGACGGTTGCCCCGAGGGCGCCGGCGGGCGCGGCGTGCAGCGTGTCGAGATCGCCGTCGCCGCGGTCGACCGCGAGGCCGAGGACTCCCCCCGCGACGCCACGCCGGCCGCCGAACGCGCCGCCGAGCCGTCGGTCCATGGGCTGCCGCTCCTGCCCCTGGGCGACCTCGACGGCGACGGCCTGATGGCCGACGACGACCGCTGCCCGCAGTCCGCCGAAGACCTCGACGGCTTCGAGGACGCCGACGGCTGCCCCGAGCTCGACGACGACGCCGACGGTCTCGCCGACACGGCCGACAAGTGCCCGCGCGAGGCCGAGTCGAAGAACGGCTTCCTCGACGCCGACGGCTGCCCCGAGGCCGTCGCGGCGGCGGACCTGGGCCTCGTCGGCGTGGTGCGCGGCATCGAGTTCGACCCGTGGTCGGCGGTCCTGAAGCCCGCCTCGGCGCGGGTCCTGGGGCGCGTGGCCGAGCGGCTCAAGGCCCAGCCGACCTGGCGCCTGCAGATCGGCGGCCACACCGACGACCAGGGCGACCGCGTGGCGAACCAGGCCCTGTCCCAGCGGCGCGCCGAGGCCGTGCGTACCTCGCTCGTGAAGCGTGGCATCGCGGCCGAACGCCTACGCGCCGTAGGCTTCGGCGATGCGCAGCCCCTCGCCCCGAACACCTCGGCCGCGGCCCGCGCAAAGAATCGGCGCGTCGAGCTGGTCTACGAAGCGGAGTGATGCGCGCGGAGCGCGGCCCACCGCGTGGGTTCTCGAACAAGCGCCACGCTGTCAGCCGAAGGTGAACTCGGCGTGAACTTACAAACTCCGCTTGACGCGTATCTACACCCGTCCTACGTTGCTGAGCGGAGGCAATGGTCACGCGCCTCCGTCTGTCATCAAACCGACACAATGGGAGAAAGCGATGCTCTTCAATCTCGGGAATCTCCTCGTTGCCCCCGCCGGCTCTTCGTCAACGGCATCCGAATACAGTCAAGCGATCGAGCTGAAGTCCGACAAC
>JBMOFP010000378.1:0-1867 GCA_049318805.1 Bradymonadia bacterium
CCGAACAAATCCCTACCTGCTCCGGCCCGCACGGCCCGACTTAAGAGAGCCCGAGACGCCGGTGCGCCCGCGCAACGCGGCGTCGGTTCTTCGGCCTCTCACCCGGGCGGTGCGCGTCCGTCCGATATTCGGACGCGTCCGGTCTTCGAACCCACGCCCGCCCCCGAACATCGCAACCGTCGCGATCTTCGCCCTGATCACGCGGCCCGCGCTCCGCCTGCGTCGCCTGGCCCCGCGCTCGCTCTTGCGCTCGGGCGATGGCCGCGACCCCCGCCGAATACCGCCCACGGTGCTTCGAGCCCACGCTGCTCCACACGCTGGTCGCGCGCCACCTCGGCGAGCTGCGCGCCGAGTCCTTTGACGCCGACGAGCCGGGCGGCGGCGTCCCGGCCTTCGTGGTGCGGGAGCTGGAGGCGTTCCTGGGCTGCCACGACCTGCGCCGCGGCTTCGCGCGCCTCCGCTGCGTCGCGTGCCGCGCCGAGCACCTGCTGGCCTTCTCGTGCAAGACGCGGACGTCCTGCCCGTCCTGCTCGACGCGGCGCATGGCCCAGACCGCGGCCTTCCTGGTGGACCACGTGCTCCCGGCGGTGCCGGTGCGGCAGTGGGTGCTGGCGCCGCCGTTCCCGCTGGTGCCGCTCTTGGGCGCGAGGCCCGAGGTGCTGAGCGCGATGAACCGCATCTTCGTGTCGACGGTGTCCCGCTGGGTCGAGTCGCAGGTGTCTTCGCGCGGGCGCGGCCCGGCCCGCACCGGCGCGGTGACGTTCATCCAGCGGTTCTCGCGCTCGCTGTTGTTGTTCCCGCACCTGCACGTGGTGGTGCTCGACGGCGCCTACGTGGAGGACACCGACGGCGCGCTCCAGTTCGAGGCGGCCCGCGCACCCACCGAGTCGGACATGGCGTTCGTGTCGCGCGCGGTGGCGCACCGGCTGGGCCGATACTTGAAGAAGCACGGCTTCATCGACGCCGACGATCTCGAGACGCCATCCTCTCCACTGATGCGCTGGTACGCAGGCCTGCTCCGTGAGCCCGCCGGTTACGCCGACGTCGACGACGCGGGCGGCGTGGAGGGTCGCCGTTTCGGTGCTCGACGCCGCTCCACGGGCGAAGCGCAGGGGTTCTCGGTGCACGCCGAGGTGACCGTCGCGGCCCACGACGCCGCGGGCCGCGAGCGCCTGTGCCGCTACGCCGCGCGGCCGCCGCTCGCGGACGCCCAGCTCTCGATGACGCGCGACGGCCGGGTGGCGGTGCAGCTCCGCGGCCGTCGTCGCGGCGGTGCGGGCCACGTGGTGCTGGAGCCGGTGCGCTTGCTGCGCCGCTTGGCGTGGCTCATCCCGCCGCCGGGGGCCCCGCAGGTGCGCTTTGCCGGCGTGCTGGCGGGCAACGCGGCGTGGCGGTCGCGGGTGGTTCCGGCGCCGGCGGCCGCGGCCTCTGTCGCGGACGAGGCCCCGGCTTCGTCTTGCCCCGAGACGCCGGTGCGCCCGCGCAACGCGGCGTCGATCGCGTGGCACGTGCTGCTGCGCCGGACCTACGACGTGGACGCGCAGGTGTGCGGCCGTTGCGGTGACCGGATGCGGGTCATCGCCGTGATCCACGACCCGGCGGTGGCGGCCCGCATCGTGGACCACCTCGCGCGGCCGGGCGTGGCGATGGCGCGCGGTCCGCCGTGAGCGCGCCGGGGCGTGGGTTGGGGGCGCCGAGCTCGGGCATCGGTGACGCGCGGGAAGGTGGCCCTGCGGCCGCGGGGGTGAGGTGCGCCCGCGGTGGCGGTCGGCGACCGCTGGGCGCGTCGCAACGTCGGGTTTGTGGAAGAGCTCGGGGCCCGCCCCGAGCACGGTGGGTCGACGGCCGAGGTGGCCGGGCAGCCGGT
>JBMOFP010000379.1:0-1852 GCA_049318805.1 Bradymonadia bacterium
GGTGGCGCTCAAGCGGCCGCGGGCTGAGCTGAGCGCGGGCGCGCGGGATCGGCTGGTGCACGAGGCCCGCATCACGGCCCGGCTCGACCACCCCGGTGCTCGACGTGGGGCCGTCCGTGGCTCAGAGCTGGCCCGAGGACCGGCCTCTGTCTGGACGTGAACAACGTGCTGGTAAAGGCGCTGGTCGCGTGCGGGTAGCCTCGGCCGCTGTCGTTGGCGCTTGTGGAGAGCGAGGCTCGCGATTGCCTTGCGATTTTCCCGGTGGACACGATCACGCTCCCGCCGTGGTGTGCGCTGTTCGCGTCCTGCTGGATCGCAACTTTCACCAAAACCGCTGGACACGTCAGTTCTCCATGTTGTACCGTCTGGTCATGTAGGCATTCGGCGCTTTTCCTATGGTGCCAGAGGTGCATATGTGGAGCTTTGCCCTATGGATCGTGGTGGAAGCGCTCGGCGATGAACTCTGCGGCGGTGGAGGGGAGCTGCCACTGGGTGCCTCATTCTCCACCCAGGCCGACGCCGTGTTGACGCCGGTAAATGCCGGGGGGGGGGGGGGCCAAAATCCGCTTCGGCGAATCCATCGCGGTGGGCGACTTCAACGGCGACGGCTGGGACGACGTGGCGATTGGTGCCCCGTTTGCAGATGCTTCCGCCACGCGCCAGAACGCTGGGGCAGTGCGGGTCTGGTATGGCGCGTTGGGCTTCTCTACCCCATGTCCATCCACGGGGTGTGCCGCGCCCGTCGAGCTTGATGGCTTGACAAGGCCGCCCGATCTGGTGTTGTTCGGGCAGTCGGCCAACGCGCAGATGGGCAAGTCTTTGGCCAACGCTGGAGACCTCACACACGACGCGGACCCTACGCCTCACGACGAGCTGATTGTCGGTGGCTTTCAGCGCGCTATCGTGGTCGATTTTGAGTTGATCGCGGGGAACGACCTGTTGCCTGCGCTGACGCTGTTGCCCGGCGTGACCACGTCCACGTTCGGAGTCTTCGTTGGCAGTCTGGAGGTGGCAGGCGAGCGTGTGATCTGGGTGGGTGACTACGGCATCGGTGGCACGGCGCCAGTGGCCTCGCGCATGTACTTCTACCGCGAGGGCGTGGTGGGGTGGGATGGGGCCGTCGACCTGACGCTCCAGTGGGCTGCGGTGCCCTCCAGCGGCCTCACGGCGGCTACGTCGGTGAGCGACTGGGACGGTGACGGCGACGTCGACCTCGCTGTGGGTTGCTCGGAGTGTTCGGCGGCACAGGCGAACGTGAAGGTCTGGCACGCGACTGACCTCCTCGGAGCCGTCAACCTGGACGGCGCGCAGACTCCGGCGTTCGGTGGTCCGATTGCCAGCTTTGCGGGTCCGCAGTTCAGCCGTACCGGAACAGCGCTGCTGGGGTTCGCCGACGGGCACCTGGCGACTGGCGCGATCGGCATCTCCAGCTCCAAGGGAAAGGTTCTGACCTTGGAGCCGGGGGTCGCGCTCGACGTGAACACAACCACCCAACTCGCTGGGACAGCAGCCGGCCGCTTGGGCTCCGCGCTCGCCGCGGTCGACATCAACTTCGACGGTGCGGAGGACGTGGTCGGCGGCGCACCCACGGCGGTGCTCAACAGCCAGGTCCGCGGGATGGTGCGTTTTGGCAACGGACACCATCCCGGCGCGGCCCCACCCGCGGTTGATTCTCCGATGTTCTTGTGGGGTCCGACGCACCCCTCAACCGCCGTCGGGTCGCAATTCGGCAAGGCGCTGGCCGTGGGCGACATCAACGGCGACGGCTACGACGATTTGTTTATCGGCGCACCTGCGGCTAAGGGCTTGAGTTTTAATTAACAGTCAGCATTGCCGCTGGACCGCGGGTGGA
>JBMOFP010000380.1:0-1851 GCA_049318805.1 Bradymonadia bacterium
CTCGTGAGCACGTTGGCTTCCCACCCGAGGAGGTCTGCTGGCCACGGCGGGCGCGTGGGCGTCGAGCAGGCCTCATCACCTTCGAGGTCGGCCCGCGCGAGCAGCACGCGCTCGACGGCGCGCAGGTCCAGCCCCGCGTGGCCGCGGAGCTGCGCCTCGACGACGCAAGCGAGCGCGAGGAGCGTGTGCGGGTTGGGCTCGAACCAGCGCCGCGCGAGGGCGTCGACCACGTTCAGCGCGTCGGTGGACAGGGCGCCACAGGCCACAAAGGGCGCGGCCACGGTGAGCAGGTCGGCGCGCTGCAAGGCGAGCTTCATGCGGTGCCTCCCACGGCGTCCATCGCGCGTTCGACCTCCTCGGCCGTTGCCCCGGAGAAGACGGCGTCCATGCCCACGACCACCTCGGCCGACCAGCGGTCCGCCCAGACGCCGAGTGGGCTGCCCGCGCCCTTCATGCCGCGCAAGAACAGGTACAGGTGCCCGCCCACGTGGCGGTCGTAGTGGTAGGCCGCGCCGAGTCTCTGGCGCAGCAGGCGATGGAGCGCGACCGTGTAGACGAGCGCTTGCAGGTGGTAAGCCGAGTGCGCCATCGCCCACGCCAGCACGGGGGGCGTGTAGTGCAGCTCGAGCGCTCTCGGCGCGCGGCCGTCTGGGGGGTGGGGCAGGCGACCGACGGCCTCGACCAGGGCGTCTGGTCCTCGCAGCAGGTTGCTCTTATAGTCGCAGAGGTAGTAGCGGTCGCCCACGCGGAACGTCAGGTCGATGAAGCCATTGAGCAGGCCCGCGATGCGCGGCAAGAGCGCGCGCTCGTTCGGCAGGGTCAGCAGCGCCCGTAACCAGTCGCTCGCGCGCGCGCCCGTCGCCACGGCCCGCGCGTACACGGCGCGGACCGCCTCGGGGTGGAGCTGCGACGGTGGCGGTCCGCCGGGCGGGCGCCGGTCGAGGCCGGATCCGAGTCGGAGCGAGAAGCCCAGCTCGTCTGCGCGGTCCCGCAGCGCCACCTGCCGGAGACAGAACCCGGATGGCAGCTGGAGCTCCGGCGCGGCGTCGAGCGGCGTGTCCAGCCAGCCCGGCATGAGCCCCACGGCCAGGGCGTGCTGCTGCGGGTCATGCACGCCGGTCGCAGCGCTCGCCTCTTCGACGAGCTGGACCAGCGGCCGCCCATCTCGGGCGAGGAGCGTGTCGCCCGGCCCGGCAAAGTCGAGGTGCTCGAAGACGGCGTGCAGCCACTCACCCGTGCGTGTGCCGCCCGCGAAGCCCTGCCCCACGGCCGGGCTCAGGTCGGTCTGCGGCAGACCGCCCTCTGCCAGCCAATCGGCGGGCAGGGTGCCCACCGTGTCGTCCAGAGCGACGTCCGACTCGGCCTCGCCCGCTGGGCCCAGATCGTCATCGGGGTCATCGTCGTGGACACGGTCGGCCTCGGTCGCCTGCGTGGCCGCGCCGTCGAGGTGCGCGCTCTGCAGCCTTGACAGGCCCGTGTAGCTCGTGACCATCCACCCGGCGCCGGGCGCGCGCACGGGTCGCCACGGGCTGAGCGAGATGCCGGGCGGCGAAGCGTCGGGCAACCTGCGCAGCGGAGACTCCATGGGGGTCTCGTCCACGACGCAGGGCAGCTGGAAGAGGCGGTCGCCCACAAGGTCGTCGAGCGCGCTCCAGGGGTTGTTGCGGCTCGGCGGCAAGTACCAGACGACCTGCTTGTGTACTGCGCGCGTCAGCGCGACGTAGAGCAGGCGCAAGCTCTCCTGCTGCTCTTCCTTCTCGGCCCGGTCGGCCGCGAACGCGCGCTCAAGCGCCTTGGGGGGATCGAGGTCGACGACGCGCTCGCCGTCCATCTCATCGGTCGAGTAGACGA
>JBMOFP010000381.1:0-1848 GCA_049318805.1 Bradymonadia bacterium
GGCCCCGGGTCGTCGTCGAGCGGCCGCGCACGGCCTCTTCGTCCCTCACCGAGCGTGAGCGCGACCGTGCGTTGCGGACATCACGGTCGATGCGGAGGTTGCCTGCCGCTGCGGCCTTTGCCCGGAGCGGGGCGCTGGCTGCGCTCCGTGGTGCGGTTGCCGGCTTTTTCCCCGGGTTCGGGCGCTTCGCTACACTCCCCGGTGGTCGATGACCGACGTTTGGAAAGAGCCGCGCTCGCAAGGAGTCTCGTCCGTGAAGTTGAATCAGCGCTTGGTTTTCGTCGCGCGGGCCCTGGTCCTGGGCGGATTGGTCTTCGCCGGCTGCGAAGACGAAGAGAAGACGCCCGGCGGGCAGGACGCGAGCACGGGCGCGACGCCCGGCGAGGACGCCCCCACGAACGCAGACGCGACCGTCGACGAAACCAACAACGAAGCCCCGGAAGGCCTCTCGGCAAGCTGCGCGGCGCTCTACGTGCTCGCGTGCACGGAAGGGTGCACCGACAACGAGGGCGTGAGCACCGAGACGCAGTGCGGCTGGGCAACGGAAGACAACTGCGAACTCTGCAAAGCGTCGCTCGCTACCTTTGCGGGCCTGAAAGAGACCTGCGGCTGGGACAATGTCCCCGCCCCTGTCGACTGCGAATAGGCCCTCCCGGCGCCCGGCAGGCTCAGACTGCGAGGCACGCAGAGCCCCACCGCCGAGCCGCCGCAATCGGCGACGGCCCGCCTCGCCGACCAGAGCAACGGTTCGGGGGCTCCGCCGCGCATGCAGTGGTCCGAGGCCATGGCCTGGGCGCGCCCGCCTGCGTTGGGCAGCGCGAGCAGGTCGCCCTCGCGCAAGTCGGCGGGGAGATGCACCCCCTCGGCCCACACTTCCACCGCCTCGTTGATGTTCCCCGGTGAACGGGTCGCGGGCGCGAAGGCCGCATCCGGACCGCCCCGGTGACCGGCTCGCGGTGGTGAACCGATTGCGGTCGGCCGTGGAGCGCCGTAAAGCGGCGTTCATGTCGACTCTCCCCCGTGTATTCCTTGTGGTTCTGGGCCTTTTGGGGCTGCGGTGAGCAGGCGAGTCTGGAGCGACACACGAGTGCGCTCGTGCCCGCCGAATTGGATGAAGCGGGCGCCTGGCCCGGGGTAGGAGAGGTGATCACCGGCCGGGGCGCCGCCTGCTCGGGCACGCTGGTGTACGCCGCGGGCGACGAAGGGTTTGTGCTCACCGCCGCCCACTGCATCTTCGACTTCTTCCAGGCGCACGGCGACTACGGCGTCGCCCCCCGCAGCTTCCGCTTCGGGCCCGCCCAGGACATCGAGGTCGAGATCGGCCGCGTGGCCCTGCACCCGTCCTATGGCTGGGACCGGTCGGTCCGCCCGCTGGATCCGTGGCCGCTGGCCACGACCGAAGACATCGCCGTCTTCGAGGTCGCCGGCCCGCCGGCCGAGGCCGCCGACTGGGTCGTCCCCATCTGGGATGCGCCCGAGGCCGAGCTCGCGGCGGGGGATCCGGTCACCCTGGTCGGCTTCGGCGGTCCCCAACTGGGCATGCGCCAGGTGGCCCCCGCCCGCACCGGCCTCGTGGGCGAGATGCCCGTCTACGGCAGCGGAAGCTCCGACTGCATGAGCGCCGACGCCGATTCGACCGCCGCCGATGCCCGCGGAGCCCTGCCCATCATCGAGTCCATCCTCGCCCAGAACCGTCCACCCCGACCCACCACCTGCCCCGCCTGCGCCGCCACCACGGGCTTTTGCACCGAGACCCGCAACGCCTTGATCAGAGGGTCGGTGGCCCTCTTCGAAGACTGCATCAACGAACGCACACCCGAGGGCAATTTCACCCGTTGTTCCGAGCAG
>JBMOFP010000382.1:0-1847 GCA_049318805.1 Bradymonadia bacterium
GCGCAGCAAGCCGCGATGGCAGCCGGCAAGCCCGTGAAGTTCGGCACCTGCTCGGCCCAGGTGCTGGCCTTCTTTCTGGACAGCCACACGCCGCAGTACGACCTGGACATCAGCATCGACGCTGACACGGTCAGAAGCAACCTGGCTGACCTGTTTGACACCATCGGCGGTGTGGCCTCGGACCTGGACGACTCCAGCGCCATGAGCGCCAGCCTGCCTTTGCTGGGCAAGAGCCTGGGTGGCATCCTGGCGGCCGACAATGGCCGGACCCTGGGCGATCTGGTCGCGGGACTCCGACTCGTCACGACGGACGCGGCCCCCGTCGGCCCGCTGCGCTCCGCCGCCTACACGCTCCTCACCGTGGCCGGGGCCTTGCCGCTGCTCCTCGGCTGGCTCGTTCCGGCCGTCGTGCCCTCTCGACAAGGGCCCGCCGAGTGGCTCACGGGCACGCGGCGCATCCGCGGTCTCCCCCGAGGCCCCGCTCGCTGACCGGCATCTGGATGATTGGCGTTCAGGTGCCCGGGTGCTATGTTTTCGGCCGTGCGCGCGGACTTCTGGCATGCGCTGGCCGCCGAGGGCCTGCTGACGGGCGACGCGGTGACGGCTGCGCAGTCTCGCGTGCGGAACGGCGAGGCCGTCGACGTTGCGATCCTGGGCGCCGCGGAGTCCGGCGCCTTCGATGCGGACGCTCGACGCCGACTCCGGGCTTTGCTCGCGGCGTCCGTGGACCTGCAACCGGACGACGAAGGGCGGCTCGGCCGTGCGAACGCGGCCTCGATGTCGAAGCTGCCGCCAGACTGGATGGACCGTCCAACGCTGGTGTGTGTGGGCGCCGACGCACGCACGCTCGAGATCGTGTGTACGGTCGAAGCGGTACACGCGCTGCCGGAGTTGGCGCTTCGGACGGGGCGCGTCATCGACCCGTACATCGCGCTGACCGACGAGGTGGACACGGCCCGTGGCCGAGTGAGGCCCGCGGCGAAGACTTTCGCCGACGAGCTGCCCACGCCGGCCCCCCTTGGACGCGGCGGTCTGGGGGTCGGAGGGTCCTGGGCCTCGACCCCTCTCCCGATCCCGGCTTCGAGCGCGACGGCGGTCCAGAGGCCGGCGTTCGCGCCCCTCTCCAAGCTCGGCACGCTGTCCGGCGACTGGGTCCCCGGTGCCCTCGACCGCCTGGAGCCCGTGAGCGAGGTGTCTGCGCTCGCCGCCGCGCTGGCGGACCTGTCGATTCCGGGTCTCGACGGGTGGGCCCTCTTGGACGCGCAACGCGCCTCCGAAGAGCGATGGAGCTTGCTCGCCCAAGCCGGTGGACCTCACACCGACGTCGCGCCGAGGGTGCTGTTGGAGCCGCGCAGCACCCTCGTGCAGGCCTTCGAACGCAGCGCAACGCGGTGCGGACCTTTTCAGGCGGATTCGGGCTTCGAACCGCTCTTTGGTCATTTGGGCTGGCCGACCCCGGTCGAGGTCTACCTGGCCCCGGTGAAACGGTCCGGCGCCAACGCCCCGTTCGCACACTTCGTCGGCTACAAAGGCAAGGGCACGATCGCCCCGATCGTGGCCAGCGCGATACGCCGGTGGCTGGTGGGACTCGCCGAGCGCTGGCCTCCGTCGAGACCCCGAGTCACCGCGCCGATCTCGACCTTGCCCCCTCCGCTCGCCGCGGCGCCCGACCTCCCCAGCCCCGCGCCGCGCACGCTCCAGGGCATGCCCATTTTCGCGCTGTTCGACCGCGTCCAGACCGGCTCCGTGCTCGGGGGTGATCGACCTTCGGGCGAGCGGGTCCACGACACTCAGGTCGACCTCACGCCGCTCTCGCTCGCGGACCTCGCGATGCAGGTCGAGGTCTC
>JBMOFP010000383.1:0-1836 GCA_049318805.1 Bradymonadia bacterium
TCATCGTCCACGACGGACGAATCACTCTCGTCCCCATCGGCCCGATGGCTGCGCTTCGGGGGATCGCCCGTGGCATCGACCCAGCGGTTCCACGAGACGCAGATCGTGCCTGAGGTAGAACCTGCCCGGCGTGCGTTAGCGTGGGCATGTGAAGCGCGCCTGAACGCAAGTCGGCCCAGGGCCCACCGCGCGCCAGCGACATAGGGGAAACCCACGATTGAATGGGGCCGCGCCAACCCCACGCAACTTGGGCCTAATCCCGCGTGGCGGCGTCCCGTTCGGTCTGAACATGTCGAGAACGAAGCTCCTCTTGGAGCCGGCGCTCGCCCTGGTCGCTCTGCTGGCGGCCTGCGGCGACCCGGCAGGCGTGGCCGTCGCCGTCGACGCGCCCGGTGAAGGCGCCAGCGAGACGACCATGCCGTCCCTCGTTGGGCGGGCCTGGATTGGCGCGCCGGTCCGCGGGGCGAAGGTCGAGGTCTTCGCGTACGAGGACCTCGTCCGCGGCGTGACCTTCGGCGAGACCATCACGAACGTCGACGGGCGCTTCGGGATGCCGATGCCCGACTTTCAAGGGCGTATCGTCATCCGAATCTCGGGCGCCGAGGCGACATACCGAAACCCCATCACGCTGGCCGACGAGCGCCTCGGCGAGTCCGACGAGCTGTTCGCGACCGTCGTCCTCGGCCCGAGCCTCGCCGGACGCGAGCTTCAGGTCGACCTGCTCACGACCCTCAGCACCTCGTACGCGCTCTCCCTCCGCAACCTCGAAGGACCGGACCGCGCCATGTCGCTGGCCGTCGAGCGGTTCTCGCAGCACATACACCCCGACGTCTTCGACGCGACCGAGATCCCGCGCGGCGGCGGCGCCGCGCTCGTCTGGCCGTCGCCCGAAGCCGCCGTCACGCTCTTCCACATGGGCCTCCACGAGGTCTGGGCAGAGAGCCTCGCGGCGAGCGGCACGCCTCGACCCGGCCCGAGCACACCCGGGACCAGCGAGGCGCTTACCTTCGTGGCCTTCGGCCGCGCGCTCCGCAGAGACATCCGCGATGGCGTCTTCGACGGCCTCGAACAGAGCCAGCCTGCCTGGTCGGGCGGGCCCGTCCTCGACGCCGAGCCGACCCGCACGCGCCTCGCCGAAGCCGCCAAACGCTGGAACGACGCGCAAGACGGCTGGACCGGCCTCACGACCGCCGAGCTGACCGGGCCAGACGGCTTCTGCACGCTGGTCTCGACCGACGTCGGCCCCCTCTATCCCAGCGGCACTCCCGGCCCCGGCGGCCCCTACGATCCGCTGCCCCCGGCCCTCAGCTTCGAGCCACCGACCC
This sequence comes from Bradymonadia bacterium, assembly GCA_049318805.1. Classification (GTDB taxonomy): domain Bacteria; phylum Myxococcota_A; class Bradymonadia; order UBA7976; family UBA1532; genus CANLBD01. The sequence goes on from JBMOFP010000383.1 coordinate 1,326, forward strand.
CCGCGCCCGGCGCCGCCCTCGGCGGCGACTTCGTCGTTCGCGGCCGCGCCACCGACCCCGGCGGCCTCTCGGCGATCGTGCTCACCGGCGTCACCCTCGGGCCCGCGCCTACCGTCGACCTCGCGTCCGGCATCTACGAAGTCACGGTGCCGGCCGCCCTGAACGACGACGGCGAGCTCACCCTCGTCCTCAGCGCGACCGACCGCGCCGGCAACGCCGCCCACCTCGAACGCGTCGTCCGCCTCGACACCACGCCGCCGGCCCTGGAGGTGAACCTCGATGGCGCGCCCGCCCTGGGCCCCGCGCTGCTCTCTTCCGTCGAGCTGAACCTCGACGGCACGGTCTCGGACAGCGGCAGCGGCGTCGCCGCGCTCTTCGTCGGACCGGCAGGTGGCGCGCCCGTCGCGGTCCCCTTCCCCCTCGGCAACTACCGCTTCGACACCACGCTCACCGAAGGGCCACACACGCTCGACCTCGAAGCCACGGACCTCGCCGGCAACGCCACCCTCCG
>JBMOFP010000384.1:0-1827 GCA_049318805.1 Bradymonadia bacterium
GGGAGGGGGCAGGACCAGCCGACGTCGATCACCGATCGGCACTGGATGGGGGTGCGGCGCGCTTGCGTCGGGTCCTCACCTTGTGTATCGTCGCGCGCGAAGGAGCCGCCATGTCCGCTCGCGCCCTCCGCGCCTCGCTCGTCGCCCTCGTTGCCGCCTGTGGAGCCCCCTCGGACGACACCGGGAACCCCGACACCTCGCTCGAGCCCCTGGCGACCGAAGTGGGCTCGTCCGACGGCGAGGTCAGCCGGGCGACGATCGGACCCGAGGGCGGCACGGTGACGTCGGCGGACGGCGCGGTGCGCGTCGAGATCCCGGCCGGCGCGCTCGGGGCCGACACCGAGATCAGCGTGGGTCCGATCACCGACACCAGCGTCGGCGGGCTCGGGCGCGCGTGGCGCCTCGGCCCCGACGGGCAGACGTTCGACCAGCCGGTCACGCTGTCGTTTGCCTTCGACGCCGACGACCTCGGCGGTGGCGACGCGGGCGCGCTCGGCGTGGCGTGGCAGCAGGACGACGGCACCTGGAGCTGGCTGCCCGGCCCCGAGGCGGACGCGGAGCGCGTGTCGGCGACGACGACGCACTTCACCGACTTCAGCCTCGTGCGCGGCTTCCAGCTCACGCCCGCGTCCGCGAAGGTGGGGGCGGGCCAGTCGAAGCGCCTCCGCCTCGTCGTCTGCTACCCGGCGAGCCTGGACGAAGAGCTCGTGCCGCTCGGCTACCCCTGCGGCGGCGACACCGACGAGGACGCGAGCTGGCCGGTCTACGCCGAGGCGTGGTCGGTGAACGGCGTCGCGGGCGGGTCCGACGCCACCGGCACCGTGAGCGGGGACGGGCGCGGCGCGACCTTCCTCGCGCCCGCCAAGATCCCCGATCCCGCCACGGTCGCCGTGAGCGCCAACGTCCCCACCGGCGGCCGCGGCAAGGTCCTCGTCGTGTCGAACCTGGAGATCACCGAGGCGGTGGCGGACTACACGGGCGAGGCGACGTTCGAGGCGGAGGCCCTCGGCCTCTTCAACGGGACGGTGACCGTCACGTGGACCGAGCGCGAGCGGAACACGGACTCCGTCGCGTACGTCGCCTCGGGGACGATGACCGCCACCTACGAATCCTTTGACTGCGTCCCGGTGACGGTCACGGCGCCGATCCTCTCCTCGGCCCCCGACGAGTCCTGGGGCGTGAACTCCCACCTGTGGGTCCAGGGTCCCGGCGCCGACGACCCGAACACCTACGATTTCACGATCTCGAGCGTCGTGCAGTACGTCGACCTGCAGTGTGGCCAGAACGATGGCTCCTACACGCTCGAGGACGTCCCGGTGATGCTCTACGCGTACGCGGGACCGTGCACGGACGGGCCGCTGACCTACGACGACGCGGAGCGTCTGTCCGGGCGGTACGACTGTCCGGGATCCGGTCAGGTGACGACGTGGACGTTTGTGGCGCCGTGAGGGGCAGGGGGCGGCTGGTCGCTCGGCAGGGACGCGTCGCGCCTGGGCGTCCTTGCGCAGATCGTCCGCCGGGACGGACAACCTGTGCAGGCCGACGGGTCCACCCTGAAGGAGGTCGCACACACTGGCCTTGTCCCCGTTCTCCGGACAGGTTGCCTACGCGGCCATGGCATCCCCGAGGGCGACGACGATCACGTCGTCCCCTGGTCTTGGTCGGCGAGCGAGGGTGGCTTCGGTCGCGCGACCGCGCTCGGCGGGTGGTTGACGTTGTGGACATGTCTGACTAGCATGTAGTCATGACGTCCGTAGGCACCGCTGAGCTCCAGGCCCACCTGAGCGAGCACCTCCAGGCCGTCCGCCGTGGCGAGACCATCGTCGT
>JBMOFP010000385.1:0-1785 GCA_049318805.1 Bradymonadia bacterium
TCGCAAACATCCCCGCCGTCATTGGCGCCGTCCGTGTTCGTCTGGTTCGCGTTGACGACGAGGGCGCAGTTGTCCGCCACATCGAGCACGCCGTCGTTGTCGTCGTCCGTGTCGCAGGCGTCTCCGCCATCGTTCACCCCGTCCGTATTCGTCTGGTTCGCGTTGGCGACGACGCTGCAGTTGTCGGCCGCGTCGAGCACCCCGTCGTTGTCGTCGTCGGTGTCACAGGCGTTGCCGCCGTCGTTCGCCCCGTCCGAGTTCAGCTGGCCGTTGTTCGAGTTCAGCGGGCAGTTGTCGTTCCCGTCCGGGATGAGGTCGTTGTCGTCGTCGGGATCACACGCATCGCCGCCGTCGTTCGCGCCATCGGTGTTGAGCTGCCCGACGTTCGCCACGGACGGGCAGTTGTCGAAGCCGTCGTTGAGCCCGTCGCCGTCGCGGTCCGGGTCGCACACGTCGCCGAGCGCGTCGCCGTCGAGGTTGGCCTGGTCCAGGTTCTCGACGAGGCGACAGTTGTCGGTCACATCCAGGACCCCGTCGTCGTCGTCGTCCACGTCGCACACATCGCCGGCGAGGTCGCCGTCGGTGTCGAGCTGGTCCAGGTTGTCGACGATTCGGCAGTTGTCCATCTCGTCCAGAACGAGATCGTCATCATCGTCTTCGTCACACGCGTCGCCGTCGGAGTCGGCGTCGTTGTTTGCCTGGTCCGGGTTCGGCACGAGCACGCAATTGTCGGCGCGATCGCCGAAGCCATCGAGGTCGGAGTCCGGCCCCTCGGCGACCCATCGGATGGCGTTCGCCGTGAGTTTCACCCAATCCCCCGACGCCTGCCCGACGTAGAAGGGCTCGAAGCCGAGCCACGCGATGCGGCCGGCCTTGTTCTCGCGGGTGGCGACCAGCGTCTGGTTGTCCAGATACCGTGCGATGAGTACGGCGCCCTGCTCGAGCGCGTTGGTGCCCGTGCGGTAGTTCTCGGCCCGGAACGACGCCACGGCCGACATGATCGGGTGGTTGGGCACCAGCACCGCGCCCAGGTTGCCCGCGGAGTTCACGCCGATGATGCCGTTGACGACGACCCGGTAGCGTCCGTTCACCCAGTTCCCGGTGAGATGCAGACCCGTGTACTGCGAGAGCGAGGTCTCGACCACGCCGTTCCCGGCGTCGACGAAGGCGGCGAGCAGGTTGCCGGTCACGGCGCCACGGGCGTTGTTGCAGCTGTTCGCCGCGACCAGGACTGCGTCGTAGCCGACGAGGTCGTTGGCGGCGTCGAAGTTCGCCATGTCGAGGCTGACCACGTCCATGTCGGGCAGCGCCGTGGTCATGGTCGTCGTCAACGACCTGAGGGCGTGGTTGATCGCGCACCCGATCAGCAACACCCGCAAGCGCGCCTCCGCCGGGTGGGGGATCAGAGCGACGACGAGCCCCAGGAGGAGTGCGAGTCGCGTGACGATGGGCGGGCTTCCGGGTCGCATGCGAGCCCGACGAGTGTAGCGGCATGCCCGGGATCGGCGCCAATCGGCGCGTCGTCGCCTGACCTCAGCGGCACGCCTCGACCGCGAAGTCGAGCTGAGCGCGCCATGACGGCAGCATGTGCGGGTCCCAGGGCAGCGCGTGGAACGCGTGGAGGCTGCGCGGGTAATACAGGGCCTCGCAGCGTCCTCCGCGTGTCCGGACCGCGCGCTCGAGGCGTCGGGTGTCGTCGAGCAGGGGGTCGCCCGTGCCCACGACCGCGAGGATCGGCGGCAGCGGGCGCACCGGCGCCTCGCGCTCCAGCATCACGAGCGGATC
>JBMOFP010000386.1:0-1757 GCA_049318805.1 Bradymonadia bacterium
GCAAACCTTCGAGCTGCGAGGTCTGCACGGACGGGACCGAGGTCGGCTCGGGCGCCGTCAGGACACGACTCGGCACCGGCGCCGCGACCGCCTCTTCGGCTTCGTCACCGTCGTCGGTCACCGGGTGCGGCGCGGACCTCTCGGAGCGCTGCGTGGCATCCACGACGGCGTCGTGTGCCGTCGCCGCGTGCAAGGTCTCGACGCGGGTCGCCCTCTCCTGCGCTTCGACGCTCCACTCCGGGTCGGCCGGCGGCGACTCGGCCTCGAACGGGGCATCCCCCACCGTGAAGTCGTCCTCCACGGGGTCCCGCGGATGCTCTCGGGGCAACGCCGCCTCGACCCACGCCGCCAGCCGACCCGTCGACGGCCGGTCTCCATGGGCAAGGAGGGCTTGCTCGAGCGCGCGCGCGAACGCCCAGGCGGACTCGAAGCGCCCTTCGGGCTCTTTGCTGAGCGCCTTGAGCACCAGCGCGTCGACCCCCTCGGCCACGTCCGAGCGCGAGCGACTCGGGGGCGTGGGCCGCTTGCGCAGGATCTGGTCGTAGATCTGGAATTCGTTGGCGCCCCGGAAGGGCAGCCGCCCGGTCAGCATCTTGTAGAGGGTGAGACCCAACGAGAACACGTCCGCGCGCGGATCGGCCGGCAGGGCCTGCGCCTGCTCGGGGCTCATGTACTGGAGCTTGCCCTTGATGATGCCGCTGCGGGTCTGGGTCAGGTTCGTCGAGGCCTTGGCGACGCCGAAGTCGATGAGCTTGACCTCACCGTCGTAGCCCAGGAGCACGTTGTGCGGGCTCACGTCGCGGTGCACCACCCGCATCGGCGCACCGTCCGAATCGACGATGACGTGCGCCGCGTGCAGGCCGTCCGCGATGCACCGCGCGACGTGCAGCGCCAGGTTCAGCGGCATGCGCCCGCCCGCCTCGCGGACCCCACGGAGTACGGAGGCCAGATCGACGCCGTCGATGAACTCCATCGCCAGGTAGGGCTGCCGATCGACCTGCCCGAACTCGATGACGTGCACCACATTGGGATGCTGGATCGCGCCGGCGATGCGGGCCTCGTCCATCAGCATCTGCACGTAGCGTTTGTTGTGGGCGTAGATCGGCAGCAGACGCTTGACCGCGACACGCTTGCGAAAGCTCATCGGGCCGACGCTCTCCGCGAGATGCACCTCGGCCATGCCCCCCCGACCCAGGAGCCGAAGCAGGCGATACCGGCCGAACTCGATGGCCTCGTCGTCGGGTCCCGTCATCGCGGGGGGAACGATAACACGCGTCAGTCCGCGCGACAGACGCCCATGAGACAACGCTCGTTGGCGTTCGGACACAGCCCGGCCTCGTCGGCGTCGGAGACACCATCGCAGTCCTGGTCTCCGTTGCCACACTGCTCCTGTACAGGCATGCCGGGCACGGCGTCGCAGCCGGACGTGCCGTTGGGGAGGCAAACGACGCGACCGTTGTCCTGGCAGGCGCCGACCCCGGCCATACAGGCATCTCCGACTCCAAAGCCTTCGTCCGTCTCGCCATCGCAATCGTCGTCGGTCGCGTTGCAGGTCTCGGCCCCCGGCGCGCCCGGTTGGGCGTCGCACACGACCGCGCGCAGGTCGCCTGCGCAGACGCGGCGCCCAGGACGCTGACAAACGCCGCGACCGGCCGTGCACGCCTCCCCCAGCCCAGCGAAGCCTTCGTCCGTCCGTCCATCGCAATCGTCATCCAGGTCGTTGTCGCAGAGCTCTTCGCCGGCCGCGCCCGGCCGCG
>JBMOFP010000387.1:0-1688 GCA_049318805.1 Bradymonadia bacterium
GCTCTCAGGCGCACACGGTGTTCGTGATGGACACGTGCTTCAGCGGGAAGTCGTCCACGCTCCGTGCGCAGCTCGCTCACCCGCCGCATCGAAGACGTCTCGCTCGAGATTCTGGAGGCACTAGCGACGGCGCACTACAGCAAAGGACCGAAGCGCGTGCGGCTACTGGAAGGCGTCGACGAGAGCCTCGTCCGCTTCAAGCTCCTCATCCGGCTCGCGCACACGCTTCGATTTCTCGACTCGGGCGCATACGAACACGTGCAACGGCAGGTCGACGAGGTGGGTCGACGGCTGGGCGCGTGGCTATTGGAGCGGCGACGCGCGCTAGGGGGCGTTGAAGTACCGGAGTAGCGGCGAAATCTGCGGTTTTCCCCAGATGGCGCGAATCCGGAGTGTCGGCTAGCCTCGCGCCCTGTCGAGTGCAGTCCTGTCCATCTGGTGGGTGGGTACGAGTCGGAGGTGGTCATGTCGGTGAATCGTTCGGTGTTGGCGTTGCTCTCTGCTGTGGTGCTGAGTTTCGGCTCTTCGTTGGCCCGGGCGGAGTGGCCGACATTCGAGTCTCGTCCGCCGGCGGTGGGCGGCGGCTCGGCGGATGTCGCGCTGGTCATCGGCATCGAGGACTACGCGATGCTCGAGGACGTTCCGGGCGCGGCGGCGAACGCGCAGGCCTGGTACCAGTGGTTTCTGCACGGCCGAAAGATGCGGCCGGACGGGGTGAAGCTGCTCACGAACAACGAAGGCACGCCGAACGGGATCCGGGAGGCGGCGGCGGAGTTGGCTAGCAAGGTCGGTTCGGGCGGCACCTTCTGGGTGGTGTTCATCGGTCACGGGGCGCCAGCGAAGGACCAGTCGGAGGGCGTGCTCGCGACGTGGGCGGCGCAGCAGACGGAGAGCGACTTCTACCCGGCGACGCTGAAGCAATCTGAGCTGGCGGCGGCGGCCAAAGGCGGGCAGGCGAACACGGTGTTCGTGATGGACACGGGCTTCAGCGGGAAGTCGTCGGGGGGCAACGTGCTCATCCCCGGGCTTCAGGCGACACTGCTCGCGAACGGGAAAGTGGCGAGCGCCGCCGAATCGGCGACGTGGCTGTACGCGGCGAGCGCGAGCCAATTCGCGGGTCCGCTGCCGGGGTCGCCCGTGGTACGTCCGGCCTTCAGCTACCTGGTGCTCGGCGCGCTGCGGGGCTGGGCAGACGCCGAGCCGTGGGGCGACGGCGACGGCCGGGTCACGGCGCAAGAAGCGGCGGACTACGCGGCGGGGGCGCTCGGGAGCTTCCCACGGCTCGGCCGGAAGCAGTCGCCCGAGGTGGATGGTCGGGGTGACGTGGCGCTGGTGTCCGGCGCTCGGGAGCGAGGACCGGACCTGTCGGAGCTGGCGTCGGGGTCGGTGTCGACGCCGCGGTCGCCGGTGGCGGTGGCCCCGGTCGCGGCGCCGGTGGAGCCGGTGGTGGCGCCGTCGAGTGTGGTGAAGGTGGACCTGGCGGCGGCGCGGGCGGCGGAGGCGCGCGAGAAACAACGCATCTCGGCGCTGAAGTCGCAGATGAAGTCGGATTGGGCGGCGATCTCGGAGTTGCTCTCGATGAAGGCGGTGGCCATCGCGGACAAGCAGGCGCAGGTAGACGCATTTCTCACCCAATATAAGGAGCTCAGCGCGGAGGCGTCTTATTCGGCGGCGCGGAGCGCGGTGAC
>JBMOFP010000388.1:0-1684 GCA_049318805.1 Bradymonadia bacterium
CCCGCCTCTTCGACCTGGTGCATAAGGCCCGCACCGAGCGCGCCGAGCAGCGCCCCCCGCGCTTCTACCGCGAGCTCTTCCGCGTCCTCCGCGAGCTCGAGGGCTAGTACTAAAGATCCCAAGTTCGTTTCGTAATCGGCAGGTTGCACTGCCCGACTATTCCACGGCGGTGAGCGTCCAGCCGAAGCTGTCGACGAGTATGGCCAGAACGTTGTCCATGGTGTCCCGGATCGGAGTCGGCTCCCATCGTCCAGTGTGGGTGGCGACCTCGAGCGTCCAGTAGTGGACGGTGACGTGGCGCAAACGGGCGTGGCGGATAGGGTCCGCCTCGTCACCAGATTCGATGGTCAGCAGGTCGCCGCGGTGGCGAACCCGCAGGTGCGTCAGACCGCGGCCATGCAGGAAGTGGAGTGCGGAGCTGGCGTCGTATCGTTCTGCGATGAGTTTGGCCAAGGGGCCTTTCCTCGGGGCCTACGTTGGCCTCGAGTGTGGGCGAATTCGCCTCGGAACTTCCAGTTGAACGGGTGGGCCTCGCAGCGGTTCCAGTAGCCGATGAAACCCAGGACTGCGGCCTCGAGTTCGGCCGCGTTGGCAAAGCTTCCGTACCGCAGCACCCGTCGCTGCAGGATGGAGAACCAGACCTCGACCTGATTCATCCACGAAGCGTGGAGCGGGGTGTAGACGAAGCGGAACCGGCCCCCGTGGGCGGCGTTGAAGCGGGTCCACCGTTCGTCGGCGCCGTCGTAGTGGATGTTGAGGTTGTCCCAGACCACCACGACCTCCCGGTCGGGATAGACCCGAGCGAGGTCCTCCATGAACGCCACGAGTGCGTCGCCGCTCCGCTTCTCGACAACATGCCCCATCACGAGACCCGACCGAATGTCGAAGGCCCCGAGCAGGGACCGGGTGCCGCCGCGCTTGTACTCGTACTCGTAGCGGACCGAGCCGCGGATGTCGCGATGGGTGGGGTGAAGGCGCGCGAGCACCTGCATGGGCTTTTCGTCCACACAGACGACGACCCGCTCGTCGGCCGGGGCCATATAGAGGTCGCAGACGGCCTTCACCTTCGTGGCGAAGTCCGGGTCCTGGCTGTGCAGCCATTGCCTGACCGTGTGCGGCCGAAGGCCTTCAGCGTGCAGGATGCGCCGCACCTCGCTCCGGCTGAATGAGACCCCTGTGCGCTCCGCCACTGCCGTCGCCAAGGCCTGCTGTGTCCAGACCTCTCGGAACGGCGTCGCTTTGCCGTCTGGGCGTTCGCAGGCCAGCTTGATCACCTCGCATCGTGCGGACAGCGGCACCCGCGCCGGGCGCCCGCTCCGCTGAACATCCCGGAGCGACACCAGTCGCGGATCGGCAGCGAATCTGCGCCGCCACTTACAGACCGCCTGCGGCGTGACGCGGAGCATCTGCGCAATCGCCTCGTTGGTCGCGCCACCTGCCGCCCACAGTATCATCCGCGCACGGACCACGGCCCGATACGGCTCCGACTCGCTCCACGCAACAGCTTCGAGATCGCGCCGGCACTCGGCGGTCAGCTCGATACGGCGTGCAGGGCGGGCCATGCGCACTCTGATCCCGGCCGAGTACGACCGATCTCAATATTCCGAAACGAACTTCGGGCCTTTGGTACTAGGGAGGGCGCGGGTCTCGGTTCGGTCGCGACCGGTACGCGCCTTGCGGCACG
>JBMOFP010000389.1:0-1646 GCA_049318805.1 Bradymonadia bacterium
AAGTCGACCTCGACCTCCACCGCGTCGGCCCGCGTGGACCACCGCACCGTGGGCGTCGTCAAAGAGACGGCCTCGCCCGGGACCCGCGACTCGAAGCGCAGGCCCTCCGCCGTAGGCTCCACGCCCGCGAGCTTCAGCGCGTCGAGCAGCGGCAACGCGTGTCGGTTCGAGTTCATGACCGGGAAGTCGGTCATTGGCGTCGCCACGTGGAAGAAGGTCTCGCCCGGCCGGTCGGCCCACTCGGCGTTGTACGCGTCCGGACCCGACCAGATGCCGTACCACAGGTTCGGGTAGGTCTCGGCGTGCCGCATCATGGAGTTGGAGACGAACTCGGACCACGCGCGGTCGGGGTCTGAGCGCGACAGCCCCCAGACGAGCAGCCCGTTCATGGCCGCCCACGCGCCGCCGTTCACGTCCCAGCCGGGGTGGAGGAACGGGTTGTCGATGGGCGGGTACACGATGAGCGTGCCGATGCGCGACCCTTGCTGCAGCTCGCTCTCGAGGGCCGCGTGCACGGTCGCTCGTTGGGCGGCGTCGGGCACGTCGCCGATGAGCGTCCACACGTGGTGCTCCAGGAACATGCGGTCCTGCCCGATGGGCTGCCCGGAGCCATCCCAGGCCCGGTTGTACCAACGCCCGTTGAACTGTGCGCCGAGCGCTGTGCGGAAGCCCGCGCCCGCGCGTCCGAACCGCGCCCCGAGGGCCGCGTCGCGCGGGGTCAGCCACGCCGCGACGCGCGGCATGACGTAGGCCGCGAGCGCGGTGTTGAAGACGGACTCGCCGGCCTCGGTGAAGGCGCGCCGATCGCTCGCCAGGAAGCTGATGCCGTCGCTCCAGTCGCCGCTGCCCACCTTGAGCAGGCCATGCTCACCGACGCCGATCTCGTTCTCGAGCCAGTCCAGGCTTCGACCCAGGCGCTCCCGCACGGTCGCGGTGCGCCCCGCACCGGGGGGCCAGTAGGCGACGGGCGCGTCGAGCCAAGCGAAGTCGCGGGTCAGTCCCAGGTACTCGTCCACGGCCCAGAGCAGCCACAGGTCGAGGTCGCTCGGGCGCGTGTGGATCGTCGCGGCCTCGTTGCGGCCGTAGCCCGAGGTGCCGTAGCTGAGCTGCGCCTTCTCGACCGTGGCGGTCTGCAGGACGTACTCGATCTGCTCCCGAGCCAGAGTCGGCGAGAGCGGCAGCAAGCCGACGGCGTTGATCAAGCTGTCGCGGCTCGCGCCCCGCAGGCCCTGCAGGTAGCCGTAGGCCGAGCCCTGGTCGAGGTTGTGCTTGCCGTGGAAGGCGTCGTAGACGAGCGCCCCGCGCAGCATCGACCCATGCCACAAGAGCTCGCGGCGGAGTGTGTCGGCGTGCGGCGCCCCCTCTGCCCGTAGGTCGAGCAGCGTGTCGCGCCACGGGCGCGCGGAGGCGCGCGGGTCGAGCCGAGGGTCGTCGGCGGCGGGCGCGAACGCCGAGTCCGGCCCCTCGCCGGCATCGTAGGCGACGACGAATCGGACTTGAACCGTCTCTCCCGGCTCCACCAGGCGTCGCGTCCGCAGATGGGTCAGGCGCGTGCCGGGATAGGCGGGCGCGGGCGCCGCTTCGGGCGCGTTCGGATCGCCGTCGACGACCTCGGCCGGCGGCTGCACGCGGGTCGTGGCCCCCCC
>JBMOFP010000390.1:0-1505 GCA_049318805.1 Bradymonadia bacterium
TCATGGGCCTCTGAGTCGAATGGGCGAGCAGCATCGCACACGACCCGCCGGCGATCTCCGTCCGGCGCGGCGACCGGACAGGGCGGGTCAGTGACCTCGACCCTGAGTTTCCGGGGCGCCGCGGCGTCGATTCGCGTAACTCTACGGGCATGTTGCGCACCGCACCCTTCTCATCCCTGGTGTCCGCCCTCTGGCTCTCGGCGTGCGACGCCCCAGGGCCGTTGTCCGACGCCGCAGACACAGCAGCCGCAGACGCTTCCGCCGCCGCAGACGCTTCCGCGGCGCCCGTCGCAGATGCAGCGCCGTCTGCGGTCGACGCCGCCGTCTCGCCCCGCATCGTGCCTGAACCGGGGGTGGACGACACCCGCGACATCCTCTCCATCGACCTCACACTCGACCTGACGACCTACGAGGCCCTCGCGGTGGTGACGGTCGCACCCTCGGTCGACACCGCCGCGTCCTTCGACGTCGGCGACCTCGACATCCTGTCCGTGGAGGACACGGCCGGGCCGCTGAACTTCCGCTCCGCGCGCGGCCGACTCGCGGTGGGTGTGCCCGCGGGCGACGCGCCGGTCGCGCTCACCGTGCGCTACCGCTTCCAGGCGCAGTACGCCTACGATGGCTGGCTCCCGGACTACGGTGTGACGTTCCTGTGGCCCTACGCCTGCGGGAACCTGTTCCCTTGTCACCCCGACCCGGCCGAGGGGCAACGATTCAGCCTCACCGTCACGGGGGGGCCACCCGGAACGACGCTGGTCTACCCAAGGGAGATCCCTGCCGACGTGCCCGCCTACGTGCCCGCGATCGCCGCCGGCGAGTTCACGGAGATCGACCTCGGAACGACGGCCGCGGGCACGCGCCTTCGGGCCTGGCACCTGCCCGGGGAGGGGGCCGACATGGCCACGGGCACGGCCCCGTTGCGCCAGGTCTTCGACTTCCTGGAGCGCACCTACGGACCCTACGCCCTGGGCGATACGGTCGGCAGCGTATCGGCAAACTGGGAGGACGACCCCACCCTGGGCATCGAACACCACCCCTTCTGGCACATCGGACGCGCCGACATCGACGATCCCGAGGTCCATGCCCACGAGGCCGCACATGGCTGGTTCGGCGACGGCGTCCGCATCGCGTGCTGGGAGGACTTCGTGCTCTCGGAGGGCACGACGACCTACATCTCGGCGCGGGCACTGGCGAGTGCCGGCGTTGACGTTTGGCCCGACTTCGGCTGCTACATGGCCTTCCTCTGCGACCCGGCCAACGCGCTCAACACAGTGGCCCTGCCAGAGACCTGCGGAGAGATCGACATCGGCAACCACCCCCTGTGGTCCACGGTGCCCTACATGAAGGGCGCCTTCTTCTACCGCGACGTGGCGGCCCTGCTCGGCGAGGCCGCGGTGGACGCGGTGATCGCCACGTTCTACCAAGCGCACGTGGGACGCGCCGCGCGCATGCGGGACATGCTCGACGCGCTCTCGCGCGCGGCGGGGGTGAACGCCCCCGAGGTC
>JBMOFP010000391.1:0-1501 GCA_049318805.1 Bradymonadia bacterium
TTCAGTCGGTGTCCGACGACCTCGTCAACGAGGGCGGCATCATGGACCTGTGGGTCCGCGAGGCCCGACTGTTCAAGTACGGCAGCGGCACGGGCACGAACTTCTCGAGCCTGCGCGGCGAGGGTGAGCGCCTCTCCGGCGGCGGTCGCTCCAGCGGCCTGATGAGCTTCCTGCGCATCGGCGACCGCGCGGCCGGCGCGATCAAGAGCGGCGGCACCACCCGGCGCGCCGCGAAGATGGTCACCCTCGACGTCGACCACCCGGACATCGAGGAGTACATCGACTGGAAGGTCCGCGAGGAGCAGAAGGTCGCGGCGCTGGTCTGCGGCTCTCGCACCACCAAGAAGCAGCTCACGGCCGTCATGGAGGCCGCCCAGGTCGACTGCGGCCCGGGGGTCGACCGCCTCGATCCGCGGAACAACAAGGCGCTGAAGCGCGCGCTGCAGCAGGCTCACAAGGCCGACGTGCCGCCGTCCTTCATCGCGCGGGTGCTCCAGTTCGCGAAGCAGGGCTACACCTCCATCGAGTTCCCCGAGTTCGACGTCGACTGGCAGAGCGAGGCCTACGCCACGGTCAGCGGCCAGAACAGCAACAACTCGGTGCGCATCACGAACGACTTCATGGATGCGGCCCTCGCGGACGCCGACTGGAAGCTCACGCGGCGCACGGACGGCAAGGTCCACAAGCTCCTGAAGGCCCGGGACCTGTGGGAGAAGATCGCCACGGCCGCCTGGTCGTGCGCCGACCCCGGCGTGCAATACGACACGACCATCAACGAGTGGCACACCTGCCCGGGGGATGGCCGCATCCGCGCCAGCAACCCGTGCAGCGAGTACATGTTCCTGGACGACACGGCCTGCAACCTGGCGTCCCTGAACCTGATGCACTTCCTGCTGGACGACCACACGAAGTTCGACGTGGCCTCGTTCCGGCACGGCTGCCGCATCTGGACCATCGCGCTCGAGATCTCGGTGCTCATGGCCCAGTTCCCGAGCCGCGAGATCGCGCACCTGAGCTGGAAGTTCCGCACGCTCGGCCTGGGCTACGCGAACCTCGGTACGATGCTCATGGTCTTTGGCATCCCCTACGACTCGCCGGACGCCTTCAACATCGCCGGGGCCATCACCGCCATCATGACGGGCACGTCCTATGGGACGAGCGCCGAGATGGCCGGTGAGCTGGGGCCGTTCCCCGGCTTCGCGCCCAACCGGGACGCCATGCTGCGCGTGGTGCGCAACCACCGGCGCGCCGCGTGGGCGAGCGAGGCCCGGGAGTATGAAGGGCTGTCGATCCGGCCCGTGGCGCTCGACCCCGAGCGATGCCCGGAGTACCTGGTCTCGGCGGCCCGCGAGGACTGGGACCGCGCCCTCGAGCTCGGTGAGCGGAACGGCTACCGGAACGCCCAGACGACCGTGATCGCGCCCACGGGCACGATCGGCCTGGTGATGGACTGTGACACCACGGGCGTCGAGCCCGACTTCGCGCTGGTGAAGTTCAAGAA